>CAMVKS010000041.1 GCA_947167995.1 uncultured Prevotellaceae bacterium
GGTTTCTCCTCGTTGAACTGAGTCACCTCGTCCACGAATCCCCATTCCAGAGCTTCTGCTGCTGTCAGCCATCCACCCTCACGCATAAGATCCAGGAGAGCCTCCTGCTTCTTGCTGCATTTCCCTGCGTACATGCTGGCCACGTTGTTGTCCAGCTTGTTCAGGTCACGGATGGCAGCCTCGCAGTTGTCGCGCACCTCTGCGAGCTGGTCAGCGTTCAGCGAGCCCCACTCAAAGAATTCCGCGCTGCATTTGTGCACCAGGTACATTGCCGAGGAGTCCATGGAGATGTGCTTGGCTCCGAGCGAGGCGATGGTCGCCGCGCTCGCGTTCATCCCCACGAAGTGCACGGTGACATCGCCATGCGCACGGAAAGCGCTGGCGATCGAGAGAGCTGTCGCCAGCGACCCGCCTAAGCTGTCGATCAGCACGTTCACCGGTTTCCCCTCGTTCTTGGCAAGGATATAGTCCACGTAGTTACGGTCAAAGTCACAACCGCCCACGTACCCCTTCAGATGAAGGTGGTAATTTGTGTTTTTCATAGGTTTAGATAAATTTTACTGCTACAAAATTATAATGGAACAACCATCATCTAAAAGACATTTTTCAGTTGTAGGCAGTCAGTCCTCGGTTACTATGGGGCAACAAAAAAGCCGCCCGAAGGCGGCTCTTTCACAGATAATTACCACTATGTAGTACGGAACACGAATCCGTCAGTATAGTCATAATCATAGCGGAAAAGTTCGTCAGAGTAGGCCGAAACGTCAAAGAAGCGTCTCAGATGCTCGGGCACCTCGTCAAGGATTCCCAGCTCCTCGATCAGGTTCTCCGCGAACTCTTCCTCGGAGTGCCACTCACCGCAGTAGTGTTCACGGAAGTCATCCACTGTCAGGTCAGACTCGCAGCGAAGGTCCAGGAAAGCCTCGTATGCACGCTGCTCATCCTCGTCTAGTTCAGCGTATGCCTTGATAAGGTCGAAAGTCTCCTCATCGAGGCCACACTCAGAGTACCAGCACTCGGGGATGTTGTCGCAGTCTTGGAACATCAGTTCGGGATCCTCCTCGTCACGATGGAGGAAGTAACACACGCGCATAAACTCGTCATAATCAGCGCATTTGGCTATTGAAATCCAGGCCCCGGTCAAGTCGGAATTATTGTACTTAGCGTAAGTACCCACATACAGGGCAGGCTCACCGGTGCGGTAGTCATGCTTAAAGTCAGCGAGGTCAATCTCGTCAACCTCATCACAAGAAACCTCAACATTATTGAGATTGTTAGAACTTGAGAGAGCCTTTACGCTCTGCTCCATGTCAGTGCTCTGGGCACCATTCATTGATTCACTGAAAAGAGATAATTCATTCATAGCAGTAATTATTTAAAAAGTTAAACATCATTGATCTTGCCGTCACTTATAGCTTCGCCTTTACACTGCCTGCAAAGTCCGTTCGCCCTCACAGAGAGCAAGGCTTGCCTGAGAATTACTACCCGAAGGGCTGGAGAATTCTCAGAAGCAACGTAGCCTGGCCTTGCTAGTGAGTAGAGCGGAATAACTTTGCAGCGTAAAGGCAAGCGGTGAAGGCAAGGAAATGTTTAACTTAAATCTTACGGCTATGAACCCACCTTTTCCCGCAATGAATGGAGACCAAAAGAGAGCGCAGACGTGGAGCAGGATAAAAAAAGGAACCTCGTTTCCCAACGAAGCACCTAAGAATTAATCATAAGAAATACTACATAAATAACCATAAAAATACAACATCTAATCCAAATGTATCTTTTGAGAGAGGAATAGTGACCTCGTTTCCCAACGAAGCCACTTACGTAAATACTTCAACAAAGGTTTTACATTCAATCAATAACTATAAAACTTTCTAATTTTAAACAACATTCTTTCATTACCAAAAATTACATTAAGAAAAAAAATTACCTAATTCCTTATATTATTACCATAATGATTTTAGGTCTTCACCTATGGGATATAAGTTTCCGACTCCTCTCTCTTTCAACCTCCTTATTTCTTCCTCAAGAGCAAGCCTGTGTTGTTCTGGTGTTAGGGAGCCAAAATATGTCACCACGCATTTACCATCCTTTAGACTGATGGATGATTCTGAATGGTCATCGACAATTATAACAGCGCCATCTTCTTCTTTTATTGTATATCTGTCAAGCAATCTGTATAAAATCATAAATCTTTATCCTTGTTTTTGAGTTGAAGGCGCGTTTCTATTTCACGCTTTATTTCTTCCCATTTCTCAACATTCTTTGAAAAGTAATAGATGAAAGACTTGTGCAAAATTGAGCGAATATCTGAATCTTCAATCATCGACACTACTACAGTAAAGCAATAATCTATTAATTGTTCGTCATCATCATCCTCTGGAGAGTGCATATAGAGCGCGATTATATCATCTTCAGTTCTGCCTATAAATATCATTGTCGGCACATACTTTGCTATGCTATCTAAATACCACTTTACTAGCCGTTCTCTCGGTTCAAGCTTAATAACTTGCTCAATGTACTTTATAGCATTTTTTTGTATATCCTTCATAATCTGTAATTTATTTATGTTTATAAAATCTAATTATTGTTTGTGTGTTTCATTGGAAAAAACGACCACCGTTTCCCAACGCCAGTCGTCTGAAAAAAGGTTAGTATTGATGAATAGGATGTATCTGTTCTCAAATTGTGCAAGGAATAAGTGATTTCTGGGCATAGAGGGTCACCTCTACGTCCTTCACAGCTGGATCGCCGTCTGGCGTTCCTGTCTGTCGAGTGATTTTCACTATAGGTCTAGGTTTTTCTCTCTGCCCTATGATATAAGCCTGGTCATTGCAGTCTGTGATTACAAAAGCGATGTGTGGAGATGAAGGTAATTCATCCAACGTTTGAAATCGTAATGTCGTTTGCTCAATCCTGCCGTTATTATTGTAGCTAGAGACCGCAGTACAAGTGGGTACACCACAAAATTCAATAGGCTTGACATCAGTGAACAACCCGACAGGCAAGCCAGCGAGATGCTTAAGCATTATCTGCCTTTGAAGCATTTCTGAAGGCACAAAACCAACACTCTTAATGCCTGGTAGTGAGGTTGTTGACTTCATAATAGTGAAAAATGTTGATAAATGTTGATAAAAAGTGAGGGACATTTTGGATTTCAGGGTGTAGGAAGTCGAAATATTTTAACTTTTTTTTACCTTCTCCCGCTGTTTCTTTTTCCTATAAATGTCACGCTTACGTTTATATATTTTCGCGATGGTGTTCCAGTTCGTCTCGGTCATCTCGATGCCATGCGCGTCCATCCATGCCCATATCAAATCCTGCTTTCGTTTGCCAATGTTGCCGAACCTATGGAGGTCCTTCCACAGCTCGAGCACAAAGCGGCTCCTTATGCACTCCGCCAATGCGAGACGTGCCGGCTTAGACAGGAAGCAGTATTTACGAGGGTCTCTGTCTTTGAAATATGGCAGAGCAATCGGCAGTTTTCCATTTCCTGGCTTGTCCTTGCGTCCAAACAAAGGTCTTTCCTTCAGATTGCAGTGCAAGATGTCATTCTCCACTGAATGCTTCTTGAACACCACTGGAACTCCTCCACTCTCGTTGATCAGCCATTGCGCTAGATAATTATCCAATTTCAGATGTATCAGAACTTCACTCATTGCGTGTCTCTTTTTATGTGTTATCACAAAAGTAGTCACGATATCCTATGTCCTGAAAGACGATAACTTCAAGCATTTCTTTGAAGCGGTCTGAGATTCGAGTTCCGTATTTGCTTTTTATTTCTTTTGCGGTTAGGTTTGTCGTTATCGCCGTGAAGGCTTGTCTTTGGTAGCGCTGTTCCAACAAGTCGATGACTGGATTCATGACAGTGCCATAGTTCATTATTTCTGCTGGTTCTTTGCCCATGTCATCTATGGCAAGCATATTCCTATTACACAAGTCTTTGAATTTGATGTCATCGTTAGCTACTTGAAGTATATACCTCACGTCAATTATTTGAAATCCTACTCTATAGGTGCTGTACATGTCTTCTATGAATTTGAAGTGTCGTCGTTCATTCAAGAAATTAACCGCACTCTGAAGGGCATAGAGTAGTGTGGTCTTGCCATTTCCACAAGATCCACAGAACATAACACCAAATTTAGGTTCGTGCTGTGTAAGATATTTCGCCAAAGAAAGAATGCAGCGTTGCGTGTTGCTGTCCAGTTTAAATTTGCCTCGCCTGTCTTGAACCACCCACAGGTAGTGTGCTGCCAACAAGTCCGCTGCATCCTGCTCGCTCATGTTGAACCTAAAACGAGGTGTCGTAATCTTTCTCCGATTTATCGCCTGCATCAGTTCCGCGACGCGCTGAGCGTTTATCTTCGGTTCTTTTGTTAGATTTCTGTTCTCTGTTAAGTCCATTTTGATTATTAATTTTTTGCTCACTCCACCTCACGAAGTGCAATCTGAAGTCAGAGATACCAGTGTGTTTCTTATCTCCATATCTGCAATAATCACGAAACTTTTCTAGCCATTGCAATACTCCATCTTTGTCTAGACTAAGCTCCTTCATCGCATATTCAATAGCGAGATCACTTTTTTTGAATTCCTCAAAAAAATCTTCTTCGCTCATAGAGAGTTGAGAAAAATCATTGTTATTTGTTTTATTATACATTATATCTTGTTTATTCTGTACCCACCCCTGTCCCCAACCTTGTGCCTGGGGGGGTGGAAAATCATAATGATTAATCTCGCTGAAAGCATTTTGATATTTGTCATAATTCACCACGGTAATGATGGTCATGTTTGTCTCTTTTTGGAGTTTTATCATTCCGTGCTCCACAAAAGCGTCAAGGGTGTTTTTGACCGTCGTGCTGTTTGTGCCCCATAATCCCATGAGACGGCGAACACTCGTAACCATCTGACCGCGTTTGAGTTTGACTTCCTTGTCACCGAATCCGATGACCTTCTCCTGCCATGCAACGCAAAAGAGAAGATACACCCATCTCTTGAAGCGATGCGGACTTGTGTTCCATATCCAATGTTCCATGATCGCTCTGTATAATGCTATCCAACCGAACATAATTCTTAAATTTCTGAACGCCAAAAGCGTAAGATTTCAAACCCTGTGTAAAACTTCCTGCGGTTGGTGCGACGCACACCATAACGAAGCTTACCCGATTTGACGTACCTAATTACAGTGTTCGGATGGACACCGAGAAGCTGGGCCGTCTCCTCCAGTGAGTACCGGGCTGTTTGCGCCACTTTTGGCTCGGTAGCTATCATGACTCTTCTTCCTTTGGAGGGAACAATATTGACACCTCAGTCTTGAAATGCCGTGCAAGTACTCTTTGAGTGTTGATGTCAGGGCGGTATTTGCCTGTCAACCAACCTTGTACTGTGGTCACGCTGCGTGTTGTGACTGCCGACAACTCGTTGACGAAATTCATTGCAGGTGACGGTAAAACTTTTCTCTCTTTGTAGATTTCCAATAATGTCTTGTTACACATAGTCTTAACTTTTAAATTCACTGAAAATAAATATGATGTATCAATATTTTGAAAAATAATTATCATATTTTTTGGCAGTATCAAGAAATATATGTAATTTTGCAGATAGTTACAAGAATATCGCTTAGAGATGCATATATTTTTGACTTTCCGATTGCAAAGATATATACAATTATCTAAAATATAAGTGATATTTGATATAAATTATTGTTAAAAAATAAAGGGTTAGTTTTTTGATATGATTAAAAAGCTTGATTTAAAGCGTATTAGAAAAGAGCGTGGATTGACGCAAACCCAGCTCGCAAAAAGGTTAGACTATCCGCAGAGTTATGTCTCATATATTGAGAGCGGCAAATCAAGTCCGTCAAAAGAGTTCCAGGAAACGCTGCAAAAGGAGCTTAAGATTAAGGACCTGTATCTGTACGCTCTAGAAACAGATGACAATGATGGAGCCATGAAGACATTCCTGGCACGTATTGATGAGCAGCAAAACACCATCAACCGTCTGCTTGATATGCTTGACCGTCGCGACGAGCGCATCAAGGAACTGGAGCAAGAGGTCAATTTGCTTCACTCTGTAATACTAAAATCAGGCAAGTAACTTATGCCCCCTTTCTGGGATTTAGGCGCATTGTTATTAAAAATGTTTGTACACGTGTTTGAACATGAAATTAGAGACAAGTTAATATAGTTATTCACAGACAGATGCTAACCAAAATTAGAAGTCTGGGGGGCGTGGGGTCGCTAGTTCGAATCTAGTCATCCCGACGAAACAAGGAAACGGTTAGTAAACAGACAGTTAGGTCGTTTATTAACCGCTTTTTTTGTCTGTTTTGGAAGGCAAATGTCATTAAAAAAAAGAGATTTTTGTCACCATTTTCTAACATATTCTAACATTCCTCACCATTTACCTTGTACTACTGTTCTCCCATATCGAGAAGTCGTATGTATAACCGAGAGCGTCGCATATCTTCTTGGTCAGCCACAGCAGGTTCGGCTGGAATGAGAAACCTTTTGAATAGTCCAAGTCATCGTCATTATCCCCATCGGTTTTCCATTCATACCGGTTCTGCGAACTGTTCCACTTCACGCAGTTCTGCATCACGCCAGTAGAGTTGTTCACCAATGGTAGCGCCGTGTAGTCCTGCCATCGGGACCACATCTGCTGAGGCGTTGTGTTCGATGGAGTCAGAGCTGGCCATTCACCTAGGTCAAGCTCATTGATATACTTCTCGTCGAATCGTGGGAAGAAGTTCTGATAAGATCTTTTCTCGAGGAACTGCACCTTCACATATTCGTGAGTAATCTCGGTTATCACCACTGCTCCTCTTTTGTAGAAGTTCGTGTCCTGCAGCACAGCGTCATAGTAGATTATCTCAGCATCCACGTCCTTGCGTATCAGCATTCCAAAGACTGCGAGGTTCTGTGAGCATCCTGCTAGAGGTAGTTCAATCTCCATGCTGTAGTCATCAGCATCCGTGAATATGCGGTTCTCTGAGACGTACTCTATCGACGCGTCCTTCTTCAGCGCAATCTGTTGTCCGTTAATTGTAAGTATCATAAAAAAAACGATTGATTTACACAAAGGTAAATCAATCGTTCCATAAAATAAAAGACGTATGATTTACTCCACATATGGTGAAGACCTAAAAAGATTAGAAGATATAGCTTTTTCAAATAAACTCTTAATCTTGTTAATATCAGACTCACTAACTTCAAAAATATATAAATTCTTTCTTTGTTCATCTTCCCAAGAGAAATATTCCATTACAACACATTTATTTCCCCAGAAATAAACAAAACCAGCATCAAAAGCGTTTTTATTTCTATTTAGTTTGTATCTGTATAAAGTATACATAAACCCATCATTAGAATATAGACCAGGGAATACTTCTTTATAATTGTAAAGTTTGGTCAGACAAGAATAAGAATTCTTATCTAAACTTAATGACCATTTAGCAGAGTTATCCACATAGATCACAAAATTAAAATTATCTGCTGATGGATTATATTCAAAACATAAGGGCACATATTTCTTGTTATCATTGTAGTTCGATGAACAATATACATCATTAAAAAACAATTGTTCTACTTGTTGTCCATTACATAAAACAAATGATGCAAATAAAGAAAGAGATAATAATAGTTTCTTCATAACTAAAATAATTTTGAGATTAATAACTTCTGCAAAGATAGTCATTTTTATCTATTTTCGCTTATTCTTCGGGCTTTTATTATTCATCAATCTTTGGCGCCTGTTTGATACCGAGATCACCAGTAACTGTGTTCACGGTAACAAACGGCTCATCAAGTCGCTCCTTCAGTCGCTTGATTGTCTCTCGAAGTTCCGCATTCTCCTGAACTATTATCTGCGGTTGCATATTGGCGATAGCTGCTGGTGCCGTTATCGAGCGTGACACATCACTGCCACGCAGAGAGCCGATAGTGTTTGTCCGCTGCGCATAGTCCAGCGCCTCAATCAACGGGCGAGCCACAGGCGAAGCAAGCAGTTTCTGCGATGCCACCCATTCCCCTGCGTGCACCACTCCAGCCACCTCGTCCACTGCACCAGGCTTTGTGAAGCCACCCTTTGCGTATCCTTCCGAAGCCGACTACTGCTGTTGCTTCTTGATTGCAGCCACTTGCACCATACCAGCCGCCACAGCCATCGCCGCCGCTATAGGAGCTATGATGTAGCCCACAAGAGGAATCGCCGCAGCCGATGAGTAGGCGTTGATTGCAGCAGTGGCGGTCTGCGCTATTGCCTGCATCACCTCCATGGCGTACATCTTGCGGTTCGCCTCATCCTTTATCTTCTTCACCTCCTGCTGTTTCTTCTTCTCCAGCATCTTCGTCTGGTAGGCATTGCCCTGCGCCGCCGCTATCTCGCGGTCATACTTCTTCTCCACGGCAGCCACCTCCATCTCCATCTCAGCCTGCATTAGAGAGCGCAGCTGCGAGACCCGCAGTCGACGCAGGAGACTCGGGTCTCGTCACGTCAAGGGAGCGAAGCCTGCGTAGCGTAGTCTTCTCTGCCGTGCGAACTCGGAGCGTCCCGGCCATGAGGAAAGAGCGACACGTGCCCCTGGGTGGCGCATCTCGCAACGTAGTGGAGAGTTGCGCCATGGCAAGGGGTCAGCACTTTCAAGACCTCTGTAAGCGTTGGCCGCAGCGATAGTGCCGCCATGTCCCGGATGCGTGTGGCTCTGCCGTGGCTTCCATCAGCTCACTCCGTCAGCCTTTGGCACATCCGGCACTCCCGCCACCATGTCGAAGACCTAACCGACCATCGTGCACTGATTGCCGACAGACTATATAAATCCGAGAGCGCAGAGGTTCGAATTGCTTTACTATGTTAATATCATGCTTTTTTATAATTTCAATTATGACATAATAGTAATCGGCATAGTATTTGAAAGCCCAAAAAGAAATAAAACATACAAATGTTGCTTGATTATAAGTATTTAATTAATTTTGTCGAGTATAAATATCACATGGATCATGATAAAAAAAACGATAGTATTTATATTGATTGCTTCGATGCTTGCTTGTTGTAATAAGGCCAAGAATGCCACAAAAGCTGTAGAAGAAAAAGCTACAGATTATCTTCGTTTGGGATTCTATTCCGATCCTGGTGCATGGGACTATTACAGAATGCCATTGATAAAGCCATGGCAAGTGGACGCAGTTGATGACACCACCATATGGTATCTAGGCAAGAAAGACGAAAGTTCAATCACAAGCAATGTAGTGCAAGTGGGAGTGACAGATTCCATAATATACTTTAGCTGTAAAGGCAACAGTTACGGAGCCATCGACACCAGGTGTGATTCGGTTTACATGGCAAGTGACGAAGTAAGCTTTCACAACACGCTGAAAAGGCTTGGCGTTGAACACCCCAAGATGTTGCGGATTGATAGTGCATACAATCAATTTGCTAATAAAAAGATAACATTGTTCACTCCACCCAGCTAATGTTTGCTATTCCAGTGATGCTTGCATGACCTTTACCTGTTGAGTGAGGAGCGAAGCGACGAACACTTCTCTGCCGTGCAAGGGGCAAAGTAGTGGATGCTTGCGTGTGATGGCGACTGCCGTGCTGTAGAGCGCAGCGTCCGTCAGTATAGCCAAGGAGTGAGTGTGCGTAGAGTGTCGCCCTCGCGGTGCGGTGGCACGCAGTAGCACATGACGAAGTCAAGCTGAAAGCAAGTTGTGACCGCCATGGCGATACCCGATGTTGACGAAGGAAACTCGGGTGTCGTTATGGCAACAGGTCGGACACCTGCGTTAGCGTAGGATTCAGCCGTGCGACTTCGGAGCGTCCCCACCACGAGGTTAAGAGCGACACGTCCCGATGACTGGCGCACACGTAGCGCAGCGGAGTTGCGGCAGGTCATGGGCAGCACTCTCACGACAGCGTAACCGACGGCGGAGGCAGGGCGGCGCCAGCACTATTGAGTAAGCATCCTGTGTGCCCATTGCACGGTGTTTTGAGGGAAGCGACTTGTCGCTGTGAGGGGTGGGAATGAGGGCGTTTCGGCTCGCCGATGATCTTCCGGCTCGTCACCAGCCGCAGGCGTTCAGGTGGCGAGCTCCTGCTGAGTGATACTGACCTATCTCATCTCATAGATGTCAGCATCAGAATCGTGCATCCATTCTTTAATAAAAACTGGACCTAAGAGTATGTCATCCTCTTCCATTTCAATGACAAGATTTTCCTCGGGCTCGGTGAATTTCGTTGTCACTGTCTTATAACCAACATAACTTATCTGTACCTTACTGTCTTTTGAAACCCTGATGGCGAATTGTCCGAAATAATCAGTGGCTATGCCGGTTAATTTACCTTTTTTATCAAGGACTGTAATAGTTGCCCCAGCCAATGGCTCAGTAGACTCATCGACGATGCATCCACGCACAATTATTGCGGCAGTGTCATTTGGTGCACAATCAACAGGCTTCAGTTTCTCTTTGCTTTGCTCAACTTTTGGCACATTATGATATGTCTGTGCCATTGCAGGAGCAATGCTTGTTGCTCCAAGTGCAAGACCTGCAACCACTGCTGCCTTGCCAAGAATTTGGCGACGCAACAGTTGGCGCTCAATATAGCGCAATTCTTTTTCACACTGAGGGCAAGTACCCGAGCAATCGCCTTTGTGATTACACTCAGCGGGAGTATATTCGATGTCATTGGCCTGTGCAATATTGAGCCTGATTTCTTTTAGCGCCTTACATATCTGTTTTCCTTTCATAATAAATAATTTTGTGGTAGTAAAAGAGAGTGATACTGACCTATCTCATCTCATAGATGTCAGAATCAACATCAGGCATAGTTTTTTGCTTAACAATTACAACCTCTCCTGTTAATTGCATATCCTCGTCCTTCAATTTTATAACGAGATTTTCCTCTGGCTTGTTGAATTTCTTTGTCACTATCTTATAACCAATATATCTTATCTGTACTTTACTTCCTTTTGAAACCCTAATTGCAAACTGTCCGTAATAATCAGTGGCAGTACCGAGTTTTGTTATTTTTCCTTTTTCATCAAGGACCTGAATCATTGCTCCAATCAATGGCTCATTAGTTTCATCAATAACTGTTCCACGCACAATTATTGCGGCAGTGTCATTTGGTGCACAATCAACAGGCTTCAGTTTCTCTTTGCTTTGCTCAACTTTTGGCACATTATGATATGTCTGTGCCATTGCAGGAGCAATGCTTGTTGCTCCAAGTGCAAGACCTGCAACCACAGCTGCCTTGCCAAGGGTTTGACGACGCAACAACTGTTGCTCAATGTATCGCATTTCTTTCTCACATTGCGGGCAAGTGCCAGAGCAATCGCCTTTGTGATTACACTCAGCAGGAATATAATCGATATCATTAGCTTGAGCAATATTGAGCCTGATTTCTTTGAGCGCCTTGCAGATCTGTTTTCCTTTCATAACTAATAACTTTTTGTGGAGTTCAACTTCGCAAAGTAAAAGGTTTTTTCATTAAAAACCAAATATTTGCTCATTATTCGGTTTCCGCTTGCCCGCTTGGTGTGTTGATTAACAAAGTGCCTACAAAATCTAAAAGTAGTTATCTTCGTTCTCAAGAAGACAAGAGAGCTGGTAGGGTCGAAACATTTTCCTCTCCACTGGAAATGTTTGAATCTTTAGGTATTTAGTCTTGGAGTTATGTACGAGATCAGAATGACAAAGACGTTCCGCAAAGATGTTGAACGTTGTCGCAAACGAGTAATGTTTTGGTTAAACTTCTGATTGTCAACCACAAAGTTACAAAACATCTCGCTATTTTGCAAATTATGCCACCACTATTTTTGGTAAAAAATCATTAATTCCTTATCCCGAACTCGCGTTATTATATTTCCTAATCTTCTCTAATATCATGTCGTTCCACATTTCATTTCCCGGCAATTGATATCGGCAGTTTCCTGTCGCAGAGGGTGTGAAGATTGTTCCGGCATCAGGTGTTAGAATCACTGTTCCCCGTTCTGAAAGAGAGAAAGACGCATCACCCTCCACAGCATGAATGACGGCCATTGGATCCCACATCTTCTGCCCTGTGTTGCAGTTGCAAGTCATGTACACCTGCTTGATGGGGTGGATATCGGTCCATGAAATGTCACTGATGACCTGCTCGGGTTTGTACTCAACTTCCTGCCCCACCTCCATAGGCGAGAAAACAATATCAACCTCCTCGGGCCAGAGACGGAAAAAGGTTTGGGCAAAGGTGATGCCCTGAGCGAAATTGAAATCAGGCTCAACAGAGGCACCGAACACTCCACCCATAATGTAGAGGCATTTTACTTTGCGCTTTACAAGTTCCACGCCGCTGAGCGGTGAGATGTCGTCAGCCCCTGAAGTGAGCAGATCGGCCAATGCTGTAACGAAACCTACGGAGCAAATGCTAACCGAATGGTCGGGTTGAGCAGCCAGCAGTTGGCGATAGATTTCGTAACCATCAGGCAGAGTCGAGTAGTCGCTGACAGTGCGATGAAACATCGGCCGACCATCATCGGTAGTGTAGGTCGGCAATGCCTTATAGTTTATCCATACCGGCGGATTGCTGATTCCCTTGCGCACCAGTCCTATGGGCACATCGGCATGACCAAAATACGTGTTCATCACATCGGCCACAGCAGCGCACTCCTCGCCTTCGCGGTCGACGACCACTCCCAGCAGCTTGCAACGGCCTTCCTCTTCATAGCGATAGAGCATCTCCAAGGCAAAGAGGTCGTCGGTTGAAGAACCTATATCGGTATCAAAGATGACGAGCGGGATGCCAGTGTATGGCTCATCACCCTCTTTGGCCGAAGGATTATCGTCGGAACATGACGGCAAAAACATCATGCCACATAGTGCCAGGATAGCGGCAAGCTCCCACGTTCTCTTTCCAATCATTGTGTTTACTCCTCGGAAGACAGGTCTTAAATACTCGCGCCAAGATCCCGTAGCAAACGGTGAAACTTTGGCAAAAACATCTTTGGTGGATTTTTCTATGCTCATTTCTGTTATTGCTTTATGTTATAATAAAGACATAAACACTCAGTAAAATTGGAATTTACAATTCAATCTGATGGGGCTTCACATCTGTATCGTGGGTAGCCAAAGACTCAATACAATCGGGCGAGAGGCTCTGCTCGCGAATCCATTGAAGTGACCGCCGCTGCTGTTGTTTGTCGAGCGTGATGCCGCTGGTTATCATGTCGCGCCACGACTTTGTGGCATAGCCGCCGTCGGCAAAGAGCAAGACGTATTTACCCTCTGCATTCTTTATCTTCAAGGCACAAAGTCCCTCGCTATGACCTGGGATGTTAACCATCACTACACTGCCGTCGCCCAGCACGTCGTAAGACTTGCCTACAGGCCCTTCCGTGCCGTTCCAATCAAAAGTTTTCAGTTCGACACCATCCCACCAGCGCCGCTGGAAGCGGATGCTGATTTGGAGATTCTTGCGCCTGGTGCCAATCATCTCTGCTTCAGAAACGAGAATATGCTTTGCGTCAGCCACCTGACGGAGTCCGTTGGCGTGGTCGCAGTCAAGATGCGAGAGCAGCACATAGTCAAGTTCAGAAGGCTTGATGCTTATCCGCTCCAGATGCTCATTGATGGCCTCGCCCTTGGCGATGCGTCCCTGGTTAATCTGATAGAGGAACCACGAACCCAGCGAGCGAATCTGAGCCTTCTTGTCGTAAACCCCGTCTGGCGACATCTCCCTGTGCCAGCCTGTGTCGAAGAGAATCTTCCCCTTGGGATGCTCAATCAGAAAGCTGAACACGGGCAACCAAATCCATTTTGACTTGGGCGTGGTAATGCCCGATGCCTTGATGATGCTACAGTCGTCGCCGCCGAAAGGCAGATACGGCGACACGCGGACTTCACCCGTCCGCAAAACATGAATCTTTATATTTTCCATAAATTCCGGTTTATCGTTCTGATTATACTGCAAATATAGGCATTTTCCAGCTACCTGCGCTTGTTTTTCGGGGATTTGTTGTTCATTAGTCGCTGGTAATCATCCGGCGCTTGTTTGATTCCCATGTCACCTGTAACTGTGTTGATGGTGACAAACGGCTCATCCAATCGCTGACTGAGTTGAGCCAGCCATGCCTAACCCGATGACGTTGTCGCTGCTTGCATGATAGAACTTTATTTCTTGCTCTGCTTGAAAAGCCAATCTCTGACAGCTGAATCTTATAACCATAGTCAAACGAGGCCATATGCTCCATAGCACGTCCTGTTTCGGGCAGCACGCTGCCACTCTCCCATTTGATGAAGTTGACATTGCCGCCACGGGCAATCAATTCTTCTGCCAGTCGTTCCTGCTCTTGACTGGGAAGTTTGGCACTCCATGATGCCGAATCAACGCGAACGTCATTATCCTTCAGCACCTTTGCCAGATCTTGCATGCCGCCATAGGCTTTCTTATCGCCACCAGCTACTATATAGAAAAACTTCTTGTTGCCAAAGTCCTGCATCTTCGAGGTGTCCCACTGGCTGCTGACGAAGAGTGATGCGGCAAAGAGGTCGGGATGGGTGATGTTGAAGTAGAACGACATCATGCCACCCATCGACTGCCCTGTGGTATACAGGCGGTTGGTATCTACGTTGTACTGGCTGCAAACGCTCTGAAGCTTTTTAAGTCTAATCATACTGGTTCATGGTGGGGGACAAATAATAATGTTCTTATAGATGGATTTGTTGTGACAACATTCACATGGTCTGTAAAAGGAAATTCCTTGACACTTGTTAATAATGCTAATGGTAGCTCTGCAAGTACTACTTTTTCTATAAAAAATGGTATTTTACATTTCGATAATTTTGATGGGGGTGCAGGAATTAATTTTAAAAGAGTCAATTAGTATATAATAATCCCACATCATCCAAAACCATAAGCGGTTGGTTTACACACTAAGGTAAATCAACCGCTTTTATTGTGGCGAGTGCGAGCTTCTCTAAACTCTAACCTCTAACCTCTCCTCTTCAGCGTCAGCTGAATGTAGTGTCGGGTGAATATCCTGCCGCGACCTACCGTGAGGTTGCCAGAGTGATTGTGTCAGTCTTCAGAATGCTCCACTCTCACGTAGTCTTCTGACGTGCCAGTGGCCACATAAACCACATGCATATCATTGATTCTCAAAGTAACTTTCAATACTAACATTTGCCCGGTTCCATAGTCGATAGTAAGAGTCTCACCATCCAAAGTCCACTTGAACGCAATGTCGGTTACAACTTCACCATCTACTATGTGCCTTCTTGAGCCAGTACGTTCTTTCTTGAACACATAGTGATAATCATTCTGGTTCTCGGCAGTCTTTACAATAGCCCATTCTCCCACAAGATCCTGCTCAATGGGAGAGAGCACATCGTTATCGTCACCACATGAAACGAGGACCAATGGCAGCATTAATGCAAGCAAAAAAAGTATCTTTTTCATATATAATAAGGATTTAGTGTTTACAACTGGCTGCAAAGTTAGTCTTTTTTCTTGATTCATATTCGTTTTTACACATTTAATTATTCTTTAAACTGAAATGGTGGTGTAAGTTATGATGCCTCTTACTCCATAAATTTTCGCCAAATGAGAAAAATGAGTAACTTTGCACAAAATTATATTGTTATGAGATATCGTGTTATGTTTTTTGCGCTCACGGTGCTGATGAGCATAAACGCCAGCGCACATGAAATAATAAAAGGCACACTCAAAGCCAAGTGGTACTATCCTGGCACTGAGCGTGAAATTCAGGTCTACGTTCCCGATACCTACGACGCAAGCTCGCCTGCGTGCCTCTATGTGGGTCTTGACGGTATTTTGTGCAATGCTCCCAATGTGATGGACAGCCTCATTGCCGTGGGTAAAATGCCAGTGACCATCGGTGTGTTTATCCAGCCAGGAGTGATAAAGGACAAGGACGGCAATGTGCTTCGCTACAACCGTAGCAACGAGTTTGACATGACCACTGCCACGTTTGCCTCCTTTATCGAGGATGAGGTGCTGCCCTGGGTGGAGAATCTCACCACTGCCCGTGGGTTCCCTATTAAGCTCTCGCATCGTGGGGCCGACGGCATGATTTTTGGTCTGAGCAGTGGCGGCATAGCGGCTTTCACGGCAGCTTGGCATCGCCCAGACTTGTTCAGCCGAGTTTTCAGCGGCGTGGGCACCTTTGTGGCGATGCGTGGCGGCAACGACCTCCAGGCTATCATCCGCAAAAGTGAGCCTCGCCCCTTGCGCATCTTCCTGCAAGACGGCACCAACGATGTGTGGAACCCACTTTTCGGCCACTGGTACGAAGGCAACCGCATGCTCGCCTCGGCACTCGACTTCGCTGGCTATGATGCCCGCTACGACTGGAGCGACTGCAACCACGGAGTGAAGCGCGCCAACGAGATTTTCCCTAAAGTAATGGAATGGATGTGGCAAGGCTGGCCCGAGGCACCCCGCTGCGGCAAGACGCAGAACAACCTGCTCGACACCATGTTTGTGGCCGACAGCGAGTGGAAGATAGTTTCCAAGGTGGATGGATATAATGCTACTCAATCATTCACTTTCACCCATAGAGTTTATTACCCCGACAGCACTTTGATGGTTGTCGCAGACAAGAATAATAGTCTTGTGCAGTATACTAAGGCTGATAATGGCGAGTGGCAAAACAAGCAAGATTTCTACTGGTTGCATAGCTATGGCAACTCGTATCCTTATATTTCGTGCATAGCATTTGACGGAGCTGGCAACTTGTGGGTAGTAACCGATGCGGGCATTCAGATATGTGATCAGAACGGTCGTGTGCGCGGCATTTTGATGCTGCCAGATGATGTTCATGCGATGGAAGTGTGCAACATCGCCATCTGTGATGGACGAGTGGAGCTGGTGACGGTGAACGAAGAAATGGGAAATACAGTATTTGCAAGAGATCTTCATATTACTGCACCGCGCCCCGGCGTCACCCCCAAGAGCCAAGGGCAAGGATAAACAAATGCATAATGCACAATTCATAATTCACAATCTCTTCATCCAACTAAAAAACTGAGAACTGATTACTGAAAACTGACTAAACCCCGATGCACAACAACAGTCCAGCGCAGCATGCTAAATTTGTGAAGTTGACCACCCAGCCAGTAGGTAGGTTGGTCACTGGACTTGCTGTGCCTGCCATGGTGAGCATGCTCGTGACGGGCATCTACAACCTGGTTGACACCTTCTTCGTTGGGCAAATCAACACTCAGAGTGTGGCAGCGCTGGGCATCGTGTTCTCCTACATGTCGATAGTGCAGAGCATCGCCTTCTTTTTTGGCCAGGGCGCGGGCAACTACATCTCACGCATGCTTGGCCATGAGGACAGCCACAACGCTGGCGTCATGGCATCGGTGGGGCTTGTATCCACTTGGCTCACAGGTGCTGCGATAGCAACCATCGGTTTTGTGTTCATGCAGCCAGTGCTGCGCTTCTTTGGCTCCACTGAAACTATTCTGCCTTATGCCTGCGACTATTTCACGTTCATCTTGCTGGGCACGCCGTTCATCATGAGCTGTTTCACCATGAACAACCTCATGCGGCACCAGGGCAACGCCATGCTCTCGATGATAGGCATCATGACAGGCGCGGCGCTCAACGTGATTCTCGACCCCATCTTCATCTTTGGGCTTGGGCTTGGTGTGAAAGGTGCTGGCATGGCTACTGCAATATCTCAGGTGGTGAGCTTCACCATCATGCTCATGCTCTCGGGCAAGAGGGGGGGAGTGTCAATACGCCTCTCTCAGTTCAAGCCCACAATGCAGCGTTACCGCGATATTGCCGCTGGCGGACTGCCCTCGCTGGCGCGACAGTCGATGATGGGCATTGCCGCTCTCATCCTCAACCATGTGGCAGGGCTCTATGGCGACTCGGCGATTGCCAGCTTCTCGGTAGTGAGCCGCATCACTATGCTTGCCAGCGCGGCAATGATAGGTTATGGACAAGGTTTCCAGCCAGTGTGCGGTTTTAATTATGGTGCAGGCAAGTTTGACCGCGTGCGAGCCGCCTTCATCCACAGCTGCAAAGTCTCGACAATCTACTGCACAATTCTTGCCGTGGCAGGTTTTATCTTTGCTAAGGAGTTGGTGTCGCTCTTCGTCGAGAGCGACCCCGAGGTGAGCCGCATGGGCACCGAGGTGCTGCGCTACCAGTGCCTCTCGTTCCCACTCACAGGTTTTGTGGTGATGGTGAACATGTACTTGCAGAACATACGCCGCACCGTGCCCGCCGTGGTCATTGCCATGGCACGACAAGGCATTTTCCTCATCCCTGCCCTGTTCTTGGGCAACTGGTTATTTGGATTTTTTGGAGTGGAAATAGCTCAAGCCGTAGCCGACACAGCATCGTTCATGCTCGCAATCCCTTTGGGCATTGGGACATTGAATAGAATGGGAAAGTAACGATGCTACAATTGCCCCCTCGACTCAATGTGTCCTGTGGTTGTGAGAGAAAAGGTGCTGGGGCAACTCCATAGCCAAGATAATGCCCAACACAATGGCAATGGCTATTTTGCTTGCCATCCAGCCACTCTGCATCGACAAGTCGAACTGCGAGTCGGTAAGGTAGTAGGTAAACCAGAAGATGCCGGCTCCAGGCACAAGCGGGAAGATGCCGCACAACAGAAATCCCTGGGCAGGAATGCGGAACGGGATAGCTGCCATGCGTGACACGATGCACACCAATGTAGATGCTGCCAAGGTGGCGACAACGGGAGAGGCGATACCATGACGCACTAAAATCAGGTACAAAGCCCACCCTATCGCACCAATCACTCCGGCAGGGACATAATGTTCACGGTCAATGCCAAAGAGCAGAGCAAAAGCCGCGGTACCGGCAAAAGCGGCAAAGGATTGAATGAGAATACTGGAGGTTTGAGGGTTCACCATCATGCTTAGGCCCACCACACCTCCATGCAACGCACCATCAAGGATGAAAACCAACGACACTCCCACAGCAATGCAGAAAAAGCCCAACATGGCGTCGGTGAGGCGTGTGAAACCTGCTAAATAATCAGAGTTGGCAAGATCACGCACTCCGTTGACAAACGGCACCCCGGGAATCAAGGGCATGATGGCACCAATGATGACATTGGCAAGACTGTCGCCAAAGTGCAAGCGCCAGCAGATGATACACAACAATGTGGCAACGAAGGCATTGCATATTCCTCCCACTATCTTGGAAAGATACCGGCTGCTCACACCCATAACAAAGGCATAGAGCAACAACCCTACCACGAGTGCAGCCGCACAGTCGAGCCATCCGCCTCCAAAGACAGCGCAAAAGCCTGCTGCCCCTATGCCAGAGCCCAAAATCTGCTCCCATGCAGGTTTCTGCGGGGCCGAACTTATCTGCTCCAATCGTTGTTTCGCCTCGGCAAGATTGGTTGCGCCGTTAGAGATGTCATAGCTCAGCCTGTTCACAGCCACCACCTTCGACAGCTGAATTCCACGAAGTGGTATGAATTCAACATTGGCATAGGTAGATGCCTGTGCTCCCGACTTGGTGACCTTGTTGGCACGGCCAGTAGTGAAGATGCCATTAGAAAGCACAAAGAAATTGCCCGAGTCCACACCGAAATGCGATGCTATACGGCTCATGATGTCCTCCACACGCGATATCTCGGCGCCATTCTCAAGAAGTATGTGCCCTGCCTTGGATGCCACCTCGAGCACCTCGGCAAAATCGGCCTGGCTTGCCACATTCTCATTACTCATAGAGTTATCCTTGTCGCTTGTCAATTCCATGATAAGACCTTATTTGAATTTGGCTGCAAAATTCCGAAAGAATATTCAATTCTGCAAATATTAGCCACAAAATCACGTGAAGCAAGTGTGGATTTACAATGACAACAGGCACCACACCCCCACCCCGTAAAAAAAGTAATCCTCGACATCACGTCGGGGATTGCTTAACTAATTAACCTTCTAATACCATTAACATAAACCTTAAACAATGAAAAAGAATCCGTCGTCACGACGATTTAAATTTCACAACTTTAATAATTCATTAAATAACTCTGCAAATATAATGCCAAAAATATTACAATGCATCATTTTTTATACAGAAAAATAATGCATTGCTTAATTTTTAACGCTGTTTAACTAACACTTTATCAGTTTTGCCCTTCCTGCTGCGACAATGCAACGCTTAGCCTCACTGATAATGTGACAATCATTTCAGTCGGTATTCATGAAAGCAAAGAAAACCGCCGCAACAAGCAAAGCAAAAGACACGTAATGGTTCCATTGAAGATGCTCGTCCTTGAAAAACACGGTGACAAAAATCGTGAAAACGGTGAGGGTTATCACCTCTTGAAGCACCTTGAGCTCGATGAGCGAGAATGGGCCGCCGTTCTGCTCATAGCCTATGCGGTTGGCTGGAACCATGAATGAATACTCAAAAAACGCGATACTCCAAGAGAAGAGTATCACCACAATCAACGGCCAGTGGGCACTGATGCCCATTTGTTGAAGCTTCAGATGCCCATACCAGGCAAAAGTCATAATACAGTTACTGGCAATCAGCATTGCCACTGTGGCAAAAATTGTCCAACTCATTTGTTGTTATTTTTTCAGATAATATATACCTCGGACTATGATGTTTGACCCAATCCTATTAACGCGAGTTCGGGATAAGGAATTAATGATTTTTCACCAAAAATAGTGGTGGCATAATTTGCAAAATAGCGAGATGTTTTTTGACTTTGTAGTTGACAATCAGAAGTTTAACCAAAACATTACTCGCTATGATTACAGAGGACAAAGTTACTGAATTATTTTGTATTGCCGACGATTTTTGCAAAGAATTTAACGCAGAAATCAAAAAAATGCTGTTTTGCCATCAAATGACGGCAAGAAACGCCGCAACCGAGCCACAAGGATGAGTGAAGCCGAGATCATAACCATCATGTTGGCGTTCCACTACAACTCGTTCCGCAACTTCAGGCACTACTACTGCCAGTGCGTGTGCAAGACATGGAGCCACCTCTTTCCCGGCGCCCTCTCCTACAACCGTTTCGTCGAGCTTCAGCCCCGATGCTTCGTCGCCATGGTGATGTTCCTTAACCTGTGCTGCTTTGGCAAATGCTCCGGCATAACGTTCATCGACAGCACCTGCATACCAGTAATCCACAACAAGAGGCAGCACTCGATGAGGGTGTTCAAGGACATGGCCACAAAAGGGAAGAGCACGATGGGATGGTTTGTGGGGTTCAAACTCCATCTGGGGTGCAACGAGAAAGGCGAGATACTCAACTTCGTGGTGACCAAGGCAAATGTTGACGACAGGAACGAAGATGTGATCAAGGTGCTGATCTTTACACCTTGAGTTCTCGAGAAAATAAGTAAATTTGCATATTCAATAATAAACCACAAATAGTAGAAACGGATTATGATTGGTTATTCATTTTATAGACAACAACACTTAATGAGAGATTATTTATCTCAAAACCTCCCAAATGGACTAGAAACTACATCTGACATGTTATTAGAGTTTCTATCTAGAAGCAGTAACGAGTACTTGAAAGACATAGCAGAGTTTCTCAAACTCTCTAAAAGAATTGACGAGATTAAAATATTGTTTGATTTTGCTTTAGCCGATATTGTTGGTAAAAACATTCATATAAGAGAGTCAATTTATGATGCAGGATTAGAGGGAATTTTAGAACTTCGCAATCATTTGGCCAACAAGTACGGTAAAAACGATTGGGAGAAATTTAGTCATGTGGTTTTCAATACTCTTAGCTGGATGATCCTAAGGACAGAAGCAAAGGAATATTTTTCAAAGATGGGATTTATAATTTAATGGACATCTTTGTTGCTGTTTTATTGTTAATTAAAAGAAGTTATATCGTATCGATCAAGAGTTTGTGGCAATAACGAGAGCTTCGGATATGGCACACCATGATTATCACCTGTTTTGACTTGGACCACGCAGGCGCTATACGCGCCATTATGTCGCTCAACCCGCAGTCCGCCATCTACCGGCCGCGTCTAACCATGAGCTTGTTAAAAGACTGGGTGGAGATTCCGTCGCCCTTTGAATTCCTTGTGAGATGTATTTTTAACTTAAAACAAGACATTAGGACAATTATTTATAGATAGGACACTATTTCGGAATGGTCATTGTTGTTGCAATAGAACCATTTGGTATAAATAAAAGAAACCTTCAGGACTTGTTTTCTTTATCCTGTTAATGCGTGTATCTACTGGTTGCTTCACTTGCCAATCTCTCATATCGATGCCTGGATTGAACAACTTCTTGTCATTAATTCCTTGCTTAACAAGTTCAATCAGATAAGCGACCTTGGCTGCATGTGTTATTGCTTTCTCATTACTGAATCTCTCGCCAAAGATGTAGCCATTGAGATGCTTGGCGCCATTACTAAGTATTTCGTATTGACAACTTTCATCAGCAGCTTTTTTCATACATATAGAGAGCGCTGTGATTTGTGCATCTTTTAGAACTTCTTCTGGAGTGTACTTGTTCTCACGATAACCGCTCTCTGTTTTACAGATTCGCTCAAACACATCTTTGACAACAGAAATGTTATCCACTTGCTCAAACAAACAGCTTAGGTCGTACATCTGTTTGATAATCTCCATTCCTCTGTCATTGCCGCATTTGAAATAAGGGATGCCAATAGTGTTGGGAGAAAACGCGGTGAGCTTATCTCCTGTTATACTGTTTATGTCAGGCATTGTTACCATTACTGGCTCACCAACACTCTCAATGAAACTCATATTCAAAGGTTTCTTTATTACTGTGTGGTAATTGACCTGCTCATGAAGCACGTCGAGCAAGATGTTCTGCTCCTTGCCGTTCATCACGCTTGATGGGTAAAACAATTTGTAGTGAGATTTCTGGATTTGCCCTTTTGCTTGTCGTTCAACTGGCTCCCATTTGGTAAATTCTTGCCGCTCGCAAACTAAATCAAGTATTTTGGGTATATCTGCTTTGTCGTCAGGTACGATTATGTCGATGTCTATTGACATTCTACGTGGTGCTTCAAGCAACAACATAGTTGCAGTCCCACCCTTGAAACAGAAATCAAGCTCTGAGACAGCAAGCCCTTCAAGCAGCATCAATGCTCTTATGACTTTCTCTACTAGAAGTTTATCAGCATTGTTTTGCTTGATACTAACTTCTTTAATCCATTCTAAGGAAGTGCAATTGTGACTAATCATTGTTGTGTATTGTATTTAATAATACGTCAGTAAACTTATTTTATTGACGAATTATTAATTAATAGCTGTTCTATCTTCTCGCGTTGGTTTTTGCGCCCTGCATATCGCAGCAACTTGTTTTTGTTTATTATATATTGAGCTAATGCATTGTCAAATATGTGCTGTATTTCATACCCTTGAAATGTGGCAAATTCTTTATCACAGGCAATGTCGACCAGGATCTTTTCAAGAGTGGGAACTTTGATCTCTGATTTTTTCATCAGAGGAGAATCTGTAACGAGTTTTCTTACCAATATATAGCTGTTATAGTCGGCTAGATTATCGACCATGCGTTTTGTCGTAACAACTTTCTCATGCATATCGCGTAGCTGCTGATATACGGCCTCAACGGCATCCCTATCAACATCGATTATGCAAATGTTGAAATTTATAAGGTGTTGAGTCAATGAATTTATTGGGGTCAAATCCCACACGCAGAAATCTATGTAGGGAAATTGCAGGGAGAGTTCATTAGCGACATCTTTCATTTTCTGTGAAATGTGTAACTCAAAATCTGCATTATCGGATCTTTCATAAACACCTCTCCCTATTCGTTTAAGGACTCCACTATTTACAAGAGACCTTATGCGTGAATAGACCGTTGACTTTGGTAAATCGGGCATTAAATGAAAAAAATATTTCGTGGTCAAAGTTGACTCACAATCTGGTATTTTAAATGACAGTGTTCGCATCTTTATCTGATTTAGATTGCAAATATAATGATAATTCGTCAATAAACAACAAAAATTGACGAATTATTTAATAAATTATGGGGCAATATAATATATGATATATGAAAAGCTTTAAGAAAATGTACGTAAATGATTATTGCTTTGTCTTTGACAGTGACTATATCCTAAGAAGAACGAGGAAAGCTGGTGAGCGTGCTAATTGACAGCTTTGGCGGGTCTTTGGCGACATCTTTTTTATCAAGCAATAATTACAAATGCGTCTTTGATTTATAAACCACTGAATTTGGTAGAATATTGGAATAGAAATTCTTTATACTTTTTTATTGAATAAAAGTGCTTGCTTTATAGAAAAACTAATTATATTTGCAGACAAAATATGAGAAAAATATTATATATATTAATATTTTTATTGACTCTCTCGTCTGTGATGAGTTGCGGTCACAGTGTGGACACACGTCTTGTTCTCGCAGACTCACTGATGTGGGTCAACCCCGATAGTTCGCTTGTCATCCTTGAATCCATCAACCGTGATTCACTTAAAGGCGATGAGAACCAGGCATATTACGCCCTACTCCTTACCCAAGCGCAGTTCCGCGTAGATTATGCTATTCTTTCCGACTCGTTGATTAATTTAGCTGTAGAGCATTACAGCGACAACCATAACCGTGAGCATTACACGCGCGCTCTATTATATAAAGGCGCTTTCTACGAAGTCAATGACAACCACGTTGAGGCAGTAAAATGGTACAAACAGGCTGAAGACAATGCCGACACTACCGACTGCCGAAATCTCGCACAAATTAATATGCGCATGGGTATGTTGTACTTTAACAACTATGCTACCAACAACCTCGATTTAAACAAGTTCAAAATGGCAGCTCATTATTACAAGTTATTAGGGGACAAGAAAATGACGATGGTAGCCCTGATCTATTGTGCGAATGTGCTAAGAATTTCAGATGTTGATGAGGCAAGAAAATGCTATGACAAGGCATTGTCAACTGCAATAGAGTTAAAGGACACATCAAATATTTACAGCATCAATGTCAATTATGCTTTGATGTATATTAAAGACTCTTTATACTTGCAGGCAAAGAAATATATTTTGGATGCTTTCAGATTGAATGACAGGTTTGAAGAAAACAGCAATTATTACATGCTGAGCCTTATTTATGCCAATCAGAAAGATCTTGATTCTGCTAAATATTTCATCTTGTTACCTAATAAATCACAAAACACTGCATACGATAGTCTACTGATGTATAAAGCCCTAAGAGAGATGGCGTTGTGCGAGAACGATATTTCACAGTATCGAAAATTTGACAAGCAATACTATAGAATCTCTGACTCTCTCGAACACAACGAAACAAAATATAAACTGCTTGACTCAGAGCAGGGATTTGATAAGAGTACTAAATCTGAGGCTTCAATAAGTTTAGGAAAAAAAAAGACAATCATTTCGTTGCTTATAGGGTCATTTCTGCTAATATCGTTTGTTTTCTTCTTGCTATATTTGAAGAAGAAAAAAGACTCAAAAAGACTGATTGAGGAAATAAGAAAAGAGCATATCTATAACTATAATTCTTTAAGAGAAGATTTAGAGAAACATGATGATGTTTTTAGTCATTTAATGAGTACTCAAATAAATGTTTTCGAAGAAATAATGTCTTCTGGTTATAAACCAAACAAGGTTTACTCTGACAATAAAATAACACACAAGATTAAGGCCATTGATGATTCGAATGTTGAGTTCTGGAATGGACTTAGAAATTACTTGAATTTTCGTTATGATGGAATAATAGATAAAATATCAAAGGATTATCCAATCCTTACAGATGCTGACATAAATTTCATTGGATTGATATGCTGTGATTTCTCAGATGCAGCTATTGCAGTGTGTAAAGGTTATAGAAATACTGACTCTGTGAGAAGTCGGCGCAGAAAGATTAGAGATAAAATGAAAATTGATGGCTTATTAGACATTTATCTGAAACAATTGATGAAACACAACGCTACCTGA
>CAMVKS010000042.1 GCA_947167995.1 uncultured Prevotellaceae bacterium
TCATATCAGTCATAAAGTTCCTTTTCGCTAAGGAAAAGGAACTTTATGTTTTTATTCATGGTATAACAGGGTTCTATCCAATCAACATCGAGTATTATAAGTTGGCATTTGTTCATCGCTCTATGCCGGTGAAGACGCAAAATGGACGATGGGCCAACAATGAGCGCCTGGAGTTTCTGGGTGATGCTATTCTGGACGCTGTGGTGGGTGCCTATTTATATGAGCGATATCCCAACCGTCACGAAGGTTTCCTCACCAACACACGTGCCAAAATTGTTCAGCGCGAGAGCCTTAACAGCATTGGCAAAGCCTTCAAGCTCGAGACGCATGTCAGAGCCTCGACCCACTCGTCAAGCCACAACTCCTATATCAGCGGCAATGCCGTAGAGGCACTTGTGGGAGCGATATATCTTGACCGGGGATATGATGCTTGCAGGGAGTTCATAGAGAAGAAAATTATCGCACAGCATCTCAACTTGAAAGAACTGGTGAAAACCGAGCGCAACTTTAAGTCACGTCTCATTGAGTGGACTCAGAAGTATCGCGTCACCATTGAGTTCCAGCTTGTCGACACGATGAATGATACCGATGGAAATCCTGTGTTCAAGACAGCGATAATACTGGGTGGGATATTTGCGGCACATGGGTCGGGCTACAGTAAAAAGGAATCACACCAGAGCGCCAGCAAGAAGGCCTACGAAAGGCTCCACAACGACTCTATTTTCAGGGAGCAAGTGCTCACTACTGCCAGCTCTTGACATCACTTGTCGAGGGCTTCTGTTTTAAATAAGGCTGTGGTTTTGTGGTAAACATGATTTTTTTGTATATTTGCAGTTGATAATACCACCGTTTGCCCTTAATTAGGATGATAATAGTACGTAGCCGATATATGCCTCCCATGCGCAGGTATGCAGCAATAAACCTGTTTGGCGTGTTCTTTGTCCACCCCGACGTGCGTGTGACTAAGACATTGATAAATCATGAGAGCATACACACAGCCCAGATGCGGGAGATGGCCTATGTCTTCTTCTATCTCATCTATCTGATTGAATGGCTGCTCAGGCTTGTGATGAAAGACAATGCCTACATGAGCATTGGCTTTGAGCGCGAGGCCTATGCCAACGAGCACAATTTCCATTATCTTGAAAAACGCAAGCACTATGCGTGGGTGAAATATCTCAAGAAGAAAAAGAAAAAAGAATACAAAAAGAAACATAAACGCAAGAAACATGACAAGACAAGAAATAGATAGCTATAAAGCCGAGTTTGTCGAGTTGCTCAAGTCTACAGGACGTGAAGGCATCGACGACCTCCTTGAGATGCTTGATGAGGGAAAGATGCACTTCTTCACCGCACCTGCCAGCGTGAACCATCACCTTAACAGCGATGGTGGGCTACTGGTGCATTCTCTCAACACATGCAAGGCAGGACTGCAGCTTCGAGAGTTGGCGATTTCTATGAACCCGGAGTTGGAGCCCCATCTCAAGCGTGAGAGCGTGATAATTGCGACATTGCTTCACGACATCTGTAAGGCCGATATATATCACCCTGCCATCAAGAAGCGCAAGGGCGAGGACGGATTGTGGCGTGAGGTGCAAAGCTATGATGTGAGTTACAGCAATTTCCCGATGGGCCACGGCGAGAAGTCGGCGATGCTGGCACTGATGAGCGGTTTGGAAATTTATGACGACGAGTTGCTCGCAATACGATGGCACATGGCGGCTTGGGACTTGCCCATGCAGAGTGTGGAGCTTGCCAAGAGCCTCAACACAGCCCGCGACGAGCATCCGTTGTGCTCTCTCGTGAATCTTGCCGACGGCATTGCCGCCAATCTCATGGAGTGGGGGAATGACGATTGAGGTGGCTTTTAATGACTTAGAAGTTTAATAGAAATATATAACAACATGAAGAATAAGAGATTAACAATTTTGGTTGCGACCCTGTGCCTTGTTTTAATGGGTGCGATGGTTCATGCACGTGAAGTAACACCCCAGCGCACTCAGAAAGCAATCGATCGTTTTGTTGACGACCCACTCATGCGCCATGGCTCGTTGGGTGTGATGGTTGTTGACGTGAAGACAGGTAAGCCGCTTGGAAGCCGAAACACCAACCTTGCTTGCATCACTGCTTCAACAATGAAAACAGTGACCTCGTCGGCGGCTTTGGAGCTTCTCGGTGCCGATTACTCGTTTCAAACACCGGTCTATCTTGATGGAGAGATTCACGGCAGTGTCCTCAAGGGCAACTTGGTGATAGTGGGCAAGGGCGACCCCACATTGGGCTCGGTATTCTTTAAGGACAACCTTGATATTGTTGACGAGATTATAGCAACTCTGTCTCGACAGGGCATTAACCAGATAGATGGCAAGGTGATAGTTGACAATTCGTTATATTATTACCCTGCCTTTAATGGCGATTGGTGTGCCGATGATTTAGCGTGGGACTTTGGCATGGGTGTTCATGCGCTCAACTATTGCGATAATCGCATGCGTCTGATTTTTGACAGCCACAATGGAAAGGTCGAGAATGCTCACTTTGTGCCTAATGTTCCTGGCGTGGAGATTGTAAACCGGCTGCGTCCTGGCAATGCCGACAACGTGGTAGTGCTGTTGGAGTATGCTCATCCTTCAATTGTTCTCACAGGAACGGCAGCCGACACCACCTATTATTTCGATGTTGCCAATCCCACACCCGATGTGCTCTTGGTCGACAGTCTGACTCGCACTTTGGCGGCATCGGGTATTAAGGTCGGTAACAATGTGTTGCCCCAGAGTCCACAGCGTTGGCAGTTGCTCATTCACAAGTCTCCAGTACTCACCGATATCATCGCCTCACTGCTTGAACGGAGCGACAACATGTTTACCGAGGCACTGCTCAGGGCTATTGCCGTGCACAGTGGCCGAGAGCCTGTCGATAGAGAAGGCGTTGCTGTTGTTGATAGCTTGTTTACTGCCAGGGGCTTAGACGTGAGCGGCAAGTTTCAGTATGATGGCAGTGGACTTGCTCGTAACAATAAAGCACCAGTGCAATTCTTTGTCGATTTGCTCACCTACATGTCGAATCGACGTTTCGGCCCCAAGCAACTGCGGCTTGTCGACCTGATGCCTCGCATAGGCGTCAATGCTCGCATAGGTTCATTGTTGCCCGAGACAGCGTTGAGCACACATATTGCGGTGAAGTCTGGCTCCATGCGTGATGTTCAGTGCTATGTGGGCTATTATCCTGCCGAAGACCCAAAATATGCTTGGGCCGTTCTTGTAAACAACTGGCATGGCAGCCGTCCCGACTTGAAGAACATGATTGACCGATTGCTCATCAATGTTTTTGACCCAGAGCATTGATGTTTTATCATGTTTTTAACGCAGTAGCGAAGGGACTAAAACTAACAACTAAATTCCTGCTTGTTGATATTTTTTCTTGGATTTAGTGCTCATATTTAATAATTTTTATATATGTTTGCACTCTAAAATGCTATTTCAATAAAAAGATAAAGGAAAGTTATAGGCTATGAAAACTACTATCGACAAGATACTCACTCATGTTTATGAGCTTGAGGGTTTACTGCTTGTGATGCGACGTCGCAATGGCGATGTGCCACAAGAGCTTGTTGACCAGTGCAGGTCGGTAGCTGCAGTTTTGGGACAAGAAACGCAAGAAATGGCGGTTACCGCTGCGATAGCCTCTCGTCAACAGCCTTTATCACCTCAAGTGCCTCAAAAAGAGCCGAAACCGGCAGTGAAGCCTGCTGTTGTTGTCCCTCAGTCTCCTGTGAAAGCGGCACCCGCAGTCAAAGCCCAAGCACCATCGGTGCCAGAGCCAGCGCCAGCAGTCGACAAGGCAATAAATCAAGATAAAAAGCCTACAATCACTTTCAGTATAAATGACAGGTTCTTGTTTACACGTGAGCTCTTTAATAACGACCCAAACCTGTTTGACGCTGCAATAGAAAAGATAAAGAGCTTTACCCAGGTTTCACAGCTTCAAGACTTTGCTGTCAAAGAGATGCAGTGGGACATGAGTCTCGAGTCGGTCAATGAGTTTCTACGACTTGTAGGTGTGGGACTTAAAAACAATAGCAATCAATAATCCTCAGATAAAGCACACGACGATAATGGCAGGAAAATTATATATGGTACCAACGCCGGTAGGCAACCTTGAGGATATGACCCCGAGAGCGGTGAAAATTCTCAAGGAGGTATCTATGATACTTGCCGAGGACACTCGCACCAGTTCTGTGCTGATGAAGCATTTTGGCATCGCTACTCCCATGCGTAGCCATCACAAGTTCAACGAGCATGAGTCTTTGGCGGCGATAGTCGACCTGTTGAAGTCGGGCGAGACTATAGCGCTTGTCACCGATGCTGGTACCCCGGGCATCAGTGATCCTGGTTTCCTGTTGTCGCGAGCCTGTCGTGAGAACGATATTGATATTGAAACCCTGCCGGGTGCGACGGCGTTTGTCCCTGCGCTTGTTAACTCGGGAGTGCCGTGTGAGCGTTTCGCGTTTGAAGGTTTCCTGCCTGCCAAGAAAGGACGGGCAAGTAGGCTGGAAGAGCTGTCGCAGGAAAGCCGAACAATGATTTTCTATGAGTCTCCCATGCGACTTGTGAAGACGTTGAAACAGTTTGTCGACACCTTTGGCGGCGATCGTGCTGCATCGGTGAGTCGTGAAATCTCAAAGCTTCATGAGACTACCGTGCGCGGAACTTTACAAGAACTTGTGGCCTATTTTGAGCATCAGCCTCCCAAAGGCGAGATAGTGCTGGTGGTAGCTGGCAAGCCGGCTGCTCACCAGTCCAAGCACGACAAATATGCTGAATTCAAGAATAAATACAATGTAAAAGATATTTGCGATGAGACAGATTAAGATACCGACAACTGCAGCCATTGCCGTCATGTGTTTATTGCTAATGGCTTGCAAAGGAAAGACCGATAATAGCAGTCAAATGTCGACGACAACCGCAATCGAGACCGTTGATGGAAACAGCATGCTTAGGGACTCTCTTGATATGGCTCGAGAGTATATAAAATTGTTCAACGAGGTGAGCGAAGGTCTTAACGATATAAAGAGGATGGAACAAATTGTTTCGTCGGTGAATTTGAATAGTGAGACATCAGAGAAAAAAGACCAGATGCTCAATGACATCATGCTCATCAAGAATTCAATCCAGGATCGTCAGAGACGTCTTTTGGAGCTTGAGCAGAAGCTTTCCAGCGCCGAGGCTGCTAATTCCTATAACGAGAATGATAGACAGTCGATGCTTCAAACCATAAGCAACCTCAAGCAGCAGTTAGAGGACCAGCAGACGAGAATCGACAACCTTACAGCCAAGCTTGAAGCTGCCAATGCTACAATTAATGACCTCAACAATAAAGTTGATTCTCTTAGTTCGGCCAACTCTTCGGTAACAGCCGAGAATAGTCGCATAAGAGAAGAAAACCAAAGATCCAACGAAGAAGTGACTCGTCTCACAAATCAGCAGAACGAGTGCTTCTATGCTATAGGTTCGAAAAAGGAGCTGAAGAATCACAAGATTATTGACACCGGGTTCTTGCGTAAGACCAAGGTTATGCAGAGCAGCAATATCATGCACTCCTATTTCACCAAAGCCGACAAGCGCACTCTCAATGAAATTCCACTTCACAGCAAGAAAGCCAAGGTGCTCACTAATCATGACCCTTCTTCCTACACAGTAGAAGATGTGAATGGTTCAAAGGTCCTTAAGATACTCAATAAAGACCTTTTCTGGAAATATACTAACTATTTAGTTGTTCAGGTAGACTAAAACACCGTCACCACCCCACATTGTAATGAGGTTGTCTTGAAAGTAGTAATCGCTATAGACAAATTTAAAGGAAGTGCAACATCGCAGCAGCTTGCCGATGCCATCGAGGCTGTTATCTGTGAGCAGATAGACCAGGCCCATGTGGTGAAAGTTCCTATTGCCGACGGTGGCGATGGTACCATGCGTGCCATAAAAGCCATAATGAAAGACAACTGTCGGGTGGTAACTCTCAATGTGTCTGCATGCCTTGACAGTTTGCCGCCGCTCGAGGCTCAATATCTTGTTGACGCAGAAGGGACTACAGCCTATATGGATCTCGCAACAGCCAGCGGTCTGGTGCTTGTGCCTCCCTCTTTCCGTGACGTTACCCATTCATCTACCTATGGCACAGGCATGATGATAGCACACGCTATCAATCAAGGTGTCACAAGCATTGTGCTGGGGCTTGGTGGCAGTGCTACTTGTGATGGTGGAACCGGGCTTCTCGCTGCGCTTGGATGTGAGTTTTTCGATGGTTCACATCGGTCATTCATCCCATGTGGTGCCACTCTTGCCGATATCGCCGAGATAGATTTTGAAAACCTGAAGAAAACTGTTGAAGGCGTGAACTTTATAGCACTGACCGATGTTGACAATCCACTGCTTGGACCAAATGGCGCTGCAGCAGTCTTCGCGCCTCAAAAAGGAGCCACGCCACAGCAGGTCGAGGAACTCGAAAAGGGTCTCTCCAATTTTGCACGGTTCCTGCCTTCGGGAATTGCTGCAAAGCCAGGTTCGGGAGCGGCTGGTGGAGTGGGGGGCGCAATGGCTGGACTTCTCTCGGCCGAGATAAAGCCCGGCATTGGCTATCTTCTTGAATTATCTAATTTTGAGGAATTGATAGCCGATTCCCAATTGATTATCACAGGCGAAGGACGCATCGACCAGCAGACGGCAATGGGCAAAGCACCAAGTGGGGTGCTCAATGTGGCCCGTCGTTACAACATTCCTGTGGTGGCCTTGTGTGGCAGTGTGAGCCATCGAGCCGATGTGTCAAGCATGGGTTTTGCCCGAGTGATAGAAGTGACCCCGAAAGACTTGCCCTTGCAACAAGCCATGGAGACATCAACCACCTTGTCATGTGTGAGAAAAGCAATAAAGGATTTATGTTCTGAAATCAATTCACGATGTTAATCGGTCATGTGAAACCGCGCTTTGAGCCACTTCAAGGCATTTTCCACTTGCCACGGATACAGCCAGTGTCCCGTGTCTCGCCCCACTTGCAGCTGCTTGGGGGCAGTAATGACATTGTAGGCGCTGAAGGTTGACGTGGGGCAACATGCCGGGTCGTTGAAGCCCCAGGCATAGAACCCGGGCACTTTCAGCAGTCGGGCGAAATTTACCGTGTCATAGTATTTCGAGACCTCCATGCGTGCTTGAAGGTTAGGCTCGTTGGGGTCACGGAACAGGTGTGGCCATCCAGCACCTCGGCCGTAATAATACCCTGTGAGATCGCAGAATGCAGGGAAGTAGGAGAACAATGCGCTCACATGTGGGCTTAGCGCAGCAGTCATTATCGATAACATTCCTCCCTGACTTCCACCGTAGGTGGCGATGCGCGTGGTGTCAACATCATCCCTTGTGCAAAGGTAGTCGACAGCTCTCACGCAACCCAAGATGGAACGCTTGTAGTAATAAGTGTCGCGATTGTCGATGCCTATTGTGGTATAACCAGCCAGTGCGCCATTCTCTAACTGACGATAGATTTCCTTGTCTTGGTCGACGGGAATGCCATGAACGCCAATCTCGAGCACGACAAATCCTTCATAAGCGAGTTCGTTGGGGCCGTTGAACGGTCTTACGGCAGCTCCAGGCAATCGCAGGATTGCCGGTTTGCGTCCAGGAATTTTGGGCACGGTAAGTACGCCGTAGACATAGTTCCCAGCTTTGTAAGACTGAATTTTAACATAGAAAACATCCACTTTGTCGTTGCTTTCTTTCTCGTTGCGAGTCACCGTTGTCAACATGGGCACCTGGGCCGCTTTGTCGATGGCGTTGCTCCAGAACTGCTCGAAGTCGGCGGGCATGGTTGTAGTGGGTTTGATGCTGTAAGGGTCAAAGGCGATATTGGTCATGGAGCTGTAGTCGTGACCATCGATGTTCACCTTAACTCTCACCGAGATGAATCCAGGCTGTTGTGCGCCAGGAACATCAAAGTGAGCTATGCCGTTGTTGTCGGTTTTTACCGTTTTGGTGGCCACGGCATCCATTTTGTCGGGACCATAGCTGTAGGTGATGACGGTATTTTTCATTCTCACGTTCTCCTTGATGGCAAAGGCGGTGAAATGTGCTGTCTCTCCAGTTCGATAGATCCAGTCGTCATGGTCGGGTTCGGCCACTACGGTAACATACTGGTGACTTGACGATTGAGCTGGCAGCTCAAGTGCCAGGAGAATCATTGCAATGAGGATTGTGTATATTCGCTTCATGGTTGTGATGAATTGTTTACAGCTACAAAGATAATCATTAATTGTGAATCGGTCAAACGCCTTGAGACATAAAAAAAGCCCGGCTCTCACGAGTGGGACTTTAAATTTATGAATAGAATCTGTATAGAAAAGTGCAATATAATATTGCTGTCCTAATTATTATGCGATGCAAAATTACTAATGTTTTCAATATGTATAAAGGTTTAAAACTCCAATAATATATTCCATATTTCTATTGTGTGTATATTTTTGCTATTTTTGGGCTATTGAATGGTAAATTATTTGTTTTTTGAGTCCAAAAAATGTCATTAAAATTGTTTAGTATGATATTTTAGACTAAATTTGCACAACCAGCGCAACTCGGAAATCAAGCGGCAGAACGCGTCTTCCATAGATCTTTTTCAGTGATGGCTGTTTTATATTATAATCAATTCAAGTTTCTAAAGTAGCTGTGCCACTTTAAAAACTTGAGGTTTATGGTGTAGAGTTTATGGTTTATAGATGACTCGCATTAGGCTCATAATTACAAAAAAACTGTATTTCTTCTATAAACACTAAACTTTAACCTCTAAACTTCAAGTTTATAATGTTTTAGAACATTAGAAACTTGAATAATCAAGCTCAAGAATGTTGAGAGATATATATTTATTCAATCCTCAGAACGATCTGGCATTAGCGACGGGTGGCATTAACTATGTCGCGCCACCGTTTGCAGTTCAGATGTCGACCGACCTTGCCTTGATACCCGCCTTTATAGCTCCTGCTGGCTCGCTTGTGATTACCGACAGCGATGTGGACCAGCAATGGCTTGAACATCTGAACTCTATCTTGGGACTTGATGTGCATGCCGTTGGTCGAAGCGAGTTGAGGAGTCTCACTAACTACCGCGTGATGCCATGGGGATGGTGTCTCGACATTCGACGTCGTCTTCTAAAGTGGGGTGCTTCGAGTGATAGTGTGCCATCTAAAGATGAGGTTTATCATCTGCGGGGCCTTTCTCACCGTCGTCTTACGATTCTCATTCACCTCTATTTGAGAGAGTTGATGGGTGTCGAGCTCTCGCCGCTCCCTGTGGAGATTGCTGTGACCGAAGAAGTGATGGAATTTGTCGCTCGTCATCGTGAATGTTTTATCAAGACACCGTGGTCGAGTAGCGGACGAGGCATCTATCACACCGTTGCTGGGACTACTTTCGAGTTGGAGCAATGGTGCCGTGGGGCGTTGAAGCGTCAAGGATCGTTGCTGTGTGAGGTGGCACTTGACAAGATGATGGACCTGGGTGTAGAATTCTACAGCGAGCGAGGCAGCATCACCCTTCGCGGTCTCTCAATATTCACTACCGACAGTCATTGCCAGTACAGCTATGGCACTGTGGCTTCGAGCGAAGATCTAAGGCAAAGAATAAAATCGCTTTATCCACAGTTTGATGATGTTGTCAAAGCTCTTGGCGGTGTGTTGGAGAGGCTGGTGGCTCCGCATTACGCTGGGTGGCTGGGCGTTGACATGCTGTTGTATAAAAAAGATGATGGCACCGTGGGCATCGATCCCTGTGTGGAAATGAATCTCAGGCCCACTATGGGTGCTGTGGCCAGCGCCCTTGGCGATACAGTATTGAAACCCGGTGCCGAGGCGCGCTTCACCATCGAGCATCGCTCGTCGACAAGCGATAGCTGGCGCTCGCTGCCTGAGCCGGTGATAGAAGAGCATCGACTCATGAGTGGTGCATTGCTGCTCACTCCACCTCACAACACCAGCCATTACCGCGCGGTGCTTGAATTGACATGATGTTGCTCGCAATTAATTGGTTTTATAGAATTTAGTGACCTCAAAGCCCTTATTAACCTGAGCTGACAATTGAATAGATTGTGTTGATTGCGGTTTTTTGGCTCAATTGTTCTTATTTAATAAAAAAAATGTTATCTTTGTAGGTCATATTACCATGAGGTTTTAAGACGCGCATCAAATGACAATATAAATATTTATCTATGAGCAAGATAACAAAAGTAGTGCTTACTGGCGGTCCTTGCGCAGGCAAGACAACCGCCTTGGCCAAGGTGGTGGAGCATTTCTCCAATTTGGGCTATCAAGTTTATACCGTTCCAGAGGTTCCCACTATGTTTGCAGTGGGTGGAGTAGACTACCTCACAAAGAACCAGTCATTATTCTATCAGGCCGAGAAGTCGACACTCCTGTTGCAACTTGAGATAGAGGAACGATTCGAGAGCATAGCACGTGAGAGCGAGAAACCTGTGTTGCTTGTGTGCGACCGTGGCACGATGGATATATCGGTATATCTGTCTCCCGAGACATGGCAGGCAATAACCCAGGAAGTGGATGTTCCCATCGAGAAACTTCGTGATTCGCGCTATGATGCTGTGCTTCATCTTGTTACTGCTGCCGATGGTGCCGCCGATTTCTACACTACAAGCAACAATGAGGCACGCACCGAGGGTGTCGAGCTTGCTTGCTCGCTCGATAAGAAGCTTCGTGGCGCTTGGACAGGTCATCCTCACCTGCGTGTGATAAGCAACAGTGAGAACTTTGAGAACAAGATTCGTCGCGTTCTTCGTGAGATTTCTAAGGTGCTTGGTCTTCCAGAGCCTATTGAAAATGAGCGCAAGTTCATGGTCGAGGTTGTTGGCGATATACCCAATGCCATAGAGAGTGAGATTGTACAGACCTACCTCATGAGTGAGCCTGGCACCGTGGTACGCTTGCGCAAGCGCACTATGCAGGGCAAATTTGTATATCTTCAGACGACGACAAAGACCATCAGCGAGACCGAGCGCATCGAGACCGAGCGCAACATCAGCTACAACCAGTATGTGAGCATGTTGGCGATGGCCGACCCCAGCCGACAGTCAATCCACAAGATTCGTAAGAGCTTCATTTGGGAAGGTCAGTACTACGAGCTTGACCAATTCCTTGATCCAGACCCAGGATTCAGTGTTCTTGAGATGGATAGCAAAGCCAAGGGTGAGGAGACAAAATTCCCACCGTTTATCAAGGTTATCAAGGACGTTACAGGTCAGCAAGAATATTATAACATCAACCTTGCTATCAAGAAAGAGGATTAATGTTGCCTCGGCATAGCCTCACCTTTAATGGTTGTGGGCTTTGTGTGATGTATAAAGAAAAGCCACATGGATTTTCCAATTTACGAATTGTGAAAAATCCATGTGGTTACTTTTTTAGACCGATAGGAGTTTAAGGCTGTGTGACCCCTTTCATTGACAGCGCAATGCGCTTGCGTTCAGTATCGATGCTAAGCACACGCACCCTCACGTGCTGGTTGAGTTTTACTGCCTTGGCTGGATTGTCAACACGTTTGTCGCAGAGCTGCGACACATGTACAAGGCCTTCTTTGTGAACACCTACATCGACGAAAGCACCAAATTGAGTGATGTTAGTCACAATGCCTGGTAGCTCCATGCCAGGCTTGAGGTCGGTTATCTCATGAACGCTCTCGTCAAACTCCATAGCCTTCACCTCGCTGCGAGGATCACGTCCAGGCTTCTCAAGCTCTTTCATGATGTCAATCAATGTCAGTTCGCCCACCTCTCGAGAGATATAACGCTTGATATCGATAAGGTTGCGCTTTTCCTTGTCGTTGATGAGCTCGGCTACAGTGCAGCCACAGTCGTGCGCCATCTTTGTCACCAAGTCATAACGCTCGGGATGCACAGCACTGTTGTCAAGAGGATTGTCGCTCTCGGGTACTCGCAAGAAACCGGCTGCCTGAGTGAACGTCTTGGGACCGAGCTTGGGCACTTTGAGCAATTCGGCTCTCGAGTGGAAATCGCCGTTCTCGGCACGGTAGTCCACGATGTTCTGAGCTAAAGCAGGACCGAGCCCGGAGACATAGGTAAGCAACTCCTTGCTTGCGGTGTTGAGGTTCACACCCACACTGTTCACGCAGCTCTCTACCGTGTAGTTCAGAGCTTCTTTGAGCTTGGTTTGGTCTACATCATGTTGATATTGACCTACACCAATCGATTTGGGGTCGATTTTCACCAGTTCGGCAAGAGGGTCGAGCAGTCGACGTCCTATCGATACCGCACCGCGCACTGTCACATCCTTGTCGGGAAATTCGTCGCGCGCAATCTTGCTGGCGCTGTAAATCGAAGCGCCATTCTCGCTGACCACAAACACGTTGATGTCGCGGTGATAGCGAATGCGTTTGAGAAATTTCTCGGTCTCACGGCTGGCGGTGCCATTGCCCAAGGCTATAGCGTCAATCTTATAGGTCTCCACTAAGTTGTGAATCTTCTTGGTGGCGCCTTCTATGTCATAGTTGGGGGCAGTGGGGTAAATAACGTCGTTGTGCAAGAGGTTTCCGTTCTCGTCAAGGCACACCACCTTGCAGCCTGTGCGGAAACCGGGGTCGACGGCAAGAATGCGTTTGTGACCCAAAGGTGGAGCAAAGAGAAGTTGGCGCACATTTTGTGAAAACATGTCGATTGCCTCGGCATCGGCACGCTCTTTAGACAAAGCAGCGAACTCGTTCTCAATCGATGGTTTGATGAGTCGGTCGAAGCTATCTTCGGCAGCTTCTTCAACGAGTTGCGATGTCTCGTCTTTACCCTTCACCACAATGCGGCACACGTTGTCGACAGCGCGGTCACTGTTGATGTCGATACTCACCTTGAGGAAACCTTCCTTCTCGCCACGGCGAATGGCGAGCAACTGGTGAGACGAGATGCGCTTCAGAGGCTTGGAAAAATCGTAGTAGAACTCGTAGTTTCGGCCCTCAATCTCTTTCCCTTTCACAACGCTGCAGTTGAGGATGGCATCGTAGCGGAACGAACGGCGCACACTGTTGCGCACCGTCTGGTTCTCGCTCACCCACTCGGCGATGATGTCGAGAGCCCCATCGATGGCTTCGTCGGTATTGGGTACTTTTTCGCCGTCGACAAATCGCGACGCCATCTGACTCACATCGCCACCTTTCTGCGCCATAATCATCTTGGCGAGAGGCTCAAGCCCCTTCTCACGAGCCATCTGTGCGCGGGTGCGGCGTTTGGGCTTATAGGGCAGGTAGATGTCCTCTAGCTCAGTGGCATCCCAGCAGTTTAGGATGCGGTTCGAGAGCTCGTCGGTGAGCTTCTCTTGTGCCTCTATGGTTTTCAGAATAGTTGACTTGCGCTTCTGTAGCTCGTCGTAGTAAGCCATTCGGGCATCAATCGACTGAATTTGCGTCTCGTCAAGGTTGCCTGTCGCCTCCTTGCGATAACGACTGATAAATGGTATTGAATTGTCGTCACGAAGCAGGCTCACTGTCCCACTCACCTGATTAATTGGGATATTGAGCTCTTGAGATATGAGTGTTGAAATTTTGTCAGCCATCGATGTTATATTTAGTTCATAGTTTTTATTTCTTTAGTCAGCGATTTTATTACCGTTGCCATCCACGATGCATGGACCACGTCGCTTTAGGGTGATGAGTGTTATTTCAGGATAAGCATTAGCCAGTCTCACAGGCATCCCCACCATACCGAGCCCTATGTTTACATAGAGTTTGTGATCGCCTTCAGTATATAGACCGCCCCAATATTCATACTTGAAACATGCTGGCGAGTATTTCCGCCCAAATAATGTGAACATGCATTGCATTGCATGGGTGTGTCCCGATAGCATTAGGTCGGCCTTGTCGGCAGGGCGCACCATTGTGACGCGACACTGGTAGAATCTGTCGAGCTTCCATTGCTCGGGACTGTGCTGCAGCAAAATCATGAAGCGCTTAGACTTGCCATATTCAGAATAAGCAGTGTCGAGATAGGCATACCGTGGGAAAGGCCACCCCTGAAAGCTCTTGGTGCCCACTACGGCAATCTCGCTAGAGTCGCGACGCAAGATAATGTGGTCGTTAACAAGCACTTTCCATCCCATCTGCTCTTGCAGTTTGATAAGGGCTTGCATATCGGCCTGCTGTGCCTTTGCCGAGGGCCACGCCTTGTAATGACCATCGTCATGGTTACCAAGCACCGATATCACACCGTCGGGAGCATGGAGCCTTGACAATGTCTTAATAAAAGGCTTTGCCTCTCCCGAATGACGACTCACAAGGTCGCCAGTGAAGCAAATCAAATCAGGCTTCAGTGAGTTAATGCTGTCGACACAAAAATCCATAAATCGTGTATTACCATTGTAAGTGACCAAATGGGTGTCGCTGAACTGTGCTATGCTGTAGCCGTCAAACTCCGGTGGGAGATTCTCAAACTCTAGTTCCACCCTATTCACATTGATGCGATAGGTAGTAAAGAACACTCCTGACCACATGAAAAGGAACACCGCAATGCCTAGCACAGTGGCCACTATTCCGCCCACGCGACGAGTGCGAGGTCCGCTCTTTTTCAGGTGGGTGGGCACCCATGCCAAGCCAGCAATATAGCGAGGCACATAGAATGAGTAATATAAATAGATTGCCCACATAACACCCAAGAAAGTTGCGTCGTCACATTCCTTCCTTGGTATGGCAATCACTGCTACTATCAAACCTAGCAGCACAAGCGACAAGACAGCATGAGCACCACTCTTGAGGCGGGGCCAACGCTCACTGCGCTTGAACTTGCGAAAAAGCCACAAGTCAAGAACAAAGTTGACTACAAGCAACGTAATCAGGGGTATCCATTGTATTGTCATAGGTGCGTTTTCACATTAGTTTATCCTATTGCCTCAAGATGGTTGGTCAGCGGATTGCTATACATCTGCAACATATATTTTAGCATATAGTTGCGGTCACTTGCATTGACAGGGATATCATCGATGCGGTCGACCTGGCCATTGAGGTAGTCACGGAACTCTTTCTCGTCCTGAGCAGTGTAATGCTCGGCAAAGTCTTTGTTGTCGAAGAGTAAATCGTGAGCGATGTAGTTGGTCTTGAAAATCTTGTAGTTGGCATGAATGGCATGGTCAATGATGCCGCAAATGCGCTGAACCATGAGCAGGCGGTCGAGGTCGGCGGGGATTTTCTCGAGTCTCTCATTGATGCATGGAGTGAAGGCATAATGGATGTGTCCTTTGTTCTCCATGATTCCAATTTTCATGCTCTCAAGGTCATCTTCCTGAGTCTTCTTGTAGTTGGGGTTCTTGCTCTTGAGCAGATATTCACGGGCCTTGAGACGGTCGTTGGGGTCATACTCATAGCTGATGGCGATGGGAGCGATGTTGAGTTCCTTGAGACTTTCGATAAACGAGACATCGCGATTGCCGTAGGTGAGCATCTTCAGGAGGCTCTCCTGGGTGCGGTCGTTGCCGTCCTTGCAGCGACCCTCACGTTGAGCTATCCACACAGGCGCTTTCTTTTGAGTGAGTACATAGTGAATATAGCGCGACAGCTGAATGGCGGCTGCCATGGTTTGAAGGCGTCCTAAGTTGCGCTTGACAACAAAGCACTTGTTAAGCCTTACGAGCCTCGTGATCCAATTGTATATCAGCAGATTGTTTCCAATCGCAATTTCGCACGTGTCCATTCCGTTCTCAAGCATGAGATAGCTCAGTTGAGCCGAGTCAAGCACGATGTCGCGATGGTTGGTGATGAACGTGTTTGGCACGTCTTTTACAAGGTTCTCTTGACCGCTGAAGGTGAGTCCTTGACTGGTTTTCTTGAGCAATCCTTCAACTACTGGTTTCATCACCTTGGTTTGGAACTCTTGCTTGGAATTAAGGCTTAAAAGCAGCAGTCTGATTTTTGTGAAGCCATATTCGGGGGCAATCATCTTTACTATGTGCCTGAACATAGGCTCATTGACCAGCATCGACATCTCATTGTGGAAATCCTTATCTTGAATGGGACAAATGTCGACAAACTCGTTGGGTATAGTGATATTTAGATCTTCCATTGTAGTTCATTAATTATAACAATCTTCAAAGATACTGTTTTTTTTCCATCTAAACAAGCGGGTCTATTGCTATTTAATGTTTTTTTTCTAACTTTGCAGTATGGAACAAGAATTTGCTTCAACATTACTCGAGAACGCTGTGAGCGAGTTTGCGCAGCTGCCAGGAATAGGGCGCAAAACGGCTCTCAGGCTTGTGCTCTATCTGCTCAAGCAACCACAGGATGTGGCCACTCGTTTCGGAGAAAGTCTCATCAAGTTGCGAAAGGATATTCGCTACTGCCACGTGTGTCACAACATCAGCGAGACCGAGACATGCCCCATTTGCTCTAACCCCAGCCGCGACCGTAGCACGGTGTGTGTGGTAGAGAATGTCAAGGATGTGATGAGCATTGAGAACACGTCGCAGCACCATGGCTTGTATCATGTGCTGGGAGGGCTCATCTCGCCAATGGATGGCATAGGGCCACAAGATATCGAGATTGAAAGCTTGGTCGAGCGTGTGAAAAGCGGCGAAGTGAAAGAGGTGATTCTTGCCCTAAGTGCCACCATGGAAGGTGATACCACCAATTTTTACATATATAGGAAGTTGGCTCCTTTCCCCGACGTTAGAATCACTATTCTCGCCCGTGGTGTGAGCGTGGGTAACGAAATAGAATATACCGACGAACTGACCCTTGGGCGCTCAATCCTCAACCGCACCCTCTTCAGCGACTCTTTTGCCCGAGAATAAAAACACTGCCGACAATGGCTGACAACTACGTTGAAAACCACTACAACGACTACCTGAAGGCGAAGGCTAAGAAAGAAGCCGCTCGTCGTCACCGCCAGCACCAGTATCTTGAGGCCTACCGCAAGCGCCTCAAGCAGCAACAGGCGCCTCAGGGCCATGGCGATGAACCGTCACAAAACGGGATATTGGGAGAAAAAAGCCGTTAGAGCAACAATCGCAAGAATGACCAACTGGTGCAACAGTTGGTCTAGTCCATAGAGCACCCAATAGGGCTTGTGGGCAGGGTCGGCATAACGAGGGAATGTGCGAGCTGTCCATCCCTTGGCATAGTCAATTATAAAATGAGTGACAAGTTCAAAAGCCATCAGCAACAAGCAAGCTTTTATTGAGACGCCATAGAGAGGAACCATCATCCCCATCAGCACTGCACCCATGAGTGTGGCATGCACTGCGGCATGCCATGCAATGTGCCACCATCTCTTGCCTGTGGCTTTGGCCTTGAGCATGGTGGGAGTAGTAAAACAGAAATCAGCCAGGAAGTGGCAAAAAAATAGCAGCGGCAATAATAACAATAAACTCATAGCGGTGACGGGTGGCGCTCTAAATGTTTCAAAATAATCGCTTGTGCTTCCAGTAGAAATAGAGAAGGGCCTTGATGTGCATGCGGCCGAGTTTAGAGAATGGACTGCGTCGGGTTGAGCGACGATAGTCGTGGATGATGGTGTAGTTGTTTAGACAGTGAGTTTTCCATCCTTCATGCTTGATGCGGATGCACCAGTCGGCATCCTCGGGGCCGTAGAAGATGTGCTCGTCGAGCATTCCCACCTTGTCCACTACTTTGCGCCAGAACATCTGGCATGCTCCAATCACATACACTGGTTCTATAATTCCTTGGGAATTGGGGGTGTAACGCATCTTGTTGCCAATTCCCATCACATTTCTCACTTTAATCATCAAACCAGGATAAGGCTTGCAGCTATCTTGAGCAATGCCCTCCTTGTCGACGAGGCGACAGGCACACAGGCCCACATCGGGGTGAGTGTCGAGGTAATTGCTCATGGCGTTGATGGCCTCGGCAGTAGCCTCGGTGTCATTGTCGAGCAACAGCAGTTTCTCGCCCTTAGCCACAGCGATGCCCTGATTGCGCGCAGCAGCCACACCGCGGTTCTCGCTGTTGAGAATGAGTTGCAGCTGGGGGTAGTTCTCTTTAAGAAAAGAGAGTGTGCCATCGGTTGAATAATTGTCAATTATTATCACCTCGCACGACGGGTCATCAATGAACGTGCGCAACGACGCTAAGCATCGAGTCAAGAAGCCAAGCCCATTATAAGTGATAATGATTATCGACAACCGCATGATATTATTCTTGAGAGATGGAAAATGCTTCGATTGGTCTAATTCAACCCATTAGTCTCAATCACCCAAACAATTTGATTTTCAATGCCCGGGCGGCATGGACAAACTCACTCCAGCTTGAGAAACGCTTGATTTGTGTGGAGATGAAATTCCATGAAAGGAAATAGCTCACATTGTTCTTGAACAATATTTTCTCCATCTCGCGCGATGTGATATTGGGAAGGTTCAAAATAGACTCGCGCTGTACATCGGTGGGCACGTAGTCACCGGTTGATAGCCAGTTGTTCTCTTTGCACAGCTTGTAGAACTCCGTTCCAGGGAATGGCGACACGATGTTGAACATCACCTGGTCTACTTTGAGCTTCTTTGCTTCCTTGAGTGTGTGGCTGAGGGTCTCCTTTGTCTCGAGGGGACTGCTGCCAATGAGCACGTTGAGTTTTACTGGAACTTTATATTTCTTGAGCAATCCAATGGCTTCATAAATCTGGTCGGTAGTGATGCCCTTGCGCACATATTTGAGGATTTCGTCATTGAACGATTCCACTCCCAAATCAACATAGCAGCAACCGCTCTCGCCAAGCATTTTGGCGATGGGTTCGGTGATAGCGTCAACACGTGCCTGGCAACCCCATAGCATGCCATATTTCTTCATTATCTCACACATGAGTCGTGTGCGCTCTTCATTCCAGATGAAGTTGTCGTCCATGAAGCCAATAGCCTTGTAGCCCTGCTCATGCAGTAGGGCCATCTCGCGGTCTACGCTCTCGGCTGTGCGGTAGGATATGGTGGGCTTGCGTCCGGTAAATCGCTTGTTCTCTATTTCGCGTGCAAAGGTCAGTGAACTGGGCACACAGTAGATGCAGTGATATGGGCAATTGCGCGAAGTGAAGGCAGTGGTGTAGCCACTACGCTTTATTTTTGGATTATGATAACGCCTGTTGGCAATGAAGTGGCGAGCAGGCAGGGGCAGTGAATCAAGGTCGACGATTAGTGGTCTGAAACCATTGTTAACCACTTTGCCCTCACTGTTCATCCATGAGATACCAAGTATGCCATCGAGAGGTTTGCCCTCGTCAATGGCATGAAGCAGTTCAACGATAGTAGCTTCGGGCTCGCCACGCACTATTACAATGCGCTCGTCGGCAAGACACTTCTCTATGAAATAGGAAGGTCCAGGGCCCATAAGAATAATGCGAGCCTCTGGGCGCATCCTGAGGATGCTGTCGATGGCAAGCATGTCGCTATCGATAGAGAGGTTCACTGTCCAGATGCAATATACGTCACTGTTGTCGGTGGAAAGGAAATTGCGAAAGTCCTCTTCGTTCTTCTTATAGAAAACAAAGTCTTTATAGTCTACCTCTCCCAGCTTTTCGGCTTCTACCACCCCTATTACAGTGAGCTCATATATGTTAGGTGCAAAATATACCACTCTTGTACATCCTGCCGAGCGCTCGGCAGGACGCTCTCCGTCAAGAACTGGTGGTACTAAAAATGTAATCTTCATAAAACAGTAAAGCTATCGTATCGTGCTAAGTTTTCAAAAAAATGAAAAATACACCTTATTATATTAATAGAACGCAAAAAGAATGGTTTTCTTACATGCTTGTTAAAAACTTTTTTGCAATAATAATGAAATAATGATTGATGCCTCTATTTGTATTCAAGCATGGGTTCGGCTGCCATGGGAATGCTGTCATCAATGGTCGTATTATAGATTTTTGCCTTGTTGGTCTCGAGGAAAATCTCGCTGAGCCTGCGCGAGAGGGCAATGAGTGTGCCACGGCTATCGTTCATGAGCTGGCATTCCCACACCACAAGTACATACCATCCCATCTTGTGCAGCAGCTGGTAGTTGCGCTCATCTCGTGCTTTGTTGTTCTGTAATTTTGCTGTCCAAAAGTCGATATTGGTTTTTGGCCTACGGTACTTGTCACAACCCTCGTGTGCATGCCAGAAACATCCATTGACAAAAATCGCCGTGCTGTACTTGGGGAGAACAATGTCGGGGCAGCCTGGCAGGCGTTTCACATGGAGCCTGTAGCGATAACCTTGATGCCAGAGCCAGCTTCTTACAATTCTTTCGGGCTTGGTGTTCTTACCCTTGATGTGGCTCATGCATCGATGCCGCTGCTCGCGAGTCATAGTATCGGCCATAGTGTGCTCTCAGTGGATGTGTTGACACGGTGGGCTTAGATCCCAAGCATTTTTCTCACGTCGGCAGTGACATCAATGGCAGTTGGTCCCATGTATACTACAGGTGTGGTGGAAATGTCGATGATATAGGTGTAGCCGCCTTTGTCGCCCACTTTCTTTATTGCCTCGTTGATTTTTGCATAGATGGGTGCTTCAAGGTCGTTTTTCATTTTCTGCAATTCGGCCTGGCTGTTGTCAAGAAAAGCCTCAATCTCGCGGTTGCTGTCTTGAATGTCACGCACGCGCCGTTCTATTATTGTTGAAGGTGTGTTGCTGTTTCCAGCCAGGGCTTGATAGGCAGCATACTTTTCGTTGAAATCATCCTGCATGGTCTTGTATTCGGCTTCATACTGCTTGGATGCATTGTCGAGGATTTCGCTTGCAGCCTTTGTCTCGGGCATATCGTTGAAGATAGCTTGAACATTGACTGTCGCTATTCTCATTTGCGCCATCATCGCAAGCGGAAGAAACATTAAAGTGAGCAGGAAAAGTCGTTTCATTTTCATTGTTACAGTACATTTTGGATTCTTAGTAGTGCAAAGTTAACACAAAACTTTGACATTGTGTAATCACTGCGGGTGTTTTTTTGAAAAAAAGACTCGGCCTGCGACTGTTGTCACAGACCGAGAATAGGTGGTTTCTCTTGTAAAGGATTGGTTTTACTGAATACCGAGCTTAGCTTTCACCTTGGCCGAAACATCTTCCATGTTGTTGCCTTTATAGAGAAGAGTGCTTGAATCGAGGATTGCGGCATAGCCTCCCTCGGCTCCTACAGCTGTGATAGCGTTCATCAGTTTCTGCTGGATGGGAGCAAACAGGGTCTCTTGCTGTTGACGAAGGTCATTCTCGGCAGTTTGTGCAAAGGTCTGATATCTATTATAAAGATCCTCAAGTTCTTTTTTCTTTGCATCGAGTGTTGCTTGAGGGGTACTGCTGTTACCTGCTAAGGTTTGATATTCGGTTTGCTTCTTTTGTAATTCTTCCTGCAAGGGTTTGGCTTGAGCCTCATATCTCTCTTGCACCTGTTGGAGTGTATTGTTGGCTGTTACAACATCGGGCATAACATTGAAGATTTCAACAGGATTAACCACACCAAATTTAAGTGTCTGTGCTTGAAGGCACATAGGAACAGCAACGAGTACTGCGATCAAAAGTTTTTTTAACATAATCAAAGAATTGGTTATTTATTAATAAAAAAATAATTATCACTTGGAGTATCCTAATTTCTCGAGCACCTGGTTACTGATGTCGATATTGGGCGATGCAAAGATGATGCTTTGCGACGAAGCCCTGTCAAAGATTACCTGAAGGCCTCTTTCCTCGCTCACTTTCTTGACGGCAGCGTAGATGTCGTCCTGTATAGGTTTCATGAGCGACTGACGCTTTTTGAAAAGTTCACCTTGAGGTCCAAAGTACTTATAGTTGAGCTGTGAAGCCTCTTTTTCTTTGGCTACGATTTCTTCCTCTCTTTTCTTTTTTTGGTCATCGGTAAGGAACACCATGTCGCTCTGGTAATTCTTGTACATATTGTCGGCCTCTTTTTTGAGTTCATCGACTTCTCTTTGCCATCTCTGCGACACTTGGTTAAGCTGTTCATTTGCCATCTCATAGGCAGGAATGTTCTTGAGGATATATTCCATGTCTACAAGTGCAAACTTCTGTGCGCTGGCTGGTGCCATACAGGCAACCAAAGCCACGAGTAATAATGCAAACTTTTTCATTTTTATATTTATCTAATATTGTTAATAATTTGCTTGATTTGACTATTATTTAAGTTAAAAGTTTAATTATCTGTTTTACGAAGTCTTTATGAATTATGACTTGTGCTTTTTTTAGAACTCTTGACCGAGAACAAAGTGGAAGTTGCTTCCTCCCTTGGTTCCATACACCTTGTCGAAACCATAACCCCAGTCGATACCCATCATACCAATCATAGGCAGATAGATGCGGGCACCCACGCCCACCGAACGCTTGAGGTCGAATGGATTGAACTTCTTCACACTGGTCCATGCGTTACCAGCCTCAACAAACACTAATGGATAAATAGTGGCACTGTTAGAGAGCATCAATGGGAAGTGAAGTTCCATCACATAGCGTGAGTAGGCATAACCTTCTTGTCCGTAGGGGGTGAAGGCACCATTTTCATAACCACGCAGTGCAATAGTCTCGGTTGCATAGGTGTAGCTTCCACTCATACCGTCACCACCCACATAGAAGGTCTCGAATGGAGACTTGATGTGCTTGTTCCAGCTTCCTAAAAGTCCAAAGTCGGCACGTGTCATGAGCACGAGAGTCCAACGTCCGTCGGGGTCGGTGAGTGGGGTATAGGTTTTAGCCTGGAATTTGAGTTTCCAGTACTCAATCCAGCGATAGAGGTCTTTCTTGGCAGCCTCGGTATTAGACTCGCTCAGGGCCTTCCAGTCCTTCTTGCCGAAGAGACTTGCAGGTGGAGTGGCATGGAACGAGAGCGTGAACGAACTACCGCGGCGTGTGTAGAGTGGGTTGTCAATACTGTTGCGCGAGAGTGTGAGTCCTAATACAATCGAGTTGCTGACACCGTTCTTCATGTAGTACATGTACTCCCAGTTCTTGAGACTGTACCACTGGTAACTCAGGTCGGCCATGAGTGTGAAATAGTCGTCGGGCCATTTCAGGCGCTTACCAAATCCAACGGTAATACCTGCCATTTGCAAGTACTTGCCTGGGTCATAGGCGTTCTCATAGTAATACCCGCTATTGCCGTAATAATTGTTATAGCCATTATACATACCATTGTACATGCCATTATACATGCTGTTGATGTAGTAATTCTGGTACTGGCTGTTATAGAACGATGAATTGATTCCTGTGGTGCGGCTGTAGAATGCTGATACCGACAAGGTGTTGGGGCGCTTGCCGCCAAACCATGGGTCAACAAACGACAGGCTGTAGGCCTGGTAGTACTTGGCATTGGTCTGTGCACTAATCGAGAACGTCTGACCGTCGCCTTGAGGTATGATACCCTTGAAAGAAGAAGGGTGGAACAAGTTCTTTATAGAGAAATTGGTGAACTTGAGTGTCACTTTACCGATGATACCCGTCTGACCCCAACCAGCCGAGAGCTCTATCTGGTCGTTGGCTTTCGACTCGAGGTTGAGAATAATATCTACAGTACCATCCTCCTCGTTGGGCTCAGGACGGATGTCCATTTTCTCAGGGTCGAAGTGTCCGGTTTGAGCGATTTCGCGAGCCGAACGCACCAGGTCCTCCTTGCTGAACAGGTCACCGGGTCTCACACGCAACTCGCGTCTGACAACCTTCTCATAGAGCCTGTCGTTACCGTTGATGACAACCCTGTTGATTCTTGCCTGCGGGCCTTCAAACACACGCATCTCCAATGCCACCGAGTCGCCTTCGATTTTCGCCTCGGTTGGTAATATTTGGAAGAAGAGATAGCCGTTGTTCATGTAGAGGTTTGCTACAGCGTCATCGTCCTCGGAAGTTCGCTTGTTGAGTAGTTTCTGGTTGTAGACATCGCCTTTCTCAAATCCAAGCACATTGTTGAGCAGCGAGGTAGGGTAGACGGTGTTACCCACCCAGTTGATGCTTGAGATATAGTATTTTTTACCTTCATCAATTCTGAGGTATATGTCTACACTCTTGTCGTCATAGTTGGCAATGCTGTCCCAAACGATAACGGCGTCTCGATATCCACTCTCGTTGTATTTATCAATAATACGCTGCTTGTCTTCTTCGAAATCGGAGCGCACAAACTTCTTCTGGCTGAACCATTTCAACACATTGAAGAAACCGCTTTCGTTGGTCTTCTTCATGGTGCGTTTTATCTTGCTGTCGCTAAACACTTCGTTGCCTTCGATGTAAATCTTGTGCACTTTGATTTTCTCGTGCTTGTCGACAACGATATCGACTATCACCTCGTTTTGCTTGCTCAGGTCTTCTTGCTGCTGCACATGGCAAGTGGCTTTTTCAAAGCCCTTGGCAGCATAGTATCGTTGAATGATTTGTTCAATGCGACTTGCGATATTTGGAGTGATTTGAGTTCCTACCAGGTTGCCGAGACGCTCGCTGATGTCCTTCTGCTCGCTTTTCTTCATGCCAATGTAGTTCACTCTTGAAATGCGAGGCTGCTGCCTGAGCACAAATTCCAGCCAAGCCTTGTTGCCATGGATTTTCTCAACTTTGATTTGCACTTTGGAGAACAATCCTTGTCTCCAGAATCGTTTGGCAGCTGCTTTGAGATCATTTCCAGGAATGTCAATGAGCTGTCCAATGGAGAGCCCTGAGTAACCTATGATGATGTAGTCTTCATAGTTGTCGACTCCAGTCACCTTGATTCCAGCAATTTGATACTTGGAAGGTGTCCCGTTAAAGACTATCTTGGGGTTGAAAATTGTGTCATTGAGAGTGTAAGACTCTTGTGCGTTCACATTCAAGAACGCACCTCCGACGCAAACGATTAAAAAAATTAAAGCCTTAAAATATCGCATAGTGTCAATTTTGTTCATTGTTGATCAAGTTGTTCACTGGTCTTGCCAAATCTTCGTTCTCGATTCTGGAAGTTGATGATTGCC
>CAMVKS010000043.1 GCA_947167995.1 uncultured Prevotellaceae bacterium
ACTACTGGTTGGGCGAGCGCAGCGCCACCACTATCACCCTCATCAGCGACGAGGAGTTTGTTTATCCAACTCCAGCTCCCGAGAAGGCTTACTACCTGATTGGTGGTTTCAACGAGTGGAATGAAAATGCCATGATTCCATTTGTTGAGAATGATGGCGTCTTCACTTTGACCTACACCTTCGGTGGCGAGTTCAAGATTAAGGACGAGGCCGGCAACTGGTGGGGCGGCGGCGTTACCCTCACCCAAGAGAACCCAAGCGTTACCCTGGTTGACGGTGGCAACCTCAATCTTGACCAGCAGGCCGAGTACACCCTCACTATTGAGGATGGCGTTCTCACCGTAACAGGCTTCCCCGCACCTCAAGTTGTTGAGTACAACGACTTCTTCGTTTGCGGTTCATTCAACAACTGGAGCCAGACCGATGGTCTTGTTGAGCTCACTCTCAACGAGGAAGGCACTGAGTTCGCAGGTTCTGTAGAGCTCGAGGCTAATGCCGAGTTCAAGCTCATCAGCCACAACCTGGCTGGCGGCTGGAAGTGGTTTGGTGGCGCTACCAACGGCGACAACTTCCTCATCACTACCGAGCTCCTGGGTGGCAACATCGCTCTCGTTGACGGCTCTAACTTCCAGGTTCAGGAAGCTGGCAAATATGACATCACCGTTAAGCAAGGCAGCAGCAAGGGCCTCCAAGAGCCTCTCGTGATGGTTATCACCAAGAACACAACTCCAACCGCTATCAGCACCGTTGGTGTTGACACTAAGGCCGACAACGCTTACTACAACCTGATGGGCGTTAAGTTCAACGGAATGCCAACCGTTCCCGGCATCTACATCCACAATGGTAAGAAAGTTGTGATAAAGTAATAATCCATATATTCAAGACTATCCACAAAAGGTTGAGACTTCACATGTTCTCAACCTTTTTCTTTTTTCTCTCATCTTTACTGAGGCATTATTTCTCTTGAAACAGCAATTAAATTATTAATCATTAATACAAGAGTTGTCATTCTTTTTGATTTGAAATGAATGTGTGATTGCGCTCGAAGGTGTTGTCAAAGTGAGGACGATGACCTCGGAAGAGGTCAAAAGGCTCGGAGAGCCGAAATGTGATTAACACCATACAAGAACCTCGTAGAGGTTCGCAGCTTGGTGCAGATTGCGATATCTAATGGTGCCTCGCAGAGGAACCACAACGTTATCAATGTGTTATCAACAGTTGATGACCTGATTAAATTCCGCTAACGGATATATCCTTTTCTTGATAGTAAAGAAGGAAATATTAAAAATATAAACAAAAAGTTGTTAGGATTTGGTGCAATCATGAAAAATAACTATATTTGCGATAAGTTAGTGAAACATTATCACTTGTCATTAACGTGAGCCAAGCAACGATTCTTGATAATAAATGCTTTTTGTTGACATTTTTTCAACTAATTGCCTCATTGCTTGCTTATTCGTTTGCTTGTTTACTAAAAATTAACTACTAAACATTTCATGCGTATGAGAAAATTACTAATTTTGTTGATTTTAACTTTGTTGCCCCTATGCGCTATGGCAAGAGATATCATCTTTGATGCAAGTGTTGATAAAGGGAATTATGACAATAATGACGCCCCTTATTATGAATCTATTACAAAGGACGGAGTAACGATTTCCACAAGTAATGGTCTTTGGAATCTTACTGAAGATTATTATCTTGTGTGTAAAAAAACTGACAATTCCTCAAGTGGTCTTTCTGTCTCATGCAATCAATTAATCACAAAAATTGTAATTAATTGCACAACGAGTGGAACGTCTCAATATGGCCCCGGCAACTTATCAACATCTTATAGCAATGGCACCTACACCTTCGATGGCAATGTAGGCGTTTGGACAGGCTATGACTCCGATATTATTGTCGGCGCAGCCTTTGGTGTCGGTTTCATAGCTAAAGATGATGTGCAAATAAACTCCATTGTAGTAACTGTTAATGAGAGCAAATTGAAAGGTGACGTGAACGGTGACGGCAAAGTTGACCCAGATGATTATAACGTTTTACTTCGTGTACTGCTCGGTGAGTATGATGATATTGTTCAAGGAGATCTTAATGGTGATGGTAATATTAATATATCTGATTTTAATGTTTTGTATAATTTGATTTATTACAACTATCCTTTTGAAGTATTTCAATATATTAATCAAGGTGATGTCAATGATGATGGTATAATAGACAATAAAGATACTAAAGTAATTTATGACTTAATATGGCATAGCACTGAATATAATGAAAATGCTGATATAAACAAGGACAATGTAGTTGACGCATGGGACTATTTTATTGTTGAATTATTAATTAAAAACCATAACCCATATCATTTTAAATTAGATAATATAAAATACGATATAAACGAAGACCAAACTAGTGTAACTGTAACAAAAGATGGTTCTTCTATTTATAACTACTCAAATCTTAGAGGTGCAGTTGAAATACCGTCTACTGTTCATTATAATTTTAAAGACTACGTTGTTACAGGAATTGGTTCTGAAGCTTTTAGATCATCTAGGTATATTGCATCCATTTCAATCCCAAACACAGTGGCTTGGATAGGCAATAATGCATTTTCTAACAGTAATGGATTGAAATCGGTGACAATAGGCAATTCGGTGACAGAGATTGGCAACGAAGCATTCTATTATTGCAGTCGCTTGACCGAATTATATTGCTATGCACTTGAACCTCCCACATTGGGTTCAAATTGTTTTTGGGGTGTAAGTAATGAGATTCCTGTTTTTGTGCCAATTATAAGTGCTTATGTGGATGATTCAGGTTGGAGCAGCTATTTCACCAATTTCTTGCCGATTGGCAATAATCAAAAACTAACGGTAAATTTGCCAAGTGCTGCTTCTGGAGGTAAATATAAGGACATGTATATAATGGCCAAAAATACTACAACAGATGACCATTTTCGTTGCCTTGTTACTGATAACATATCATATAATTTCTCAGTGCCAGGCAACGCCACATATAACATCACACTTGAGAACTCATTAAGTGCTCGCTTTGGGGAGATTAAGAATGTAAAGGTTGAGGACAGTGATGTTTCTGTGACCTTCAGCAACCTCAAGCAACCACAGACTGTTGCCATGGCTGTGACATTGCCTGATGGTGAGGATGTTACCAGCAAAGTGAGCGTCACTTGGACCGATCGAGACGACAACTTCCTCGCACAAGGAGCAAGCGTCAGTGGCATGGCATCGGGAATGGAGCTGAAGTATGAGGTAAAACTGCCTCAGGACTTGGCAATGCTTTATGAGCAACCTACTATTACTGAATATATTGTAAAAGAGGGTGATAATGGCTTTATTGTCAATCTACAGCCGATTGACAAGTCAACCCTTAGTGGGACGGTGTGCGACAAAGCTACAAATCGTCCCATCAACAAAGCCAATATCACTATTTCACAGACCCTTAATGGCAAGCACTCTGTATCGTACACAACTACTACCGACAAAGACGGCAATTTCAGTGTTGAGGTTTATAAGGTTTCATCCAAGGTGACAATTGCCGCAAAGGATTACGTTTCAAAGACTACTGACATAACTATTGAGGATCAGAGTGTATCGCTCGGCACATTGCAGCTTGAGGAGATTAAAGGTGCGGTAATCAATGTTGGTTTCACCTATCAGGCAAGTGTAAAACAAGGCGAGACACCTACTGTGCAGAACTTCTTTGAGGATTATAATAATGTGTCTTACAGTATTTATAATAATACACAGAAGAAATATATAACTCAATACTCTGCCCAATATCCTCAGATAGTGCTGCTTGAGGATGTGAATGATGGTGACCACCTGACAGTTACCGCCACCAGCATCAAGGGCGAGTTCAACGACGTGCAGGCAACTTGTGAGCTGAACAACAAGACTGCCTCTGTCACCCTGCCGATAGTGGAGCATGGAGCGATTGAGGCAACTTATAGCGACTCGCAAGCCGATAATGTCGTCGGTATGCTTTATAACAGCAATGGAGAGCAAGTTGCTCGCAAGGTTTACAACAACAAAACTCTCACAATTGACAATATAGCTGATGGCAATTACACATTAGTAACAATGCAAGCCAATGACTATATGAACAGCGTGCTCACACTTGGTTCACTTGCAGCAACTGGTTTAAAAGCAAGTGATGACTACATTTCATCAACTGTTTCGGTCAATAGCGGTAGTATTTGTGAGATTCAAATCACTAATGTGCCAGTACTGGATGTAGACCAGTTGTATTACACATCTAATAGCACTTATTTTAATTCAAATAAGAGCTCGGTAACTGTAGGGAATTATGTTACTCTATCAGCTAATATCGACTTCAAGAAGGCCTATCAAGGCCAAGTGCAAGACATCAGCCTTGTTTTTGACCTGCCGCAAGGGTGTGAGTTCGTCGCCAATTCACTGATGATGGGCAATGATTGTCTCTCTTATTCTATCAACAACCAGCAAATTATTGTGACAGATGTGGTTTGTGGTGAAAAAATAAAGTTCTGTGTTATCCCTACAGAACCAGGAATGTTGCAGCCAAGCGCAATGCTTCATTTCACTCTCAACGGCAAGCAAGTGACACAACCCATCGGCTCTGCCGTAATCGAGGCCAAAGGTTTGGGCATCAGTGTGCCGTCAGTTACAAGTAAGCCCGAAATCGTCATTTCGGGAAATGCCCCATCTGGCTCATCCATCAACATTTACGATAATGGCGTATTGATAGGAACGACCAATGCCAATGGTAGCACTTGGTCAGCAAAATGCAATCTTCCCAATGCCTACAATCTTTCTATGCATAAGATAAATGCGAAAGCCATCAATCCTGTTGGACTTGAACTTATGTCGGAAACGTCAGAGTGTACTTATGACAAGAATGCCATTGAAGTTAGTAAAGTGATAATGTTACTATATAATGGCACAAATGTTGTTTATAATTTCACAAATAGCACAGTTTCACCAAGCAGTTATAGCGTTTTTGACGATAACAACACTTTCTCTTTCCTAATTGATTTTAACGACAACGATACTACACTGATATCAAATGTAATCCTTGATGTTAAAACAAGTAAAGGATTGTGGAAAGCACTTCCTGCCACTTATGATAATCAACAGTCTTGTTGGTTTGCATCAGGCAACTTTTACTCATCGGCCTTGCCGGTCAATGTGGCGGTTAGATATGACCTATTAACTTGGGGACCTGTTAGCCGACAAGCACTGAATGACGCTGAGTTTGATTATACAGGGTTATCAGATGATTTCAATAGCATTGACTTACAATATAATGTATTTACAACTCAATTTGAATCTGGTAATATACCAAATGACGAATTTGAGACTGCTTTTGATGAATTGACAGGTATGACGACTTCTAATATCGACGGTACGACATATAGCAACTTGAGTGTAGAAGAACTCATATCATTATCCGAAACACTTATTCAAGAATCAGACACATTGCTAAATTTACCTGTAAATGAGGCTTTTGCAAGGTTATGTCAATTTGGGAAATATGATTTGAGCGAATTTGGTATTGATGGCTCCTTTGAAGTAAAAAGTACTGATGGAATAACAGTTGAACAACTACTTGATCGAGGGTTTGAAAAGATTTCGGTAGATGACGATTCAGAATTATACCAATTAGTATCTGAAACTTCATACGAAATAGTTGATTTTTATAAGGGAACATACTCCATATTAATGTTTAACCCTGATAATATATCATTGAATTCCATTAAAGATGAAAATGGTATCCAGCCGCTTCTTGATAAAATAAATGAATTTAATCAAAAACATACTTTATTAATAGGCCTTGTTTCCGATATTAATGATGCTCTAAGTAAAATTCCAGAATTCTTTGAGTTTCAGATTGCAACTATTGAACAAGCCATTGAGAATAACACGATAGCCTACAGGGCCTTGCAGGCAAAGTTGGGGACTATGCCAACTATTGAAGAAAACCTTGCGATACAAGAACAAATAACTAAACTCAAGGGTGAGAATATTAGACTTGGAAAAGCCAAAGCGCAATTGTGGAGTTCTTTTAGTGCTACAAGTAAGGCTATTGAAAAGCTAACTGGAATATTAGGTGCTTTCATGGATGCTTATACTGCAGGAACCAATGCATCAGCATATGTTACTTTATGGAATAATGTACCATCTTGTCCGTGTATTCCATCTAAAACAGAAAACTTGAAGAATGATATTCTTAATGCAGGATTAAGGTGCGCGGGTAAGGACTTAGCAAATATTACAGGTGATCTTGTATCTTTGTACATGATATTTGATGGTTCAGCTATGGCAGCAGCCACAGAAGGAACTTCTTTAATTATGACTGTAGCAGGCATTGGCTTGGAAATAATTAAAGGTAAAGTCAATGCTTGGGTAGAAAAACAATTTGAAAAAGAGAGGGCAAGGTTCAGAACTCGCATTAGACAATTGTCTAATGATATTAGTTGTGTCATGTGTGGTGATGGCGGTGGTGGTGGCTCTGATGGCGACAACCCTGGTGGCGGTTTCCCTGGTGGTGGTTCTGGCTCAGGCTGTCCTGACATTGATCCAATTCGACTCGTTGACCCCTCAGGCTTCGTGTATGAGGCGGTGCCGAGTAATCGCTTGCAGGGTGTGACTGCCACTATTTATTATAAGGAAACTGTTGAGGATATGTATGGCGAACCTGTAGAGCAGGAGGTTATGTGGGATGCTGAGGAATATGCTCAGAAGAACCCATTGTTCACCGATGAGAACGGTATGTATCAGTGGGATGTTCCTCAGGGAATGTGGCAGGTGCGCTTTAACAAGAACGGCTATGAGCCAACTCGTAGCGAGTGGCTGCCAGTGCCTCCACCACAACTTGACGTGAACATTGGCATGACCCAGCTCCGTCAGCCCGAAGTTGCTATGGTTCACGCCTACAAGGATGGCGTGGTGCTGACCTTCGACAAGTATATGCGTCCTGAGACGTTGACAACCGACAATATCAGCGTGACCCAGAATGGCGAGAAAGTGACAGGAACAATCGAACTGATGAACGAGGAGCAGGGCGACAATGAGAAGTTCGCCTCCAAGCTGCGTTTTGTGCCTGAAAATGAGTTCACTGCTAAAACTGTTACGCTTAATGTAAAGAGCGATGTGGAGAGCTATGCTGGCATCAGGATGAACAACGACTTCACGCAGACTTTCGACATCGAGAAACAGATTTATGTGATTGGCATTGACACGCTCATCAATGTGGGCTACGGCGAGAGCCGTCAAGTGCTTGTTGAGGCCTTACCAGTAGATGTTGCCAAGGGCAAGACACTAAATGTGCGCTCAGTGCAGCCTCTTATCGCAGAGGTTGATAACGAGAACTATACCCTCGACAAGCACGGCCGCGCCACCATCACAATCGATGGCAACCTGCCAGGTGCTACTTCTTTAATTCTCAACGTTGAGGGCTTTGACCTGAAGAAAAATGCTACTGTTCAAGTGGTTGACCAATCGTCGCTTGTGACCGAGAAGCCGATAGCCTCGGTAGCTAATGGCTTGGTATTTGACGAGAGCTTTACTGTAGAACTCACATGCAGCACGCCAGGAGCGGTGATTTACTACACCACCAACGGCGCCTGCCCGTGCGATGAGGAAGAGCGTATATTGTATAATGGTCCTATCCCCATCAGCAAAAACACCACGCTCAAGGCAATCGCCATTGCTCCTGGATATTACGAGAGCGATATTGCCACCTACTATTACTTCCAGTCAAGTGCAATCGACGAGATAAGCTACGATGCGCCATTCAAGGTGACTCCCACAATGGTGAGAGACGGTTTTGTGGTGAATGGTAACTTCTATGAATGTGACATGATGCTTTACTCGCTCAATGGCAGCATGGTGCTCCACAATGAGCATGTGGGCAGCGGAGAGTTTGTATCGCTCAGCAGCCTCAACAGCGGAGTATATATCGCGGTTGTCACCATCAACGGTCGACCATATCCAGTGAAAATCGTCAAGATGTGATAAAAATGACAATTAATTAATCCAGCACTGCAACAAGAAGAACCGTTGCAGTGCTGGTCTTTTGAAATAATTGAGACAATGTTTTAAAGCCACTAGACAAAAAAACAAACAAAAAAACTGCCCATAATGATAAAAACTGATGATAGATAACTGATAACTAAAAACTTTTTAGTAAATTTGCGCCAACTTTTTTCAAAAAACCTCCACTCATGGCTGAAATTACAATAAAAGGTCTCACTTTTGAGCCTTATATCTCCCACGAGGAGATAAAGAAACAAGTTGAGCGCGTGGCTGCCGAAGTAAAGCGCGACTGCGTGACCGATTCCCCTGTCTTTGTGTGCGTCTTGAAAGGCGCATTTATGTTTGCTGCCGACTTCTACCGCGCTATCGACATGCCCGAGAGCGAGATCGCATTCATCCGCTACAAGTCCTACTCTGGCACTGAATCTACTGGCGAGATGAACAAAATCTTGGGATTCAATGATGATGTGGCTGGTCGTGAGGTGATTATCATTGAGGACATCGTTGACACTGGTCTCACCGCACATGCTCTGCGCAGCGACATTGAGGCGATGAACCCCATGAGCGTTAAGATGGCGACCTTGCTCTTCAAGCCCGCATCACTAAAGCACGGCAAGGCTCCAGAGTATGTGGGCTTTGAGATTCCACCCAAGTTCATCATTGGCTATGGTCTCGATCTCGACGAAAAAGTGAGAGGACTTCGAGAAATCTACGTTCTCAAAAAAGAAGAATAAACATTTAACTTATTAAAAACCATAAAATTATGCTGAATATAGTAATATTCGGTGCCCCTGGCTCGGGCAAGGGCACCCAAAGCGAGAACTTGATTGAACACTACAAGTTGTTTCACATTTCTACTGGCGACGTGCTGCGCGACCACATCAAGCGCGGTACCGAGCTTGGCAAGACAGCCAAAGGATTCATCGATCAAGGGCAACTCATCCCCGACGAGCTCATGATCGACATCCTGGCAAAAGTGATTGATGACAACAAAGAGCAGGCACAGAATGGTGTGATCTTCGATGGATTTCCCCGTACCATAGCACAAGCCCAAGCACTTGAGACTTTGCTCAACGAGCGTGGCACATGCGTGAGCGCTGTGATTGGCCTCGAGGTTCCAGAGCAGGAACTCATAGACCGCCTCGTGAAACGTGGTCAGATGAGTGGCCGCAGCGACGACAACGAGGAAACAATCAAGAAACGCCTTGACGTTTACCATAACCAGACGTTTCCACTGCAGGAGTTCTACAAGGAGAAAGGCCTGTATAAAGCCATCAAGGGCACCGGCACCATCGAGGGCATCTTTGAGGACATCAAAGCTGCAATCGACACTCTTTAATTCATTAATGAACAAAGAATAAGGGATTGGAGGAATTATTTTATTCCTTTAATTCTTTTTACGAGAAGTGGCTGGCCTCTACGTCCATATCCCATATTGCAAAAGCAAGTGCATATATTGTGATTTCTACTCTACCCCACAGAGAGAAACGATGGAGCAGTATGTGCACTCGCTGCTTTGTGAGGCAAGATTGCGACATGGCGAGATTGAAGGTCAGGCGATCAGGACCCTATATCTGGGTGGCGGCACACCGTCGTTATTGCCCATCAACCTGATGAAAGAACTTGTTGAGGGGCTTAACACTATTTTTGACTTCAGTCATGTTGAAGAACTCACAATAGAAGTCAACCCCGATGATATCACCACCAGCTATATCACCGCCTTGCGCTCGATGGGCTTGAATCGCGTGAGCATGGGCGTGCAGAGCTTCAACGACAGTGAGTTGCAAGCCATAAACCGACGTCACTCGGCACAACAAGCCATCGATGCTGTGAAGGCGATAAAGGATGGAGGCATTGGCAATGTGAGCATCGACCTCATCTATGGCCTGCCTGGGCAGTCGCTCGACTCGTGGCAGCGCAATGTGGAGCGAGCCATCGAGCTTGATGTGAGGCACATCTCGGCCTACTGCCTGAGCTATGAGCACGGCACCCGCCTGTGGGTAATGCGTGAGCAAGGCAAGGTCCAAGAAGCAAGCGACGAGATGTGCATCGACATGTACAATCTCCTCGTCAAGCGTCTAAATGAGGCTGGATTTGAGCATTATGAGATTTCTAATTTTGCCCTTCCCGGCTACCGCTCACGCCACAATTCCAGCTACTGGAATTTCACTCCCTATTTAGGCCTCGGAGCTGCCGCCCACAGCTATGACGGCACAGTGCGCCGCTATAACACTGCAAGCATCAAAGAATATAACGAGAAGCTCAGCGACTGCATTCCTGCTTATCATGAGGAGTCGCTTGACGAGAGAGAACGCTATGACGAGGAAGTGATGTTGCGCCTGCGCACCAGCGACGGTCTTGACACCGACTTAATAAAGCAACACTATGGTCTAAAAGCCTATGATGCACTCTTGATCAAAGCAAAGTCTTTCATTGATCAGGGTCTGCTTCGTAAAGACCGAGGCTCACTTATCCTCACCAACGATGGCGTGATGCTGAGCGATAATATAATCAGTAATCTCATGTGGGACTAACCTCTTAAAACACATTTAATATTTATGAGACATTTAATTCTATCTACACAGTTGTTAATCTTTTCTATAATCGCATCTCTCAACGTCAATGCACAACCACTTGGCGACCCAAATCTCAACTGGGGGCATCCAAGCCAGCTGGAGCTTGAGATGACAAACTATGAACCTGCTCCCGACGCCGATGCCGTTGTACTGTGCAAGACTACCGACATGAAATATGTCATCGATAGAGATGGCATCAAGATACAATATGAGGTGAAAGGACGCATCAAAATCCTTAAACCCGAAGGGACAGATCATTCTGCTGTTGAAATCAATTATACAGTCAACGACGACAAACCTGGAAACAGAGAGGCAGTGACCTATGTGAAAGGAGCCACGTTCAACCTTGTCAATGGCAATCTCGTAAAAAGCGAGATTAACACCAACATGACTAATACTCGCTTGGCTTCCGACCCTAAAAAACGTGTCATGACCGTGTTTTTCCCTGATGTCAAAGCTGGTTCGGTAATTGAATATGAATATTCAATCCTTAGTGACCTATATCTTGAGGTTAAAGACTGGGAAGCCCAATGCGAAATACCAGTAGCTTACACAAGATATGAGCTGTCGATACCAGAATGGTTCAGCTTCTACATGCAGACCCTTGGCCGGGAATACAATACCAGCCGCATCGTACAGAGGCAGTTGACCGAACGTCCCACCTATACCATCCTGACTTCGGCTCAGACTTTCACATGCTTAGGTGTGAACTTCGAATATGTGGGCATGAATCTGTCGCCAATTAAAAACGAGAAATTAGTTTTCAACCCTTATGATTCGGGCCAACGTGTTGTCATCGACATAACAGGAATAGCCCTGCCCAACAAGTCTAAACAAGACTTATCTCAGACATGGGAAGATATTGACAAGTCGTTGCTTGACCTTGAACACTTTGGGAAACGCTTCAAGAGCAATCCTCTCAAGAAAGAGATGAAGCAAGCTGGCATTTACCAAATGAGCAGTATCGACGAGAAAATAACTGCCACGATCAAACTGCTGCGACAAAAAGTTAAATGGGATGGGACCTACAGCCTCTACGGCAATCCCACTAAACAAGTCATCAAAAACGGCACCGGCAGCAACAGCGATATCAATTTCCTGCTTATATCGATGCTCAATGATGCAGGCATCAAGGCCTACCCTGCTATTCTTGCCTCTCGTGAACGGGATTATGTCGACACCAAGTACCCAAGTCTCAAACAGTTTTCTACCACTGTAGTGGTGATTGACAACGGTGGTAAGTATCAATATTTTGACGGCTCGGTAGAAAATGCATTAATTGACGTATTGCCAGCCAGCTTCTTGGTGAGCAATGCAAGAATCATCAAAAAAGACAATCCCAATCCCTGGATTAGCCTTGAAGACAAAGGATTAATGAAATCTTCTTATAAACTAACAGGTACGCTCTCTCAAGACGGAACGTTGACAGCGACATGTGTCATTACCCATCAAGACAAAGCTGCCGAACAGATGAGAGGTGCACTGAAAATTCAGAACAACGAAAGTCCTAACGCAAAATTCCAGTCACCTGAATTCCACATCACAGACTATTCGGTCCATGGGGTTGACAATCTTGAACAGCCAGTGGTTGAAACAATTAAATTCAGTTATAACATAAAAAGCGAGAATGGCACAATCAATGTTCCACAACTATTGTGGCCTCTCATTGAGCCAGAACTATTTGAAAGCGAAAAGCGTTACAATCCCATTGAGTTTCCAACCAAAGTGGATGAAACTGCCGATATTTCTATCACCATCCCCGATGGATGGGTTGTGAACGACATCCCTGCTCCAATTTCGCTCAACACCAGCGACAATAAAATATTGCTAACCATAACTCCAAGTTCAACGGGCAACACTATCAACGTTTCAACACAATTATTAATCAACAGGTTGAATTTCAACAAGCAAGATTATATCTCCATCAAGAACTTAGTAGATCGCATCAACAAGCAAAGCAAAGAGCCATTTATTCTCAAGAGGCAGTGAGAGAGTACACAATCTAATATCCCCTCCATCATCTAATATCACAGTGATGATGGAGGGGATTCTTGTGTGTAATATAATTAGTGCGGTAAATTTTAAAATTGCAATAATCACTCGTTCTTAATACCTCTATGAAAATCGCTCAACAGCCTCTACATAAGAACCAACAGGGACAGTCCACCACACCCCGTTTATCACGTCTCGACATCGTTGACATCGATTTAATTGTGCCTTTCACAAATGAATCCCGCCAGGCGGTCAACAAGCCCTCTTATTTGGCTATCATTAGAATTGCACAAGGTGAGAATAGCCGAATTGTCGAAATAATAGGTGATATTAGCCCGCTGAAAAACACCTTGCTCTTCAAAGACATTTATCAAGTTTTCCATTCTTGCAAGGAGACAGGGGTTATAGTTATAGTGTTGATATCCAGCAGACCTCATCTGGTTAGGCCTTTTATTACACCCTTCCACCTTCACAATTTCAAAAGGTCTTTCAATGTCGGTCCTATTCTTTCGTTTAGCGTAGCAAGGCACAAACAGTTGAGCATTCATTTCAAATTCCAGTCCCTTGCCATCTTGCAGCGCAACGGTGCAACGATTAATGAGTTCGCTTGTTGTGACAAGCTCTTTGGGACTTGCCAAATAATCGGGTGTTCCCCAGAAGTAGGCAGTTTGCATGTCGCATCGGTCAAACCCAAAAGTGTGCCGCCAACTCATGCCGTCACTTCCATAGGCCCCCCAATAAGGGATCCAATAGAGTTTTTGTCCTTTCACCGAATGCACATACTCACTAATATCAATGACAACATCGTTGTGGCGCTTGGCATGCGAATCGAAAACGTAATCAAATTTATTATCGGCTCTTCGGTTGGTCCATCTCCCACTTCTATTATCTTTGTGCCACCGTGTCATTGTTGTGTTTTCTTCCATCCAGTACAATGCATCGAGAGTGATGTTCTTATAATGCTGAGCCTCAAACCTTTTAATCAACTCATCGACAAACCACTTCACTGCTTCGATTTTGTGGTTAACATTTCGGAAATCCAATTTTAAATTCCTTCCGCCTTTTCTAATGCTCCCCCACTCGGTAAAATCAGTACACGGCGATGGAATCCCCAGCACCACTTTATGTCTAAAAGCAGGTGCTCCCAGGGTTTTCTTGCAGCTTTCAATGCATTCATCCAGAGCTTTTAGCCCCTCATAGTTACCACCATTATAGTCAGTAGAGAAATATCGATTGAGCAACCACTCCCATTCTTTTTTAGTAGCAGGGGCATCACCCACCTGATTGTCACCAAACTTGAGGTAATTGTCACTCTTGAATTCTAAATATAAAAAGGTGGGGAAAAACCAATCTTTATGCCCGTCGCTAAAGGTGTGCATCACCACGTTTTGCAGTTCATTTTTACCCCACTTGAGCCTGTTCTTGTTACCATAATACATTGCAATCATGTCGTCGGTGCCCGACTGCATGGCAGCATTATATCTTGGAGCATAAGACACTTGATTAGAGCCATATATCTCATCGACAGCGGTGTTGACGCCACTATCAGTAACGGTGGTATTGGTTTTACAATTAATGCACAAGAGCATCAACAAAAATAAAAGTGTTTTTTTCATATTATCGTTATTGAAAAGTTATTTCTTGCTTATGCGCCAAATGGTGCCTTCAATCAGTGAGCAGTAGATATCACCAGTAGCGGAGTCAACATCAAAGCCGTTGACTTCGCTACTGCCCATTTTGTACTTGAACAATAGCTTGCCTGTGGCTGCATCGAGTACAGCCAGCATGCCACGACGCGAACCAGCATAGATGTAGCCATCTTTTTCGAGCACGATACATGGAGCATGCTCGTAGCCAAAGCCGCAATCGGTCTCCCATAGCTGATAATAGTCGTCGCTCTGCGTGTCCATCGCAACCACGGTACCGTCCATCGTCTTGGCATAGGCACGGTGGCCGTCCTCGCTCAACCCCAGGCTCTCACGCACCTTTACGGCATTGTCGTGGTGACGCCACAATTGCTTGCCTGTGGCACGGTCTATAGCGGTTGAATAGCGGTCGGGAGCCACAATCACCACCCTATCATGAGTAACAGCAGGCACCACATTGCCAGGGCTGAAAAGGTTGTTGCTCTTACCATTATTCCACGACCAGTTGAGCTTGCCCGTCTTGCGGTCGAGCGAGCGCAGGTTGGTGTCCCATGCTCCAAAAATTATGTCATTTTCACCCACAAACGGCTCGGCCTGGCAATAGTTATTGATGTCATTATACTCCCACAATAGCTTCTTCGCATTCACATCCCAAGCTTGGAAAGTATTGAATCCACCCTGATAGAGCACACCGTTGGCAATCACGCCATCAGCGACATAAGGCCCTTGCGCCTGCACCTCATTCAACACTTTACCGTTTTTCTTGTTGAGCCAAACAAGACGTTTGTCGCCAGTGGGCAGGATTACCACATCATCGGCAACAGCAGGACGGGCAAAGAGCATACTCTCGGTCTTGTATTCCCATTTGAGCTTGGCTTTCTTCTTGTCGATTACACGCAAGTAACCTAAAGAGTTGCCAAAGTAGATATTGTCCTTGTCAATGCCCAAACGCGTGAAAATCGAGGCATTGTCGGCATAGACCTTTTCCACTTTGAAGCCATCAGGCACGGCTGGATTAAAGGTGCGACTACATGCTAAAATATTGTAATCGTCGGTATTTATCCTGTATGCATAGAATATATTATTCGGATGCCCAATAGTACTATCAAAGGGCTGACCAATGGTCTTGTTATACACATGAATCCAGCTATGGTCGAGATCAATATCCATAATGGTATAACCATAATCTCCATTTCCCATATCAAGGCTGCGCACCATCAGACCGCTGATGCCTTCAGTCTCATACTGCCGCCAACGGTGCCAGTGCCCGTTCACGTGGGTAATTACAGGATATTTATGTAGAATTCGCACATAGTCATCGCAGTTGTCGAGGTCACTAAGTAGCGGGTAATGGTTGATGCTCAGCACCTTCATGCCAGGCTTCACAATCTCGCTAAGAGTTTTATCGAGCCAGATGAGGTCTTCTTGCTTTATGTGGCCATCGCCCATCTTCATAAATGGCCCGCAGTTCATGCCTATCACCACCAGTTTGCCCGCAGTGAACACAAAGCGGTCGTTTCCCCACAAGTCGTTAAAGGTTTTACATGCGCTCTGACTCCAGTTGTTCTCGTGGTTGCCAGGGATGACATAGAGCGGCTTGCTGATGCCGTCAAGTATAGACTTCACATTGCGCAGCTGCTCGTCGCTGCCCTCGTTGGTAAGGTCGCCACTCACAATCACAGCATCAACATCGGTGGCGTTAATTTCCTGAACTGCAAGTTTGAGCTGAGCCTCGTTGGCGTTGCCTGGAGTCACGTGTATATCGCTCAGGATTGCAAACTTTTGTGCCATTGCGGTGCTTGCCGCCATCAACAAAACTGCAACCCACAGAACCTTGAAAAATGGAATGTGTTTTATCATAATAAAAATGTTTTTCAACGATAAGTCTTTAAACTTGGCACAAACAAATCAGGGTAATATTCTAACTTGAAATTGCCCTCACTTCCAATGAGGATTATCACGTCATACTGTATTTCAACTTGAAGCTGGTGATATTTTATATAAGCATTGGCCGATCTCACCATGTGCTGTTTCTTGGCGCGTGTGATAGCGCGCATCGGGTCGAAATATTCATCGTTGCTACGTGTTTTCACTTCCACAATGTGAAGCACCATATCCTCCTGAGCAATGATATCAATCTCGAGTTTGTCCATGCGCCAGTTGGTCTCGCGTATGGTCAGTCCCTGCTTTATCAAGAATTCCACCGCCTCTTTCTCACCAGCTTTTCCGAGTTGATTGTGCTGCGCCATTGTTCAGTTTTTTTCAATTTAAATTATTTCAATGCAAAAATAATATTTTTTGCCCATGCAGCAAAGTGTAACCCTATTTAATGGCTAAAACAATAGTAAAAAAGAAAATAATAAACACTTTATTGAGAAAAAATTTAATTTTTAGGAATTAAATCATTAACTTTGTAGGCTCAAACGGCCATACGCCATTTTCTTACAACTTAAGTGATTGTAAATTAGCAAACTATTGTGAAATAAATCAAGTAAATCCAATTATTTAATATCATTTATAATTTTCATGAAAGTTTATAAAAGTAACGAGATTCGTAACATCTCATTATTAGGAAACAAAGGCTCGGGTAAAACCACCCTTGCCGAGTCTATCATCTTTGACTGCGGTCTCATCAACCGTCGCGGCACTATCGACGCTGGCAACACCGTATGCGACTATTTCCCTGTAGAAAAGGAATATGGCAACTCGGTGTTCTCAACAATCTTCAGTGTGGAGAACAAGGGCAAGAAGCTCAACTTCATCGACTGCCCGGGTATGGACGACTATGTAGGCAACATTGTTACCGCGCTCAACGTTACCGACGCTGGCTTGATGCTCATCAATGGTCAGAACGCCATTGAGGTGGGTACTCAGAACCAGTATCGCACCGTGGGCAACATCAAGAAGCCCCTCATCTTCGCCATCAACCGTCTTGACAACGATGCAGCCGACTATGACAACGCCCTCAACCAGTTGCGTGAGACCTTCGGAAACAAAGTTGTTCCCGTTCAGTTCCCCGTTTCTACAGGCGCTGGTTTCAAGAGCATTGTAGACGTGATGACAATGAAGCAGTACAACTACGACGGCGATAGCGGTAAGGCTACCGTTACCGACATCGACGCTGCCCATCAAGACCGTGCCGAGGAGTTTAACATGGCACTCATTGAGATGGCTGCCGAGGGCGATGAGGCTCTGATGGAGAAATTCCTCGAGACCGATACCCTCAGCCCAGAGGAGATTGTTGACGGTATGCGCAAGGGACTCATCGATTGCAGCGTTATTCCAGTAATGTGCATCAGTGGCGAGAAAAACGTGGGTGTTGACCGCCTGATGGAGTTCCTTGGTGAGGTTGTTCCTACCACAGCCGAGATGCCCGCCGTGTGCGACACCGAGGGCAACGAGATTAAATGCGACCCCAACGGCCCAACCAGCATCTTCTTCTTCAAGACCACCGTTGAGCCACACATTGGCGAGGTTTCTTACTTCAAGGTGATGAGTGGTACTATCAAGGCCGGCACCGACCTTACCAACATGAACCGCGGCAGCAAAGAGCGCATCACTCAGCTCAACACCGTGTGTGGTAGCTTGGCAAAGAGCAATGTCGACGAGCTCCAGGCTGGTGACATAGGCGCTACCGTTAAGCTCAAAGACGTGCGCCGTGGCAACACACTCAACGACAAAGACTGCGAGAGCATTTTCGACTTCATCAAATATCCAGCTCCCAAGTATCAGCGCGCCATCAAGCCCGTTAACGAGAGCGAGATTGAGAAACTTGGTCAAATCCTCAACCGCATGCACGAGGAAGACCCAACATGGCTCATCGAGCAATCTAAGGAGTTGAAGCAGACCATCATCAGTGGCCAGGGTGAACTCCACCTGCGCACCCTCAAGTGGCGTATCGAGAACAACGAGAAGGTTGAGATCGAGTACATCGAGCCCAAGATTCCTTATCGCGAGACTATCACTAAGGCTGCACGTGCCGACTATCGTCACAAGAAGCAGTCGGGTGGTTCGGGTCAGTTTGGTGAGGTTCATCTCATCATCGAGCCTTACCGTGAGGGAATGCCCGAGCCAGACACCTACAAGTTTGGCAACCAGGAGTTCAAGATGAACATCAAGGACAAGCAAGAGATGGATCTCGACTGGGGCGGCAAGCTCGTTATCTATAACTGTATCGTGGGTGGTGCCATCGACGCACGCTTCATCCCCGCTATCGTTAAGGGTATCATGGACCGCATGGAGCAAGGCCCATTGACTGGTTCTTACGCTCGCGACGTGCGCGTTTGCATCTACGATGGTAAGATGCACCCAGTAGACAGTAACGAAATCTCGTTCCGTCTGGCAGCCCGTAACGCCTTCAGCATGGCATTCCGCGAGGCTAATCCTAAGGTGCTCGAGCCTATCTACGATGTTGAGATTCTCGTTCCAAGCGATGCTATGGGTGGCGTACAGAGCGACCTTCCCGGCCGTCGTGGTATCATGATGGATATGTCGAGTGCCAACGGTCTTGAGACCATCAAGGCTCGCATTCCATTGAAGGAAATGGCAAGCTACTCTACCGCTTTGAGCTCTATCACCGGTGGACGTGCTTCGTTCTCAATGAAGTTCGCAAGCTACGAACTCGTTCCTGGCGATGTTCAAGAGAAACTCCTCAAGGAATACGAAGAGGCAAGCAAGGACGAGGATTAATACTCCCGTCACTTCTATATTTTCCTTACATAACTATGAGAATCGCTTCTGGGCCAAGCCTGGAAGCGATTTTCTGTTTTCACCCACCCCCCTGAAAGCTCCAATTCCCTCCCCCTGAACACAACCCACTACATAAAAATCTTACTTCAAAAATATTGTTTTTTACACTAAAATAATATTAAATCATACGCCTAAACACCAATTATACTGCTGGTTTGAATGAAAGTATCAAGCCCATTAACACCTCCATCGTTTAAAATGATATTGATAGCATCTTCATCAAAAGTTTGGGTGAACCAAACCAAGCCATCAATGGTGACGTATGTTTGAGTTGCATCCATCTGAGTGCCAGGCCATATACCATTAAGAGAAGCGCCAGCGCCATCCCACACATAGAGATAGGAGCACTACCAGTAGTAGTGCGCACATTGACTTAGTTGATTGAAGAAACTGAGTCGGGTGAGTAAAAACCGACAACAAAAACACAATAACTAAAAACTATTTATTATCTTTGCAAGCAGATTAACACATATAAATATATTATTATGAAACTGAAATCCATTTTTTCAATCTTTGTGCTCCTGTGCGTCATTGCACTCACTGCATGCACCGGCAATGATGCCAAGAAGATGCTCATAGGCGACCTTGACAAGTACAACAACACTCCCAAGCAGGCTGTAGAGGAGCTCTACAACACTCTGCCTAAAAAAGGCAACATCCTTCGCCTGAAAGAAGCGGTGAAGTTCAAAGAGAATGACAAACTCACCGACTACCAGAAAGACGAGTTCTTCAAACAACTCAAAAAGAAGAATTTCAACGTAAAGGCCACCAAAGCGCGCACCCGCGATGAGTATACAGTGGTGACAGCCACCATGACATTCTCCAATGGCACTACAACCGAGAAGAAGTTTCATGTCTACAAGGAAGATGACGTGTGGAAGACCGAAATAGGCTTCAGTGAGTTACAGGACGCCATCAATAAATAACCCTTCTGATTAGACAAGTCATACCAATACACTAAAAAGCTCACCACAGGCGGGCTTTTTAGTGTATTTAACGTTATATATTATAAAAATAGTAGTACCTTTGCGACCGCAAACAACAGAGAACCAAGAACGCTAAAATGATTTCATCAATACATATCTTAGGGGTGCTACTCACGGTTGGCGCACTGCTGATTGTGAGTTGGTGGTCGGGTCGCAGGGTCAACGATGCCAAGAGTTTTATAGCTGGAGGCACGTCGGGGACATGGCTCGTGGGAGGAGCGCTGCTCGGCACCATGGCAGGAGGACAATCCACCATCGGGACAGCACAACTGGCGTTCTGTTACGGAATATCGGCCTGGTGGTTCACGTTAGGGGCAGCCATTGGTTCATTGTTGTTAGGATATGTCTATGCAGGTCCATTGCGACGTAGCGGGTGCTCTACCCTACTTGAAGTCGTGAGACGCGAATATGGCCGCAAGGCCGAGACCGTGGGGTCGATACTGTGCATGGTGGGCATTTTCATCAGCATAGTTTCTCAACTGCTTTCTTCGGGAGCCATGATAAGCAGTTTCTTCAGCATCCCTATGCTGTGGGCATCGGTGATAGGTGCTATACTCATCATGTTATTCGTCTTTTTTGGAGGGATACGCAGTGCGGGAGCCAGCGGAATCGTCAAACTCATATTGCTCTATTTCATCTCGCTAGCAGCAGGGGTGATAGTGTGGAACATTGCTGGAGGATTCGCTGGATTGCGCGATAGTGTCGAGTGCATCTACCAGTCATCGTCGTTGAGCAAGTTCAACAGCCTAACCGATATAGAGAGCATCCACCATCGCTACGGCAGCCTCGTGGCACGAGGCGTGATGAAAGACTTGGGAGGTTGCCTGTCGCTGATTTTAGGAGTAGTATCCACACAGACCTATGCCCAATGCATTTGGTCGGCTTCGGGCAATTCCCACGCACGACGTGGATCATTAATCTGCGCCATCTGTCTGCCAGTGATTGGTGCCGCGTGCACAATGGTGGGCATATATATGAGAGGACACTATGTCACTGCCGACGAACTTGCGGCAATGCAGAGCGCCGGTGAGGCTTTGCCAGCGGGAATAGGTGTTATAGAGAACTCGGCACAGGCATTCCCCGCATTTATCATGCAGCACCTGCCAGCATGGCTCGGCGGCATCATGCTCGGAACCCTCCTCATCAACATTTTGGGGTGTGGCAGTGGATTGTCACTTGGTGTCGCCACCATCCTTGTTCGTGATGTCTACAGCAATCTGCATCGTGGTGCTGAGCGATGGTCGCAACTGCTACAGATGCGACTATCGATTGTAGCTGTGCTAATAGTTGCGGTATTGGTTGCGCTACTGTGCAGCAACAGCTTTATCAACGACTTAGGATTCTTGTCGCTCGGATTGCGCGCAGTCTCCATCCTGTTCCCTCTCACTTTTGCCTTGTGGCTGCCAGGCCGCTTCAAGCCAAGTCACGTGCTCGTTGCCATGCCCGTGGGTGTAGTGACCATGCTGGCAGCAAAACTGCTCTCCCTGCCCGGCGACTCAGTGTACTACGGCCTTGCCATCGAGCTGATAGTAATTGTTCTTAACAGTAGGATGAAAGCAACCTCTTCTCGATAGAATAAGGAACACATCTATAGGGCGACCATGCATCTGACATTTTGTCAGCATACAGACCTTAAATAACTGAAATTCTGTCAGTTAACCACACGAATACACCTGTGGCATCATCTTTGCTAATCAATGATTAGAAAGGAGAAAAAATGACATGAATTTAAACAATTTTACCATCAAATCACAAGAGACGCTGCAGCAGGCCATCACGCTTGCCCGCAGTAACGGCAATCAGGCTCTTGAGCCCGTGCACATCCTCAAGGCAGTGATGAGCGAGGGCGAGAGCGTGGTGAAGTTCATCTTGCAGAAGCTCGACATCGTGCCGTCGATGATTGAGCGACCTTTGGAAAACGAACTCGCCCGCCTGCCCAAAGTGAACGGCGGTGACCCCTACCTGAGCAACGACTGTAGCCGTGTGCTTGAGAAAGCCAGCGAAATAGCGCAGAAGAACGGTGACCAGTATGTCACCGTCGAAGCCTTGTTCATGGCTCTGCACGAGGTTAAGTCGCCAGCATCTACCATCTTGAAAGACGCAGGTGTGACTAAAAAGGAGCTGCAGGCTGCTGTCGACGAGCTGCGTAAGGGCAAAAAAGCCACCAGCCAGGAGCAGGAGCAGCAGTACAACGCATTGAGCAAATATGCCGTGAACCTCAACGAGCGTGCCCGCCAGGGCAAGTTGGATCCCGTGATCGGCCGTGACGACGAGATACGTCGTGTGCTCCAAATCTTGAGCCGACGCACTAAGAATAACCCCATCCTCATTGGCGAGCCAGGAACTGGCAAAACCGCCATCGTCGAGGGACTTGCCCAGCGTATCGTGCGCGGCGACGTGCCCGAGAACCTGAAACAAAAGCAAGTGTTCTCGCTGGATATGGGTGCGCTGATTGCTGGCGCCAAGTATCAAGGTGAGTTTGAGGAACGACTCAAGGCCGTAATCAACGAAATCACCCAGGCACAAGGTGAAATCATCCTCTTCATTGATGAGATTCACACTCTGGTGGGTGCCGGGCAAAGTAATGGTGCCATGGATGCCGCCAACATCCTCAAGCCAGCCCTCGCACGTGGTGACCTGCGCAGCATCGGTGCCACCACCCTCGACGAGTATCAGAAGTATTTCGAGAAAGACAAGGCACTGGAACGTCGTTTCCAGATTGTCATGGTAGATGAGCCCGACGAGGAGAGCGCCATCGCCATCCTGCGTGGACTGAAGGAGCGCTACGAGAACCACCACAAGGTGCGTATCAAGGACGATGCCATCATCGCCGCCGTACAACTGAGTGAGCGTTACATCAGCGACCGTTTCCTGCCCGACAAGGCCATCGACCTCGTTGATGAGGCTGCTGCAAAACTCCGTATAGAGATGGACAGTGTGCCCGAGGAACTTGACGAGGTGAGCCGTAAGATTTCGCAACTCGAGATTGAGCGCGCAGCCATTAAGCGAGATGGTGACCAACAACGCATCAACCAGCTCGACGAGCAACTTGCCAATCTGCGCGACCGTGAGCACGACTACAAGGCCAAGTGGCAGAGCGAGAAAGAGCTTATCAACAAGATTCAGCAGAACAAAATCGACATCGAGCAGCTCAACTTCGAGGCCGAGCGTGCCGAGCGCAATGGCGACTATGCCCGTGTGGCCGAGATTCGCTACTCGCTCATCAAGCAGAAGCAGGACGAGAACGTTGCACTTCAGGAAAAATTGCGCACCATGCAGGGCGAGCAGTCGCTCATTAAGGAGGAGGTCGACAGCGACGACATTGCCGAGGTGGTTTCGCGTTGGACGGGAATACCTGTCACCAAGATGATGCAGAGCGAGGGCGAGAAGCTGCTCCACCTTGAGGACGAGCTTCACAAGCGTGTCATAGGTCAAGACGAAGCTATCTCGGCCATAAGCGATGCTGTGCGTCGCAGTCGTGCAGGCCTTAACGACCCCCGCCGACCCATAGGTTCATTCATCTTCCTGGGTACCACCGGTGTGGGCAAGACCGAGCTTGCCAAGGCTCTCGCCGACTACCTCTTCAACGACGAAAATATGATGACACGTATCGACATGAGCGAGTATCAAGAGAAGTTCTCGGTAACCAGGCTCATAGGTTCGCCTCCAGGCTATGTGGGCTACGACGAGGGCGGACAGCTCACCGAGGCTGTGCGGCGTAAGCCTTACAGCGTGGTGCTCTTCGACGAGATTGAGAAGGCACACCCCGACGTGTTCAACGTGCTGCTGCAAGTGCTCGATGATGGACGACTCACCGACAACAAGGGCCGCACCGTCAACTTCAAGAACACTATCATCATCATGACGAGCAACCTGGGCTCGAGTCTGATTCGTGAACGTTTTGAGCATCTTAATGCACAGAATCATGACGAGATTGTCAACCAAACCCGCAACGACGTGATGAACATGCTCAAGCAGACCATCCGTCCCGAGTTCCTCAACCGAATCGACGAAACTATCATGTTCACGCCACTCACCGAGCAGCAGATTGCACAAATCGTTGAACTGCAACTCAAGAGTGTCAAGAAAATGCTTCACAGCAACGGCCTTGAGCTCGACTACACTCCTGCTGCCGTAGCACTGCTGGCACAAGCTGGTTACGACCCAGAGTTTGGTGCACGACCTGTCAAGCGAGCCATCCAGAACCTCGTCCTCAACCAGCTCTCGCGCGACATCATCGCCCACAACGTCGACCGCTCGCGGCCCATCACCATCGACGCCCAAGCCGGCAACATCCTCTTCCGCAACTAAACACATCAACATTAACGTTAAGCGCCCGAGCACAAAGTGCCCGAGCGCTTTTTCCTGACTTCGTCATCGCATACCCCAAAATTCATCAGTGAATAGTTTTGC
>CAMVKS010000044.1 GCA_947167995.1 uncultured Prevotellaceae bacterium
CTGATTTTCAAGCGACGTTTTTTTGCAAATCAAACTATGCGGAAAACAGGAAAAATAACAAAAAGGCCAAGAGTGGTGTCTCTTGGCCTTTTTTGTTAATCCTTAAAGACTTTAAGGACCTTATAACTCAGTATCTCAGTTGACGTTGAGAGCCAAATTGCTGCTTCACTTGTGGAAGTTGCTTCTGGATGTTTGAGATGCGGGATGCGTCGCTTGGGTGAGTGCTCAGGAACTCGGCCTTGTTATTTGAGCCGTTGGCGCTCATCTTCTGCCAGAAGGTGAGTGCGCAATCGGGGTTGTAGCCTGCCATTGTCATGAGCACGAGTCCGATGTTGTCGGCCTCGGTTTCATGTTTGCGCGAGAAAGGCAGCATCACGCCATAGTTGGCTCCGAGACCAAACACCTGGTTGGCGATTGTCTGTGTTGTCTGGCTTGTTCCAGCAGTGAGGATGCTCACTGCCTGTGCTCCATATTGCAACGCTACTTGCTGGCTCATGCGCTCGTTGCTGTGTTTAGCAACTGCATGAGCTACTTCGTGCCCTATCACAACGGCAAGTTCGTCATCGCTTGAAATGATGTTCATGATTCCTTCATATACCACGATTTTACCTCCAGGCATGCAGAAAGCGTTGAGTTGTGAATCTCTTACCAGATTGAACTCCCATGCGAAGTTGCTCACTTGGTCACTCATTCCGTTGGCTTTGAGGTAGGCCTCTGTTGCGGCAGCAATTTTCCTGCCCACTCGTGTCACTTGCTCGCACTTTACAGTTTGTGTCGAAAGTGTGGCTTTGCTGATATAGTCCCTGTAGGAAGCAAGGCTTGATTGCAGAACATCGCTGTCAGAAACCAAGTTAAGTTGTTTTCGTCCCGAGATGGGGACCACGCTGCAACTGCTCACGATAAGTGCAGCGATAGCCGAAAAGAATAAAATCTTTTTCATAACAATATAAATTTATAATGGTTATTTAATGAGTAATTACACGTTTGGTGGGAGGCAGGGTGCTGTTCCTGATGTCGATAGCTTCGGCCACCGCCGAGGCGAGCTTCATGAAAGCAACTCCCGATACCGAATTCTCGAGAATCACTGGCATCCCGTCGTCCCCGCCCTTGCAGATGGAAGCCACCAATGGCACCTGTCCAAGGAGTTTCACGTTGAGTGTCTCGGCAAGTTTCTTGCCTCCGTCACGCCCAAAGATGAAATACTTCTCGTCGGGGTGTGCGGCAGGTGTGAACCACGACATGTTCTCGACGATGCCGAGCACGGGAACATTCACATGCTCGCCCATGAACATAGAGATGCCTTTGCGGGCGTCGGCAAGGGCCACTTCTTGTGGAGTGGTGACGATGATGGCGCCAGTCAAGGCAAGCGTCTGGACAAGAGTGAGGTGGATGTCGCTTGTGCCTGGTGGCATGTCGATGATGAAGTAGTCGAGTTCGCCCCAGTTGGCCTCGGTGATGAGCTGCTTGAGGGCATTGCTCGCCATAGCTCCTCGCCATAGCACTGCCTGATCTTTGCTTACCACAAACCCGATGGAAAGAATCTTGACGCCAAATTTCTCGGCAGGAACGATATATTTTTGTCCGTCAATCTCTTCCATGTAGAGTTGCTCGTCTTCGATGCCAAACATCTTGGGAACAGAAGGGCCAAAGATGTCGGCGTCGAGCAGTCCCACGCGGTAGCCTTGCTGTGCGAGTGCCACTGCGAGGTTGCAGGCCACTGTCGACTTGCCCACACCACCTTTGCCACTCGACACGCCGATGATGTTCTTCACGCCTGGCAGCGGTTCGTTAGCTTTGGGCTGTGCATCGGGTTCGGGAGTCTTGACGGCGATGTTGCCTTTAATCTCCACTTCAGCACCAACGTAGGTGTTGATAGCCACTTCGCTGGCTTTTACTATCGATTTGATGAAAGGGTCGGTCTTCTTGGGGAAGATGAGCGAGAACGATACTTTGTTGCCGTCGATGCGGATGTCGTCCTCCACCATTCCCATGGTGACGATGTCCTTGCCAGTGCCAGGATATCGCACTGTGCGCAAGGCATCGATTATAAGTGCTGGATAAATAGTTTCCATTGAAAAGTTTAATTGTTTTAGAAATTTGTGTTATTGTTATTTGTCGTCAAAGATTTGTGGCATTTGTATCTCCCCACGGCCATAGCTGCGATAGGTGTCGCGCTCGATGTCGATGTCGGGCTCTTGAAGCTCACCTTCTGGTGGAAGCTGGAAGCTGATGTATTTTATCGTCAGTCCTCGCTGGAGCCATTGCATCTCGTAGTGGGTTTTTATTTCAAGAATATCATTGGCAAGCCCCGAGGAGTAGAGGTCGGGGGTGTCGACAATGGTCTTGAGATTGTTGAGCTTGGTGAGCTCGTGGGTATAGGTGTAAAGGAAGGGGCTGTCGGTCTTGAGATGTACAATGCCGTTGGGCACGAGAATCTTGCGGTAATTGTTCAGGAAACGTGTGCCGGTGAGTCGCTTGTTGGCGTTTTTCATCTGCGGGTCGGGGAAGGTAATCCAAATTTCCGATACCTCGCCAGGCTCAAAGAAATGATCTATGAGCTCAATGCTGGTGCGCAGGAAAGCCACGTTGTTGATGCCCTGTTGCTCTACAGCCTTGGCACCGGTCCACATGCGTGCGCCCTTGATGTCGACGCCAATGTAGTTCTTGTCGGGGAATTTCTGTCCCAAGCCCACTGCATATTCCCCTTTTCCACATCCTAATTCAAGCACGATGCTGCTGGAGTTGTGGAAATAAAGCTCGTTCCACTTTCCCTTGAGGTGGAAAGGGCCTTCCTGGAGTTTGGCAAAGGGATACTGGAAGACGCAAGAGAACGTTTCCATCTCGGCAAATTTCTTGAGTTTATTTTTTCCCATATTAAAAAAGAGAGACCGGGTAAGGTTGTTAAAGTGTGACCTTAGCTTTTATTATCAATGGTGCAAAATTAATAATAAAACTTTGGAAAATAAAAAATAAATCTCAAAAACGGCATGTAGTGGCTCAAATCAAGAACCCCGGCTCTCCATCAAGGGGGTGCCGGGGTTGGTGTCTGGTTAGTATGGTGTGTCAATATTTATTGTTTGAGCGCTGTTGCGTTGAGTCGCGCTTTTGACAATCCTTACTGTGCGATAATCAGGGTGCCGGTTGAGGTTCCACCGTAGGTTGTGCCATCGTTATACTTGCCGTAGAAGTGATAAACACCAGCAGGTAGTCGGCTTCCGTTGTTTGTGCGCAGATCCCAGCGCAGAGGGAAGTTGGACGTGGTTGTGTGCCACTTGAGGTATCCCATGTAATCAAACACCTTTATCTCTACTTCGGGTATTGTGGTGAATGTTGTTTCGACATTGAAAGTCACATTCTTCAATGCAGGCTGATTTTCGACGGTGAGCTCGAGTGTGTTCTGGCCGCCAACCGAGAAGTTGATGGTACGAGACGCTTTGTTTCCTCCCACATCATATACAGTGTACTCGAGAGTGTGCGAGCCCTGAGAGAGGTTCATGGGCATTTGCACAAAGAGAGCCTTTCCGCCTTCGGTCATGGTGGAGAACGAGCTCACGTTGTTGTAAGAAACTTTGCCTCCGTCAAGCTTGATGTCCATGGAGTTGCCCAATGAATTGTACTGGTTGTTGAAAGCGTGGTCATCGGTGGCACGAATGTAGAGTGTGGAGCTCGAAGGCACCATAGTGCAACGTTGGAACTCATCCTCGTCGTTGAAATAGATGGCATCGATGGTGGGTGGGGTGTTGTCGTTGACCGTGAGAGAGCTGTTGGCATTATAGGCCGCAAGAATGAGCTTGTCGAAACTGCCATTCACCATCTCATCGCTGTTGTCGCGGTGAGCATACACCGATACTAATCCGTAACTTCCAGGATTGAGCGTGTAGCGTGGTACAACGGCTTGCCCATTGAAAACACCGTTCACAACTCTTCCTGTCACCTGTGTGAGTAGGCTTCGCGGGAAGAAGATGTCACGGTTGTTGTAGGATGTCTCTTTTCTCTCGTAGCCATAGATGCTGAGAGTGGCATCACCGTTGAACGTGTTGTCAACAGCTGTACCGTCGGGGGTAGAAACCATAGCTTCGACGGTAATAGTCTGCAGCGCACCTGAAGAGATGTTTTCTGTTCCCGCTGGTTTCCCATTGATTTTTGTGATCTTGAAATAAGGCTTTGGATAGTTGATTTTTATTGCAGGGTCACCAAGCAGGACAAACATCATCTTGTTGTAGTTGACAGTTTGTCCAAACGCCTGCTTGCATTGCATGTAGGCCTCACCCAAGGTGGGCATGTACCCCTTGGTGGAATAACAGAACATAGCTTTGGCAAATGCTTGGTTCAAAGCGTCGTTGCCATAGGCATAGGCCGAGCGAGTCGAAGCAACCATGGCAATGGCACCACCGTTTGGATTGTGGAACATGGTTTCCATGAGGCCTCTCTCGTCGCCATCATAACGTGCCACATCACAGCATGCTGTAGTGATAATGGGCAGGTGAGAGTTAGATATACTTTTTGAGTCGTTGGAGGTCCAAAGTCGCAGGGTCTTGGTGAGCATGACGGGATTGGCATGTCCCACATAGGTCATAAAATATTGCCCTGCTTGGAGTTGGGACTTGAGACTTCGTTTCCCTTCGACCGAAGAATTAGAGACTGGGTCGGTGGGGAATTGTGTGACATATACTTTGTTCCTCATCAGTCCTGCATTCAGAGTATTGGAGATGAGATTTCCCATTCCTTCGGCCTGAAAAGAGTGAATGTTGCCTTCCTGGGCGTTGTAATAGTCGGCGACATAGAGGGCATTGTTCCTCCATGGACCATAGTCGGGATTGTTGACATAGTCGAGCAGTTTGTCCACATCGCTCTCGGCTTCTTTTAATGAAGCGCTGGGGATGCGTCCAACTCCCAATCGCAACATCTCGCCCGCTGGGTTTTTACCTGAGTTGTCGTCGAGCATGCCAAAGAAGTCGTCGGTGACATAGCTGCTGGTTTCATCATTGCTTAATGTGGACTCATAGGAGAGGATGGTACAGTCACGGCTTAAGATGATTTGCCTGTTGTCATAGTTGCTCGCTCCAAACATGAGCAGGTGCTTGAAATTGTGATTGGTGTCACGGTCATAGAACATCTTGCACATCAGGCGAATGCCCATGGCATCGGGCGTGCCGCTCGAGAACTCGTTGAAAATCTTTTGCTGGTCAAGCACATGCACCACCATGTTGTCTTTGTCACGGTGCATCTGCGCCACGCGCTCGGCCTGTGGAAGGAGTTCCTCACAGGTCACAATCACCATGTTGGGGACGGGAAGTGCATGGATGTTCTGGTTTTCTACTTCTTCATAGCCCGTGATGGATTTAAGTTCCTTGGTGGGGTCGAAAGCTATGAACTGTGTGTAGGGAGATTGATAAAGGGGTGTGAATCCTCTATATTCCTCACGTTGGTTGAGGGTGTAACTTTTGGGAGATTGTGGATTGTCGATGTTCCACAACTGGGTGTTTTCTGTAGCCTTGTTGATGGCGATGATATCAGTTGACCTCACGTTGTTGAAGGCCATGCGCAGCTGATTGTCGGGGGCTCCATCAAGGGTGTTGTTGTGATAGTAGGTGAGCATGAGATAGTCGAGTCTCACCCATTTGTGGTTGTTAAAGTTGTTTACACCAATCGAGACGTTGCCCTCAGGGGTGAGTGGCTCGTCAGGGCTCATAGTCACTGTGGCGGAAGGAGATGCCGAGTTGTAGTAAACATATTTCGACGAAGAGGCGTAGATGCGTGCATCGCTATTAGCGAAGTTGGCGTCCTTGCCGTTGATTTTTGCCCATACCAGTGAGCTGTTGTCGCTTTTAACTGCCACGCATGGGGTTACGACAATGCTCGAGTCGGCACACGGTTCAAAGAGCGTGTAAGGAATATTAAAGCTTTCGTTTTCGATGGTCTCACCCAAAAAGTCCTTGCCCGACTGGGATGCCGAGTTTATCTCGTTCTCGTGGTGATAATAGTCGAGGCTTGTGTTTCTCAGGTTCTGTCCTGTGATGCCGTAGGTTATTGTTGTGGGAGCTACTGGCGCTGTCCCGTCGTCGCTGGTGATGAAGTAGTAGGCGTCTTGAGAGTAGCTGTTGATGCTCCTTAGGAAGTGCAGTGACGCCGTTTCCACGTTGAGGGTGTATTGTGTGGGACCGCAACCGTAGAAGCACAACTTGTTGCTAAAGTGCTTGCAGGGCACGGGCACGAGGTCGTCGGGGGTAGTGCTGCTGAGAATCTCGTTCATGGGGTGTCCTCCCCAGCCGTAGATTCTCACACTGCCGGGATTCTCGAAGCCCATGGTCTTCAGCTCTTCATAGGTGATTTGGTAGATGCCGTCTTCGGGGATGGTGATTTTTACCCATTTTCCTGTTGCCAGCCTCGATGTAGTGGCATATTTGTTGGCAGGAAATGCCTGAGCTGAGAACGTGGCCGATCCCATCAGAAGTAATAGACAAAAAGCGTGGAATAATATTCTTTTGTTCATCGTGGTGAAATGATATTTGTGTCTTTTCTTTAAAAATAATAGATTAAAAAAATAGAGGTTTTAATGTCTTTAAAAACTGTTTTTTTGAACAATAGATAAAATCTCTATATTAAATAACGTGTAGATACACGGTTTTATTGTTGCTCTATTTCTTTATTTGAATGAATTGTGAGTGCAGCTAATGTTATGGGAAAAAAACACACATTTCGCACTCAATTTGCTGAGCGCGAAATGTTGTGTGATAATAATTTAGCCTGATGGTTGAATAGAGGTTTTGTCCCTCTTGCCACAGCCTTTAGTTGTTACTGTTGTAGGGGTCGATAATAATCATCTGGCCTATCTCGGTGCCACCGTATGTGCCGTTGCCTTCATAGGTTCCGTAGAACTTGTAGACTCCTGCTGGCAGACGGTTCCCGTTGTTGTCGTTCAGATCCCAGGTGTAAGGGAATGAGGATGTAGTTTTCATCCACACCACTTCTCCCACATTGTCAAGTACCTTGATTGTCATCTGTGGAATTGTTGACAACGATGTGTCGAGGTTGAATGTCGCCTCGTTCACGGCAGGGACTTCGTCAACAGTGAGTGATGCTTGAGAACTGTTACCCACAATGAACGAAATGGACTGCGACGCTTTGTTGCCTGCAGCATCATAAACCTCATACTTGAGTGTGTGGCGTCCCACCTGCAAGTTCATCGGGAACTCAATTGCAAGTGCCTTGCCGTTGTCGGTGACAATAGAGTGGTTCTTGATGTAAGTGTAGGTGGTCTTGCCGCCATCGAGCTGCAGCGACATGCTGTTGCCCACAGCCACCGCCTGGTTGTTGAAGGAGCAGTCGTCGGTCGCACGGATGTAAAGAGTGGAGCCTTGTGGTATGACAGCTCCGCTGGCAAAACTCTGCTCGTCGTTGAAATACATGGCATCGATAACGGGCGCAGTGTTGTCGTTGACCGTGAGAGGGTTGCTCGGGTTGTAGGATAGCAGTAGCAGGTTGTTGAACGAACCATTCACCATGTTGTCACTCTCGTCTTGATGAGCGTAGACCTTCACCATTCCTAAACTGCCTGTCGAGAGTATGTATCGAGGAATCACTGCCTTGCCTGTGAAGACACCGTCGACAACTCGTCCGTTGACCTGTGTGAGAAGGTTTTGCGGGAAGAAGATGTCGCGGGTCACGTCAACACGGTTGACTCTCACGGTGATGGATGTCTCCTTCTGCTTGATGTCATAGATTGAAAGAGTGGCGTCGCCGTTGAAGCCTGTATTGACAGTGGTGCCGTCGGGATTGTAGACCTTGGCCTCAAATGTCATCTCTTGCATAGCACCCGAAGAAATAGTCCCTGTGCCCACATCTTGGCCATTGATTTTTGTGATCTTGAAGAAAGGCTTGGGGTAATTCACCTTCATAGCGGGGTCGCCAAGCAACAGAAATGACATCTTGTTGTAGTTGGCTTTGTTGGAGCCGAACGACTGCTTGCAAAGCATATATGCCTCGCCCACGGTGGGCATGTAGCCCTTGGTGTTATAGCAGAACATAGCTCTTACAAAAGCCTGGTTGAGGGCATCGTTGTCGGTGGCATACACCGAGCGTGCCGAAGTCACGATGGCGATAGCGCCGCCATTGGGATTGTGGAACATGATTTCAACCAGGCCTCGCTGGTTGCAGTCGTAGCGAGCCACGTCACAGCATGCAGTAGTGAGGATGGGCAGATGGGGATATTGAACGGTGTTGGACTGAACGGTAGTCCACAGTTTCTGTGCCTTTGTGAGGAAGTTTTGATTACCATGCCCCACGTAGGTCATGAAATATTGTCCGCTGGTGAGTTTTGCAGTTAGTTCCTTGCGTGCATCGAGAGCGAATCCCGAAACGGGGTCTGGGGGAAATTGACTGATATACACCTTGTTGTTCATTAGCCCGGTTTCGAGTTCATCAACGATGATATTGTTGATTCCCTCGGTCTGGAATGCGTGCAATCCGTTGTCATAGTCATCGGCAATGAGTATCATGTCGTTGCGCCAGGGTCCGTAGTCGGGGTTGTTGACATAGTTGAGCAGCTTGTCAACATCGCTCTCGGCTTCCTGGATGGTGGCACAAGGTATGCGTCCCACACCCAATCTCAGGTTGTCTTTGGCGAGCTCGATTCCCGAGTTGTCGTCGAGAATGCCGAAGAAATCATCGCACACATAGCTGTATTCCTCGTCGTTGCTGACGGTGGCCTCGTAGGTGAGGATTGTGCAATCGCGCTTGGCGTGGAGCTGGCGGTTGTCGTAGTTGCCGGCTCCAAACATAAGCAGGTGCTTGTATTTGTTCTTGTTGCGGTCATAGAACATCTTGCTCATCAGGCGGATGCCCATGGCGTCGGGTGTGCCGCTCGAGAATTCGTTGAAGATTTTCTGCTGGTCGATCACATGCACCACCATGTTATCGTTGTCGCGGTGCATCTGTGCCACGCGCTCGGCTTGCGGCAGCAGCTCCTCGCAGGTGACGATAACCATGTCGGGGTCGGGCAGGCCGTGAATGTTCTGGTTGTCAATCTCGGTATATCCTGAAATCGATTTGAGCTCGTGGGCAGGGTTGAAGGCAATGAACTGCCCCAAGTTTGCCGTCACGTTAGGACCATAACCCATTAAGTCGTTGTTGGTGCTAAGCACGCAATTGGTGGGGGAATAGGGATTGTCGATGTTCCAGAGCTGAATGTCGCTGTTGGCATCGGCAATGGTGATGAAATCATTCTTTGTAAGTTTCTGGAATCCCATGCGCAGCTGGTTGTCTTCGCTGCCAGCGAGTGTGTTGTTGTGATAGAACGTGATTGTCACATAGTCGAGCCAGGCGCTTGTTACATCGCCTGTTTCGCTGTCAATTCTCACGTTGATATTACCATCAGTATACATCGGGGTAGCCTCGGTGGGCGAGAATGCAACGTAAGGTGAGGCATAATTGTAGTAAACGAAGCTATTGGCTGGGGCATAAATCTTAGCAGCGATGTTCTGGAAGTTCAGGCTATTGCCGTTGAGCTTGCCGTAGATGTAGGATGCAGCGGTAACTTTAGCTCCTGCGTTGATATTCACAACCACCGAACTGTCGGTGCACAGGGTGGGGATAGAGTAGGGAATATCGATATTGCCGCCTGTCATAGCTTCTCCGAGCATATCTTTACCTGACTCTCCCGGCGAGATGAGTTCTTGCTCATGGTGCCAGTAGTCGAGACTCTGTGCCCTAACCACAGGATTGGCGACATCAGCACTGTAGCTGTCGGCAATTACCATCGGGTCAGAACCATCGTCTGTGACAAAGTAGTAGCCCTTTGTTGAGTAGCTATTGAACTCTCTTGTATAGTGTGGCGTTCCCGTGGGAGTGGCAAGAGTGAATTTAGTTGTTCCACATCCGTAGAAGCAGATTTTATTGTCAAAGATTTTGACAGGAATCTGCTGCAGGTCATCGATTTGCGACCCATCGAGCACTTCGTTGATTGGGTAACCGCCCAATCCGTAGATTCTCACGTTCTGTGGATTAGAAAATCCCATCTGCGAGAGTTCTTCGAATGTGAGCTGGTAAATGCCGCTCTCGGGAATCTCGATTTTCACCCACTTGCCACTTGCAAGTTTTGACGTGCGGGTGTAGTTGGCCGAGGAAAAGGCCTGTGCGCCAAAGGTCGTCGTTCCGACGATGGCCAATAGGCTCATAATGTTTAAAAGAAGCTTCTTATGCATACTAATTTTATATAAAGTTTCTTGCTATATATTTTTTTCTATTTTATTTCACTCTAATAGTGAGTTTCTGCTGTCCACTGATGGATGCGTGAATCGTATCTCCAATGTTGAGGTCTATGTCATTGTCGCTGAGTTCCACAACAATCATGTCGCCCATTTTCAGTGTGAAGAACACGCTCAGCTGTGCTATTAGGCTGTCGAAGTCTATGCCTGCAAGAGTCATGCTTCCTGTTCCTGCATTTTCACCGTTGCGCTCTACTGTCACCTGCAAATCGTTGATGAGCGTTGCATCGTCGATGGCTGTGAAGTCGCCCAGTAGGAGTGCGCCGTCGAAGCTGTTGGCAAGTGCCGAAAACGTCTCGCTCGACTGTTTCTCATCAAGATTGTGAGCCGTAACTTTGATAGCGGGAGCTATGGCTCGGCAGTAGCGGTGAGCATAACGTGCTGCTATGTGCTTGCCCAGACGGTCGATATGCATCACTAATGCTGCTCTACCGGTGAAACTCTGAGCAAAATGTGGCACAAAAAAAGGCTTGTTGGTCTTGATGATTGCCGAATCGGCCATTAAATACACCTGTCTTGGCAGCTCTCTGCCTATGCCTAATATTTTCACTATATCTCTTATTTTGTGTTGACACTTGCATTCATGCGATTGTACATGAGTGCAAGGTCTGAATAAATCGATGTGTTCTGAAGTACAATGTTGCGGGGAACCTTGATGCGGTAGGGTGTGAAGTTCCAAATAGCCTTGATATTGCTCTCTACCAGCGTGTTGGCGACATCTTGAGCATTCTCGAAAGGAACCGCTACGATAGCTATCGACACCCCTGAACTGCGCTGTCTTGTGCCAAATTCGCTGAAGTCGAAGATAGGAATGTCGGCTACGTTCTTTCCCACGATATCGGGATTGACGTCAAAGGCCGCTACTATGTTGAGCCCATATTGCGTGAGTCCCAGGTCGCGCATGAGTGCGCTTCCCAACGATCCTGCTCCAATGAGAAATGCGTTGTGCCGGTGCTTGAAACCAAGGAACTCGGTGAGAGCCTTGGTGAGCGGGTGAACTTCATAGCCCATTCGTGTCTTTCCCTTGATGTTGAGAAACGACAGGTCTTTGGCTATCTGCGACGCATCCACATTCAGCCTTTTTGCGATTTGTGTGGAAGATACATATTCTTCATGCTTGGAGTCAAGCATCTTCACATAGGCTAAATACCAGGGCAGCCTCCTGAGGGTTGGCTCGGGAAGCATGTCGCGGCTGATATGTCGTGTGGTGTCGCTCATTATTGGGCTTTATGTTTATGTCAACATTGTTGCTGAATCAAACTGCAAATTTACTAAAAAATATCAATCTAATTGATTTTGAGTGTGTAAATGTTGTTAAAACAGGCTCTCAGGGCGTCATGACTGTTGCAGCAATCAAGGTGAAGTGATGGCAAGTTTCTTGGTCTTTGTGCTCTCTTGGTGCCCGTCGGTGGTGACGGTTGCCTTGTAGAGATATATGCCTCGTGGCAATCGTCGACCACTGTAGTCGCTCAAGTCCCAGGTGATGGGGAACGATGAGAACATCGAGCTGCGGCCACTCTGAGTTGTGCTCCACATGCGTTGGCCCATGAGGTTGAAGACCTCGATTGTGATGGTCACAGTAGCCTCAGGGCGGTTGTGGGTAACAAGGAATGTGGTGGTCGTGGCTGCTGGGTTGGGGAAGGCTTTTATCTCATCGATTTCAGGCTCCAGGCCGCTCATTACGTTGAAGTTGATAGTCTTCTCGCTGGAGTTGTTGAAAACATCCCACACCTTTAATCGCAATGTGTGATGTCCGTTGCTCAAGTTGGAGAGGCTGTAGTTGATGTTGCCCGCCGAGCCTTTGTCGGCTTCGATGGCGGTATAGTAGCTGCTCACGTCGCTGTAGGTCACATTGCCATCAAGCGTGAGGGTTATGTTATGTCCTATGCCGGCGTTGGAGAAGTTGATGCCGCTCTCGTCGCTCACGGTTGCTAATAGCAATGGCGACTCGTTGACATTGTCTCCGTCTTTGAAAGAATTGCTGTTAAGCCCCATGTAGCTGATGTCTGGCCCTATGGTGTCGGCTGTCACTGTCTCGTCATATCCGTAAATATAGAAATCATCGCATGAACCTGTTGCTTCGGTCTTGTTTTCTGGATCGTAGGCGTACAGGCTCACTAACGATGTCCGGTAGTTGTCGTAGCTGACGGTCACCTCGCTTGGGATGGTGATGCTGATGCTGAAGTTGCCATTGGTTACTCGGTTGACGTTGATGGCAAGTTTGTTCTGTCGTTCTTCATAGGTGAGCGTGGAGTCGCGTTCCTCTGTAGTCTGTGTCTCTGGATTATAATAGTTGTAGGAATAGGTAGTTGAAACCGACCTCTCACAATCAAACAGTGTGCTTTCGATCAAGCCGTTGAAATTAGTCTGATGCTCACCACGCAGGTTCTCGATATGGCCTGTTATCATCATCGTTTGACGGGCCTCAAATACTGGCATGTCGTCGGGGTCGACATCCTCACCGTTGATTTGGTCAATCACAGCATTATATTGTGGCATCGCAGGTCGCAAGGCTGGGTCGCCATAAAGGTGATATCGCAGGGAGTTGGAATTACCTTGTGAGCCGTCGTTGGTGTTATTTTTCGCATAGATGAGAATGTCGCCCAAGCGCATGATTTGTCCGTTGGCGTCGCGATTGTACATCTTCTTCGCGGCTGTGACATTGAGCACCTTGTTGTTGGTCATATACACCAGTCGTGGAGGACATATCATTGCCACGACGCCACCGTTGGGATTGAAGAAAATGTTCTCTCCACCCGAAGGGCTGATGCCGTCGTGACGTGAGAACTCACAAGTGGCAGCAAACAAAATGGGCTGATGACTGTAGAAGAAATTGTTTTCGATGTCGTTCACAAGCAACAGGCCGTCGTTGGTCCATCCCGAAGGACCTCCGTGACCCGAATAGTTCCACCACAGAGCACCTTCGTTCAAGGTCTTGAACATTTTCTTGCGTGCGTCGGGAAATTTGGAACCTGAGCCATCGCTGCTCTCTTCAAAGTTGTCCAGGAACACGCGACTGAAGTTGGTGTTCTCGCCACCATTAGCAGCAACGGTGAGGACCACCTCTTCGCCATGGCGCCAGTGACCTCCCGAGTCTTCATTGTCGGCAACATTGAGCATGGTGTTTTTCCAGTTCCCGTAGTCGGCTTGGGTGGCATATTTTATTATTTTGCTCACTGCAATGCTGGCGGCGGTGACACTTCGGGCAGGAATGCGTCCTATGGCAATCTTCAGGTCATAGTGCATCCTCTGCAAGCCCATGATGTTACCATCCTGGAGGTGGCCAAAGAAATCGTCGCTCGTGTAAGAGGTCATCTCATTGCAACTGTAGGGGTTTACCTTGTCGTCCTGGTCATCGCTCTCCCACACAAGTAGCATGGGGTAGTTGAGTGTCGAGCTGGCGGCGGTGAGGCGGCGGTTGTCGCAATAGCCGTTGCCAAAAAGTAGCAGGTAGCCTAAATGATGCCCTTGCTCATCGGTGCCACGGTCATAGAAGTATTTGCACACCTGGCGGTAGGCGGCAGCATCGGGGGTGCCGCTCGAGAACTCATTGAATACCTTGGTGTGATCGAGTACCAGCACTCGCATGCTGTCCATGTCCTCATGCATGTTTGCAAGTTGATGTGCCTGAGGCAGGAACTCGCTCGGAGCAAGGATTATCATGTCGGGGATGGGACTGCCGTGAATGCTTTGGTTGTCGACATTTCCCACCAGTGTGGGTGAAGGGAATGTGCCATTTTCATTGAAGGCAACAAGGTCGCGACGCAAACTGTTGTCAAGGCTGAAACGGGCCTTTGAACCTTCTACACTCAGGTTTAGCTCTACAGGACCCTCTTTTCTTGACAGGTCCCAAACGTGAGTGCTTGATGTCACACCGCTAAGCTCATATTGTGTTGGTTGGGCAGGAGCACTCACACCGAATGTCAAGCTACTCTTTCCGCTCATGTCGAGTTGGCGTTTGTAGTTGATTGTAATATAGTCAAGTCTTGCCAGTGTCACAGTGCCGGCAGGGGAGTAGGTTATAGTGTAGGTGAGGTCTTTGGTGCCGCTCAACTTGAATTGCTTGTGTGATTGAGAAGCGTTATAATGGTAATGGGATGGATCCTTTGGGTCTATCTCCTTGATGCTGAGGCTGCCTTCGATGTTGGTGCCGTTATACTTGAACGATACCGAGCTGTTGGAGCCAAGTGTTTTAGTGGCAAAGCGGGTGAGCACATCAACTGTTGAGCCATCTACAAGACCATCGAGCGTGAACTTGAAGGCTTGAGAATTGGTGTTTGTGAAATCCTCGCCAAGCAGCACTCTACCTGTCTCTCCTGGATTTATGAGTTCTGCCTCATGGTAGAGACGTTCTGTGAATGTGTTCACAATCTCGCCTTCGGGCGTGATGTCTGAATGGGTCGGTGTAAGGTCGGAGATGCTGCTGTCTTCGGTAATAAAATAATACCCTTCGGTGGCATAAGGATGCTGAACTTGCTTGTACATCGCAAAGGAAGTGGTCCATTTCCATGACAACGGGCCATGAGCATAGAACAAAATGCGGTCGCCTGTACGAATCACTGGAACTTGTGGCAGGTCGTCGACAAACTGGTCGGCACGGAGGGTGTCACTCAGCTGTTTGCCGCCATAGCCAAACACTCTCACACGGCTCAGGTCCGAGAACCCCCACTTGCTGGCATCACTCGACGTGATCTGGTAGATGCCGCTCTCGCTAACTGCAACTTTCACCCAATGACCTGTGGCGAGACGGGATGTGTCGCTATAGAACGACAGGTCAAACGACCAAGCCTTCAACGAAATGCACACCATCGCCAACAGTAATATCGCTTTCGAAATTATTGAAATCCTATTATTACGTTCAAACATTTTAGCTAAATCTTCTTTGTAACTGGCCTTCACAAGAGGGCGTACTTTCCCCCTATATACAAAAATAACGCATTTCACACCTTTTTATTGTATAACCACAAATTTCTACACCTGAACGACCAAAATGACCGAAAAAGAACCGTCCCTTTTCGGTCAAAATTCAGAAAAATGACCGAAAAAGAACCGTCCCTTTTCGGTCATTTTTTTCTTATTTCAGTGATCTTGTCATTTTGAGTCGACCTCGGTAGATGGTTGATTCGCTGAGCCCTATCAAAGTTCTTATTTGATATGCCTTTATGCCATAGTCTTTGCATTTGGCAGCGAGTGTTATTTTGTCAACTTTTGGCAATTTTTTCAGGTCGGCATCTTTCTGATTGTTAGGTAGAAGGCTCCTTAGGAGGGCTTCTGCTTCTTCGTCGCTATATTTCTTTTTCTCTACATGTGAGACGAAGGATGTTGGCTCTTCGTTTTTTAAGACAACAGCCTTTAACTCTTCTCTTGTGAGACTCTTAAATGGCAGGTTTTGTTCGCATATACTGTATTTCAGCATCTCATCAGGTAATTCATATTCGTGCCAGCTGCTCCATTTGTACCAGCTTGGTTGTGTCGTTAATCCTGCTTTTACAGGATTGTAATGAATATAATTGATGAGTGTGGTGAAGTATTGGATGTCACACACTGGCTCACTTCTGAAACGCCCCTCGAAGAGTGTTCCAGTTCTTTCTCTGCGTTTGTTGAAATAGCTCACATAGCTTACCCCAAGGCTTTTGATGACTTCGCTTATAGATTTGTCGGTTTCGGCGATGAGTAAGTGTATGTGATTGGTCATTAAACAGTAAGCGAAGATTTTGCAAACGGGTGGCATTTCTTCACCGCTTTTTGTTTTTGGGTGGGTTAATTGGCGAAGGATTTTCTCCATTTTCATGAAATCAAGATCGTCAAGGAAAATTTTTCTTCGATTGATTCCACGAAGCATAACGTGGTAAATGCCTGTGGGGCTTGGAATTCTTGGTGGTCGAGGCATAATTTTGATTGATGGTTTAAATGTTATTGTTAAAAACTTTGTAAATATAGTGATTAGTAATAATACATCCAAATAAAATGACCGAAAAAGAACCGTCCCTTTTCGGTCAAAATTCAGGAAAATGACTGAAAAAGAACCGTCCCTTTTCGGTCATTCTGTTTTTTTTGATTGTTTTTTTGTTTTGGGGAATTTGGGTTGTTGATAAAAAAGTTTCCAATTTTTCTAAGTTTTTTTGTTAGACCAAAAAATATCATTACCTTTGCAATAGAATAGGCGCTAAAGATGTGCTTCTTGCTTGTAAGGCTTGCGCATTGTCTTGAGAAACAGTGTGTTGCGCTTGCGGGTGAGATTAATGTTTAATTAAAAATTTTGATTTTGGACCCTGACCCTTTATCTTGTATTTTGCTTAACGCAGCCCAGTTGCTGCAATCATTACCATTACAATCATCAATAGTGTGCCATGCTCCCACTGTGGGAAGCTGGGTGGCAATTGCAACCGCCATAATAGGACTATTGTTCTCGGCTTTCAACTCTGGCTCTGAGATAGCTTATTTCTCTCTCACGAGCAAGGACATCGAGGGCATAGAAGACGACCGCAAGCGAGACCGCGTTCAACGCCTTCTCGACCAGCCAGAGCGACTGTTAGCAACAATCCTGATAGGTAACAACCTGGTTAATATCATGATAGTGATAGTCTTGAACTTCGCTATGAATCAAATATTTGAGTTTAATAGTGCGATAGCCAATTTCTTGATTCAAACTGTTATTCTCACATTTCTTATCTTGCTCTTTGGCGAGGTTCTCCCCAAACTCTATGCAACAAACAACAATGTCAAGTTTGCATGCTTTGCCGCACCTGCTTTGCAAGTGATGTCAATGTTGTTTGCTCCGTTGTCAAAACTCATGGTGCGAAGCATGGGCTTCGTGCGCAAGGCGGTTGGCAAGCGTGCCGATGAGATTTCGACCGAAGACCTCACTAACGCCCTGCAAATGAGCGAGGTGAAGAATACCGAAGAGAAAGACTGGCTTGAGGGAATCCTCAAATTTGGCGACAAGACTGTGAGCGAAATCATGACACCTCGCATCGACATTGTTGACATCGACATCGAAGAGAAATTTGCCGATGTGATAAAGATTATTGTTGATAATGGCTACTCCCGCATGCCCGTCTATGAAGATAATCCCGACAATATCAAAGGCGTGCTTTATGCCAAAGATATTTTGCCATATATCGACAATCATGATGCCGATTTCAAGTGGCAGAAGTTGCTCAGGCCTGTATATTTCGTGCCCGAGTCGCGCATGATCGACGACTTGCTCGAGGACTTCCGCAAGAAAAAGATACACCTCGCGGTGGTTGTCGATGAATTTGGCTGTACTCAGGGACTTGCAACAATGGAAGATGTTCTCGAGGAGATTGTGGGTGACATCGACGACGAGTATGACACCGAGGAGAAGTTCTTCACTAAGGAGGACAAGGATACCTATATCTTTGATGCCAAGACACCTATATCTGATTTTCTTGATGTTACAGGTCTTGACGAACGTCGATTCTCAAAATACACCGATGAGGCCGAGAGTATTGCGGGCATGCTGTTGAATCTCAAAGGCGACTTTTTCCAGGAGAAGGAGCAAATCTCTTGTGGTCCCTGCGATTTCACTGTTTTGAAAGTGAAGAAGTATCGCATAGCCAAGGTCAAGGTCCACATCAATGAGAATAGCTGAGTTCTCGGGCTTTAAGTGTATTAACTTGATTATCAATCAGTTACAATTATTCATTTAAACATAATTATCATGAGACTATTTTTTACTAAAACTCGTGCCCTGGCGGCGATGTCATTTATGGCACTCGTGCTGTTGTGGGGTGCGCAGTCACATGCTTGCACCAATTTGATTGCAGGCAAGAAAGCCACTGTCGATGGCTCTACACTTATATCTTATGCGGCCGATTCTCACACGCTTTTTGGCTTTTTGGAGTATTATCCTGCCGCCGACCACAAGCCGGGGGATATGCGCAAGATTATCGACTGGGATTCAGGAAAGTATTTAGGTGAAATTCCTGAGGTGTCACACACCTACAAAGTGGTTGGAAACATTAACGAACACCAAGTTACTGTTGCCGAGTCGACCTGGGGCGGACGCCATGAGTGTGAGGACACTACAGGACGAATTGACTATGGCAGCCTCATCTATATAGCCTTGCAGCGTTCCAAAACAGCTCGCGAGGCAATCAAGGTGATGACCGACCTCGTGGCTGAGTATGGCTATGCGAGCGAGGGTGAGTCTTTCTCGATTGGCGACCCCAACGAGGTGTGGGTTCTTGAGATGATAGGCAAGGGAGGTAAGGAGAAAGGCGCCGTGTGGGTGGCCATCCGCATACCCGACGATTGCATCTCGGCACATGCCAACCAGGCCCGTATCCACAAGATACCTTTCAAAGACAAGGAGAACTGCCTCTACAGCAAGGACGTGGTGGACTTTGCACGCAGCATGGGCTGGTTCAATGGCAAAGATGAGGATTTTGACTTTTCTGTCACCTATTGTCCTCCCGACTATGGAACTTTGCGTGGCTGTGATGCTCGCGCATGGTCCTACTTCAACCGCTTCAAGGGTGGGATGGACCGTTATCTGCCTTACCTCGAGGGCAAGAAGGGCGCCGAGATTATGCCTCTCTATGTCAAGCCCGACCAGCTGGTGAGCGTTCGCAGCATGCAGAACATGATGCGTGACCACTTTGAGGGAACTCCTTACGACATGACTCAGGATCCAGGCGCCAAGAACTACTATGACGTGCCTTACCGCTATCGTCCCATGGAGTTCAAGGTCGACAGTGTCACCTACTGCCATGAGCGTGCTATTGCTACTCAGCAGACGGGCTTCGTGTTTGTCTCTCAAATGCGCAGCTGGCTTCCCGACCCAATTGGTGGAGTGATTTGGTTTGGAGTTGATGATGCCAATACTGCTGTCTTTGTGCCCATGTACTGCTGCATCAACGAGGTTCCCGAGAGCTACCGCGAGGGTAAGGGCGACCTCTACAACTTCGACTTTGACGCCGCCTTCTGGGTGAACAACTTGATAGCTAATCAGTGCTATCATCGTTATAGCCAGATGATTCCCGATGTTCGACGTGTGCAGAGTGGTATAGAGAACGCGTTTGAGGCTCAGCAGCCGCAAGTCGAGGCCAAGGCTCAGTCAATCTACAAGAACAATCCCGCCGAGGCAGTAGAGTTCCTCACCAACTACAGTTTGAACAGTGCTCAGGATGCTACTCATCAATATCAGGATTTGGCTAAGTATTTGTTTGTTAAATTCCTTGACGGAAACATCAAGAAGGAGAAGGACGGCGAGTTTGAGCGCAATGCCTGGGGCAACCCCGTTTCGCCCAACTACGGCGGATACACACAAGACTATTTCAACACCATTGTGGCAGGCAGTGGCGACTATCTGAAGGTTAAGGAGATTGAGAAGTAATTTCCCTGATGTAACAGGAAAAAATAATCGATAAGACGTGCGGATTCAACACCTTGTTGAATCCGCACGTTGTCGTTATGGTGTGGGCAGTTGGACTCATTATGAATGAAATGTTACAAAGTGCTGTCTTTATTGTGGTTAAGTGTACACCTATTTTAAAAAAAGATTTTTTATAGTAAAAAGGAATGAAATATAATTAATTTTCACTATATTTGCAGTCACAATTAGACTATAACCAACAAAATCCAAACATAAACATTCATTATGAACAAACAAATCACTCTCGAGCAAGCCGTTGAGAAAGTGCAGGATGGAATGACCATCATGTTTGGCGGCTTCCTGGGTGTGGGTAGTGCCACACAAATTATCGACGCTATCGTAGAAAAGGGCGTCAAGGACTTAACAATCATTGCCAACGACACAGCCTACGACGAAGTGGCCCATGGCAAGTTAGTGACTAACCATCAAGTGAAGAAAGCTATCGTTTCGCACACCGGTACCAACAAGCAGACCGCGTTGCAGAAGAACGAGGGAACCCTCATCGTGGAATATGTGCCACAGGGTACTCTGGCAGAGCGCATCCGTGCGGCAGGTGCCGGCCTGGGAGGCGTCCTCACTCCCACTGGCATGGGAACCATCATGGCCGACGGCAAGGATGTGGTGACAGTCGACGGCAAGGACTACCTGCTGGAGAAGCCATTGAAGGCCGATATCGCTTTCCTGCGCGCCAACATCGTCGACGAGTTCGGAAACATGGTATTCTTGGGAACTACCAATAACTTCAACCCTCTCATGGCTACCGCTGCCGACTATGTTGTGGTAGAGGCCGAGAAGCTGGTTAAGGTAGGTGAGATCAAGCCTGAGTGCGTTCACGCTTCGGGAATTTATGTTGATGGCATTTATGTAGAAAAATAAAAAGAGACCTAATGGAGTACAGAACAAAGATTAGACTGCGCATGAGCGCAAAGGATGCCCACTATGGTGGCAACTTGGTAGACGGAGCCCACATGGTACACCTCTTTGGTGACGTGGCAACCGAACTCTTGATAATGCGTGACGGCGACGAAGGCCTTTTCCGTGCCTACGACAGCATCGACTTCTTGGCACCAGTCTATGCCGGCGACTTCATTGAAGCCGAGGGATGGATCGACAAGGAAGGCAACACCTCACGTCACATGCAGTTTGAAGCACGCAAGGTGGCTATTTCTCGCCCCGACATCTCGGCCTCGGCTGCCGACGAACTTGATGAGCCCATCGTGGTGTGCCGCGCCAGTGGAACATGTGTAACCCCTAAGGACTGCCAGAGGAAAGGATAAAGACTATGGATAAACTGATTATTACCGCCGCGATTTGCGGCGCCGAGGTCACTAAGGAGCAGAATCCTAATGTGCCTTATACCGTTGAAGAAATAGTTCGTGAGGCCAAGAGCGCAGTCGACGCTGGTGCCGCCATCGTTCACCTGCACGTGCGCTGGGACGACGGCACACCCACTCAGGACCGTGCTCGCTTCCAGGAGTGCGAGGAGGCAATCCTCAAGGAGTGTCCTAACGTGATTTTGATACCTTCGACAGGTGGTGCAGTGGGCATGAGCCCCGACGAGCGACTTCAGTCGACCGACACCACTCCTCTTCCCGAGATGGCTACCCTCGACTGCGGTACCTGCAACTTTGGCGACGAGATTTTCGACAACACCATGCCAACAATGCGTGCCTTTGGCAAGCGCATGATGGAGCGCGGCATCAAGCCCGAGTATGAGTGCTTTGAGATGGGTCACCTCGACACCATTCTCAAGATGGCCCGCAAAGGCGAGGCTCCTGGTGCTCCCATGCAGTTCAACTTTGTGCTGGGCGTTCCTGGATGTACTCCTGCCACCGTTGCCAACCTGTGCTGGCTCGTGAATGGCATCCCCGCTGGCTCAACATGGACTGTTACCGGTGTGGGCCGTCACGCCTTCCCCATGGCAGCTGCCGCAATAGCAATGGGCGGCAACGTGCGCGTGGGCTTTGAAGACAACCTTTACCTCGAGAAAGGCGTTCTCGCCAAGAGCAACGGCGAGCTCGTGGAGAAGGTGGTTCGCATTGCCAAGGAGTTGGGGCGTCCCATCGCCACCAGCGACGAGGCCCGCGAAATCTTAGGACTCCCCCCAAGAAAATAAGCCTCAACACTATTGCAAGCAAATAAAAAGAATATTAACTATAAACTAAAAAATTAAAGAAACAATGCAGAAACATGGAAATAGATTCGGTACTCACCGAGTGATTGAACCAGTGGGCGTGCTGCCACAGCCAGCCAACAAGCTCGACAACAACATGGATGAGATTTACGACAACGAGATCTTGATCGACGTTCAAACTCTGAACATCGACAGTGCTTCGTTCACCGACATCCACAACTATGCCAAGAGCCAGGCCAAGAATCCCGACGATGAGGCCGAGGTAATGGAGGAGATTAAGAAGGAGATGTTCCTCAACGTTGAGCTCCAGGGCAAGCACCGCAACCGCCGCACTGGTTCGGGTGGTATGCTCCTTGGCACCGTTGAGAAGATTGGCGACGCTCTTAAGGGAAAAATCGACCTTAAGGAAGGCGACCGCATCGCAACTCTCGTGTCGCTGTCGCTCACACCACTGCGCATCGACGAGATACTGAATATCAAGGCCGACGTTGACCAGGTCGACATCAAGGGCAAGGCCATCCTCTTTGAGAGTGGAATATATGCTAAAATTCCCGATGACATGCCCGAGAAGCTGGCTCTGAGTGCTCTGGACGTGGCCGGTGCTCCTGCTCAGACTGCTAAGCTGTGCCAGTATGGCCAGAATGTGGTTGTCCTGGGTGCTGGCGGCAAGAGCGGCATGCTGTGCTGCTACGAGGCTAAGAAGCGCGTGGGCGTGACTGGCAAGGTGATTGGTTTGGCCAATAGCCCCAAGTCGACCCAGCGCATCAAGGACCTGGGCTTCTGCGACGTGGTAGAGAGCGTAGCCGGCATGACTCCAGTGCAGGTTTATGAGCTCGTGAGCAAGCTCACCGATGGCAAGATGGCCGACGTTACCATCAACTGCGTGAACGTTCCCGACTGCGAGATGACTGCAGTGCTGTGCACTCGCGACGACGGAGTTGTTTACTTCTTCTCGATGGCTACCAGCTTCACCAAGGCTGCCCTGGGTGCCGAGGGTATTGGTGCCGACACCAACATGATCATTGGCAACGGCTACACCAAAGGCCACGCCGAGTTCACCCTCCAGGAGCTGCGCGAGTGCCCCGAGCTGCGCAAGATTTTTGAGGAACTTTATGCTTAATTAGAATTTTGGCTATAGAGACGTGCCATGACAGTGCGCCTCTGTGGCTTTAAAAATACATGAATTTATCATGGCAGAATCAAGAAGAAAACAACTCTTTCCCGATGTTACCGACGAGCAGTGGAACGACTGGAAATGGCAGGTGAAAAACCGCATCGAGACTCTCGAGGACCTGAAGAAGTACGTTAGCCTTACAGCCGAAGAGGAAGAAGGCGTCAAGAAGACCCTCTCGACCCTGCGCATGGCTATCACTCCCTACTACCTGAGCCTCATCAACCCCGATGACCCACACGATCCAGTGCGCAAGCAGTGTATTCCAACCGGCCTTGAGACACATCAGGCTGCTGCCGACCTGCTCGACCCATTGCATGAGGATGAAGACTCGCCAACACCTGGCTTGACTCACCGTTATCCCGATCGCGTGCTGTTCCTCATCACCGACATGTGCTCGATGTATTGCCGTCACTGCACACGTCGTCGTTTTGCTGGTCAGACCGACGCCGAGTGTGGAGCCGACCGCATCGAGAAGGCTATCGAGTATATCGAGAAGACTCCAACAGTGCGTGACGTGTTGCTTTCGGGTGGCGACGCACTCATGGTGACCGACAAGAAACTTGAGTACATCATCTCTCGCCTGCGTGCAATCCCTCATGTGGAAATCATCCGCCTGGGAACACGCACTCCTGTGGTGTGCCCACAGCGCATCACTCCCGAGTTGTGTGAGATGCTCAAGAAGTATCACCCCATTTGGCTCAACACTCACTTCAATCATCCCAACGAGATTACAGCCGAGTCGACCCGCGCTTGCGAGATGCTCGCCAACGCCGGTGTGCCTCTGGGCAACCAGAGTGTGCTGCTGCGTGGCGTGAACGACTGTGTTCACGTGATGAAGCACTTGGTACAAGGTCTTGTGAAGATCCGCGTGCGTCCTTACTACATCTACCAGTGCGACCTCTCTATGGGTCTGGAGCACTTCCGCACTCCAGTGTCGAAGGGTATCGAGATTATCGAGGGCTTGCGTGGTCACACTTCGGGCTACTGCGTTCCCACATTTGTGGTCGATGCTCCCGGTGGCGGTGGCAAGACTCCAGTCATGCCTCAGTATGTGATTTCTCAGTCTCCCGGCAAGGTTGTCCTTCGCAACTTCGAGGGCGTAATCACCACCTACACCGAGCCCACCGAGTATCACAACGAGTGCAACTGCCCCGAGTGCCAGGCTGCTCGCGCCAAGGAGGAAGTTCCCGCCGACAAGGCTGTCGATGGTGTTATCTCGCTGCTTGAAGGCGAGCGCATGAACA
>CAMVKS010000045.1 GCA_947167995.1 uncultured Prevotellaceae bacterium
CTTCCGACCTCCACGTCCCGAACGTGGCGCGCTAACCAACTGTGCTACACCCCGAACTCGTTGTTTTCAGGCTGCAAAGTTAATAAAAATGTTTTAATAATACCTGTTTTGTGGCAAAAAAACTATACCTTTGCAGTCAAGTATGTTATAATGTTAAGTATTATGTCAGTAGAGATAAGAAAAATAGAGCCAACCAAGAAGGAGCTGACCAAGTATGTGAAGTTTCCCATCGATGTTCTTTACCGCGATAGCAAGTGCTATGTTCCCGCTCTCATCAGCGATGAGATTGGGACGCTGATGCCCGATAAGAACCCTGCATTTGAGTTCTGCGAGAGCGTCTACTATATGGCCTATCGCGACGGCAAGCCCGTGGGCCGCATCGCCGGCATCATCAACCATCGTTTCAACGAGAGCCACGACAAGAAAGAGGGCCGCTTCGGGTGGGTCGATTTTATCGACGACGATGAGGTGGTCGACGCGCTCTTTGACGCTGTCAAGCAATGGAACAAAGAAAAAGGTATGACCGAGCTCACCGGCCCCTTGGGTTTCACCGACATGGATCCCGAGGGATGCCTTGTGATGGGCTTTGACGAGGTTGGTACCAATGCCACTATCTACAACTATGACTACTACCCCAAGCAGTTTGAGCGCATGGGCTTTGTCAAGGACGTTGACTGGGTGGAATTCCACATCAAGGTGCCCGATGAGATACCCGAGAAGATGCAGCGCATCAGCGACATCGTGAAGAAGCGCTTCAACGTTGACAATATAAAGTATACCAACCGCAAACAGCTCGTTGCCGACTATGGCCAGGCTATTTTCAAGCTCATCAACGAGGCGTTTGAAAACCTCTTCGGCTACTCGCAACTGAGCGAGAAGCAGATTGAGCACTACATCAAGATGTACCTTCCCTACTTGCCTCTCGACGACCTGTCGCTCATCATCAAGAACGACACTCGCGAGCTAATAGGCGTGGGCATTGCAATACCATCGCTCTCCAAGGCACTCATCAAGAACCGCGGACGCATGTTCCCCTTTGGATGGTATCACTTGTACAAAGCGTTCAAGAAGAACGACACTGTCGACCTGCTGCTCGTGGCTGTGAAACCCGAATATCAAAGCAAGGGTGTGAACTCGCTGCTCTTCACCGACCTTCTTCCCTGCTTCTTCAAGCTTGGGTACAAATGGGCCGAAAGCAGTCACGAACTTGAGCACAACGAGATGGTGCAGAAGCAGTGGCAATATTTCGACACCGTGCTCAACAAGCGTCGTCGCGCCTACACGATGCCAATTTAATGAATGCGGAATTTAGAATTTAAAATGCTGAATCTCTCCCCTAAGAACTAAAAACAATTAACTAAGAACTATAATATAATGATTAGCATTTGCAATAAGTCGGTCCTCGGGACTGTTAGTGAGAAAGATATTGAAGTGTTGAAACCACAGGCACTTGCTGCTGCCGAGACTCTGGAGAAGGGCGACGGCGCTGGCAACGACTTCCTGGGATGGCTGCACCTGCCAAGTGAGATAACTGCCGACCAGCTCGACGACATAAACGCCACTGCACAACAGCTGCGCCAGGAGTGCGACTATGTGGTGGTGATTGGCATTGGCGGTAGCTATTTGGGCGCTAAAGCTGTGATTGAGGCTCTGAGCGACAACTTTGCCGCTTTCAAGCAGAGCGAGGGTGCCAAAGTGGTCTTCGCAGGTAACAACATAGGTGAGGATTATCTCTACGATCTGATGCGTCTTCTTGAGGGCAAGCGTTTCGGCATCGTGGTAATCTCGAAGTCGGGCACCACCACCGAGCCAGCTATCGCGTTCCGTCTCCTCAAGGCTATGCTCGAGAAGCAAGTAGGCAAAGAAGTAGCAGCCAAGCGCATTGTGGCTATCACCGACGCTAAACGTGGCGCTCTGCGCAGCCTCGCCACTCAAGAGGGCTATAAGACCTATGTCATCGCCGACAACGTGGGCGGCCGTTTCTCGGTGCTCACTCCAGTGGGCTTGCTGCCAGTAGCAATCGCAGGCTTCGACATCAACGCCCTCGTGGCTGGTGCAGTAGAGATGGAGAAGGCTCCCGCCGACATGATGGTAGACTATGCCGCTACTCGCAACGCTCTGTATCAGGCTGGCAAGAAGATTGAGATTCTGGTGAACTACAACCCCAACTTGCATTTCCTCGCCGAGTGGTGGAAGCAGCTCTACGGCGAGAGCGAGGGTAAGGACGGAAAGGGCATTTTCCCTGCCAGCGTCGATTTCACCACCGACCTGCACTCGATGGGACAGTGGATTCAAGATGGCGAGCGCACAATCTTCGAGACCGTCATTACCGTTGAAAAGCAGCGCAACGAGGTGGTAATCCCCACCGACGATGCCGACCTCGACGGCCTGAACTATATCGCCGGCAAGCGCGTTGACGAGGTGAACAAGATGGCAGAGCTCGGCACCCGTCTGGCTCACGTGGACGGTGGCGTGCCTTGCATGCTCATCACCCTGCCAGCACTCAACGAGAAGTACTTGGGACAACTCATCTACTTCTTCGAGAAAGCCTGCGGCATGAGTGGCTATATGCTGGGTGTGAACCCCTTCAACCAGCCCGGCGTCGAGGCCTACAAGAAAAACATGTTCGCCCTCCTCAACAAGCCCGGCTACGAAGAACAAAGCGCCGCGCTGGCAAAGAGACTCTAAATAACGCATAATCCTTTTAAAGAGTCCACTTTTGCTATCTTATATACAGGATTTAGCAAGTCCGCCAGGTCAACAAATCACTTAACGGCTTTATTTTTGCTCTAAAAGTATTTTTGTTCTCCTTGAGTTTAGGTATCTTCTTTATAGGAAGAGGATTGTCCGCATCAAAATGCAGCACCACATAATAGTGAGCACTTTGAGGCTTAAACCCATATTGCTGTAACGTCTCGCGTGTCCATATCTGAAAATGTCCTTTAGTCTTTAACCTAAATAATTGGGCATCTTCACCATTTGTATGCAGCAACACATATCCCAGTCGTTCAAAACCAGAAGTAACTAACAGAGAGCCCTTTGAATCACCAGCCCGAAGATAGCATATACCAGTCTCTATCATTCTTTTGCGAAGCTCTGAGCGAGCATGGTTTACCAAAACTGTTGCTTCACAGCAATCAATGGCTTTAAGGAATCTTTCATTCTTTTCTGTCTCTGAAGCATCAACCTCAAATTTGGAACCATACACATGCTGCTTCACATCAACTTTCCGCTCTAATTGGTGAGTATCCACAAACAAATATGGTAATGAACTCAGCAGTTGATTGGCGTCAATATGGCAGTTGTCATCATAAAACTCGAAATGGCTATTATCCGATTCTTTGGTGAGTTTTTCGTGGTAATAACGGCGAAAGCCTCGATTAATCTCATAGCCAATAGAATTCCTGTCCAGCTTCATTGCCGCCAAAGCTGTTGTTCCACTCCCCATGAATGGATCACATACCGTATCACCCACAAACGAGAACATCTTAATAAGTCTCTTGGGCAACTCTTCTGGAAAAACGGCAATGTGCTCAGACTGTTTTGCACCAGGAAAATTCCAGTGCGAAGTGAAATAAGTATTCCATTCTTCATCTGTCAACTTAGATGCCTCTCTTATATCCTTGGAAACTGAAGCCGCTTTGCCTTGTTTCTTAAAAAGCAAGATGTTCTCAAAGTCAACTTTTACGATACCCCCACGTGGATAAGGAAAACTTCCCATCACTCTTTGCCCTCCACTAGTGTGCATAGTGGTTTTCTTTTGCCAGATAATCGTGCCCATGTAGTCCAAGCCGATAGTTTCACAGAAACGGATGATTTCACTATGAACAGGTACTATCTTATATCGTCCATAATAGGCTGAACGGGCAAACTGGTCTCCAATATTAATGCACAGCCTGCAGCCAGGCTGTAGAATTCTGTTACACTCACTCCACACCAAATTCAGATGATTGATATAATCTTCATAGTTCTGATTGAATCCTATCTGACATTCTGACCCATAGTCTTTCAGTTGCCAATAAGGGGGAGATGTCACAATGAGTCCCACAGATTCATCGGCAATATGTGACATACAGCGACTGTCACCATTTATCAAAACATGGCATGTAGGCATCTTACAACTTCTGTAAGCGTTCTATCTCTTCACGAATACTTTCAACAACATCAGCATTAGCAATTTCGCCTTTCAGACTATATACGATAAACACCTTACCACCATATTTCTCAGTAAAGTCGTTGAAACTGGCCCTCATGCGCTCGCTAAGTGAATAGCCTCCAAAATTGGCATTAGCCGTCACAGGCTTGATTTGAATGCCAAATTGATAATTGCCGACCTTGGCCACATAGTCAATGTCGCCAGCGTGGTCAAGCTCAGGATTACTCTCCTGGAATGTGACATGTGGGAACTTTTTGGCTAGACCGTCATTCACTACAGACTTCTCGCGGATGTACCCATCATATGTTCGATTGATAGTAAGATTGTAAATGTAGTCTATACAATCTTTAAGCGTTAATTGGCTGAAAGCCTCCTGCCATTCTGGTATAACAAAAGTCTGTATCTTTTCGTAGAGGCGTTCTCCGAGTTCTGTAAGGCTCTCAACCGACAACTTGACTGGAGTCTTTGTGGCAGTATAGGCGTTCTCAAAATACCACTTCTCCCATTGCTCTAACGTAGAGGGTTGGCATTCACGAATAAGAGCCATCACGGCACCAACTTTAGCCGGGCGAGACAGTTGATATAGCTGGCAAGCATAGTTTAGCACATGCTCCTTTTTGCCGAATTCCATTGAATACTTTTCCATATATTTCATACAATTTGTTTCAACAACTGGAAAGGGATAAAACTCATGTCTGACACATCTTCATAATCAGCCCTAAAACACCCATCTTCTAACTTACGGAGTGACGAGATATAATTAAAGGTAATCTCTTCCTCCTGCTTAGTCATAACGGGAACATCTAAATGATTGTTGAAGTGCTTTACTTCTTTCCCCGTCTTTTTACGTTCTTCTACAAAGGCGATATGGCGGTCTAAACGCTGCTTGATAAAGCGATTACAATCATCAACATCCATCGTCAACCCATTTTCTATAATATCCTTCAGGGCAGCATCTACTTCGTATCCCTCAGAATTGCGCCCACTCAACAAGGCAGCTTGCATGGTTGTGCCAGTTCCGAGGAATGGGTCTAACACGACATCACCTTTCTGTGAAAACATATTTATCAGGCGATAGGGTATCTCAAAAGGATATGCTGCACTTCGCTCTCTACTACCCGAATGTTTCATCTTCTGTTTTGTGCCTTTTACATCCCAGACATCAGAAAACCACACATTGCGCTCCTCCCAAAAGAAAGAGCTGCCCTTTCTTTCAAGCTTCTCTGATTGGGTTTTATACTGGCGTTTTCCACCCTTTCGGAACAACAGAATCCACTCATGTTCAAGCGTCACGTATGCACCACACGGCAGCATGCCACTTCCCATGAACTTATTTGGAGCATTGGTCTGTTTACGCCAGATGATATTGGGCAGGCTGACAAAACCTATAGAACTGCAAAATTCTGATATGCGAGTGTGATTGCTATAAAGTTTAAAATTACCATTGATAGTGCGTGTCGCATCACCGATATTTACACACAGGAACCCACCATCTTTCAGAACCTCAAAACACCTACGCCACACTTTGTCTAACTGGAGGTGCATCAACTCAAAGGCCTCGTCGGGTTTATCATCAATTAACCTGCCTATTGCAGAGTCTTGCGCTGAAAAGCATTCATCCCACATCTCTATCATGGGATAGGGCGGCGAGGTCACAACAATATCAACCGATCCAGAGTCTGTTCTGTCCATCAGTCGAGCATCGCCAATATATGCTTTATGTATTGTGTACATTTATGTTTTACTTTTTTACTATTTTGCCTCTGCATCCCAAATGCAAATATACAACAAAAATTTCAACTTGTTGCAATTGCGATGTGATTTTTTTGTATTTTTGCATGGTATAAGATTATGATAATGGAAGAAAACCAAAACATAGAATACAAAGAGTCATGGCACGACGAGTATCTTAGGTGGATATACCTCGTCCTGAATATGTGCGCAATATTCTATGTGCCCTCAAAATGAACCTCAAAATGAACCTCAAAATGAACCCCAAAAATTATGAAGAAAAAATCAATGCTTGACCTCCATCGCATCAGCGCCGAGGAGTTTAAACAGGTGGAGAAAATACCAGTGGCTGTGGTGCTTGATGACGTGCGCAGCGAGATGAATGTGGGCAGTGTGTTCCGCACTGCCGACGCGTTTGTCATCGAGCATATTGCGCTGTGCGGCATCACAGGCAAGCCACCGAGTCACGAGATTCACAAGACGGCACTCGGTGCAGAGGACAGTGTGGAGTGGAGCTATCACAGCTCAGCTCTTGAGGCGGTTGAGCAGTTGCGTGAGCAGGGCTACAAGATTTGCTCCATCGAGCAGGTGCACGGGAGCATCAGCCTTGAGGCGTTTACTATTGTGCCCGGCGAGAAATATGCTCTCGTCTTCGGCAATGAGGTCAAGGGAGTGAGCCAGGCAGTGGTCGATGCCAGTGATTGCTGTATCGAGATTCCGCAGCAAGGGACCAAACATTCCCTTAATATTGCCTGCTCGGCAGCCATCGTCATGTGGCATTTCTTTAATGTGCGATAGAAAAAACAGACTAAAAATCAGCCGTTTTCAAGTTTTTTTTTTGAAAGCGGCTGATTCTTTATGTGTGTGTACTAAGAGTTCTTTACGTTGGTTTTGTGGGTCATGATGTCGAGGACGAAGCGGTCGGTCACGTCCATTCCCTTGCTTCCGATGGCGGTGAGGTTGTGTATGCTCTGGTCCACATCGTCGTCGATTATTCCCTCTTGTGATGACACATACTTGTGCTGCATGGCGAGCATGGCGCTCAGCATGGCGGTGCTCACACCGGTGGTGAGCTTGAGCGTGCACGAGGGCTTGGCGCCATCACAAATCATGCCTGTGAGATTGGCAATCATGTTCTTGACCGAGTAGCTTATTTGCTCATAGGTGCCGCCCATGAGGTAGGTGATGCCGCAACTGCTTCCCGTAGATGCCACGACGCATCCGCACAACGCCGAGAGTGCTCCCAGCGTCTGCTTGATGTAGATGGCGGTGAGGTTTGAGATGATGAGTGCTCTGATGGTCTCTTCCTCGGTGTTGTGGTTTTCCTCGGCAAAGACCACTACTGGCATGGTTGCGCAAATTCCCTGATTGCCTGAGCCCGAATTGCTCATCACGGGCACCATGGCACCTGCCATGCGAGCGTCGCAGGCGCAGCTGGTGACCGAGAGCACCTTAGAGAATATGCTGTCGCCCATAATGCCTCGCCCCAGTGGCGACTGCATGGTTTTGCCAAGCTGGTGGCCGTAGTTCTCTCGTAGTCCGCTCTGAGCTGCCGCCTCGTTGAGTCGCTTAGCTTCGAGGATGAATCGCAGCTGGTCAACATCGGTCTCCATTGCGAAGTCATAAACCTTGCGCAGTGTGAGTTTGGGACCTTCTGCATCCTGCTCTGAGGAGCACTGGCAAGCGGGCTTGTCGTTATCGGAGAGCACCTCGTTGTCTTTGCGCAGCAGCACGAAGTGAGTGTGGTGCGTCTTGATGCGTGCCTCGGCTTCATGCCCATTAGCTGTCACGATGGCATTGATATAGAGTTTGTCGGGGTCGTTCTCTTCGAGCGAGATATGGATTCGGTTCTCGGCGATATACTGCTTGCCGCGCTCCACCGCCTGCTTGTTGCAGTCGCAGAGCACCTCCAGCTCTTTCTCGGGCCTGCCGATAAGTGCACCCAGAGCGATGGCGATGGGCAGTCCTGTCATCCCAGTCCCGGGGATACCCACGCCCATAGCGTTCTTAAGCATGTTGGCACTCAGGCGCACCTCTACTTTGTCGGGAGTTTGTCCCAGCACTTCAGTTGCCTTGGCGACACACAGTGCCACGGCAATGGGCTCGGTGCATCCAATGGCGGGCACCACTTGACGCTTGATGAGCGCGATAATTTCGTTTTGTTCTTTGGTAGTCAAAATAGAAAAGTCTTATTTAGTTTGTGACGGCAAAGATAATGATTTTTGACGTATTATGGGCTATAACGTGCTATCGAAATCTTATATTTCGAGTTTTTTGTTGCTAATCGTTGGTGCCATGTAAAAATCAAGGGTCGCACAGTAGTTGTGCGGCCCTTGATTATTGAGGTTATGTTTATCGCACAAGCCATTGTTAGTGGTTGTGCGTGTTAACCACAGGACTAATTGGGATAGTCACCAATTGGGTTCTGGTCGTTGTCGAGAGTCAAGTTGGCGTTTCCGTCAAACTCGGCCTGTGGGATAGTGAGAACCCAGCAGTAGCTTTCGGGATCGGCAGTTGCAGGATGGTTGGTGAGTCTTGCGGCAGTAGCCCATCCATCGGCTGGGTTGCGAACGAATCCCTGGTGCAGACGCTTGATGTCGAAGATGCGGCCTGCTTCGCCCCACAGCTCGATGCGGCGTTGCAGTATAATCTCTTCGAGCAGAGAGCCTGTCTCCTCGCTTGTGAGGGTTCCCAAGTCAGTACCAGTCTTTTCGCAGCTGTAGTTAGGATCGCGTTTCTCCATCAGAGCCATGAGGTGCTCTTTCGCTTCTGCTTCTTTACCTTGACGGCACTCAGCCTCGGCAGCGATGAGGTACATTTCCTCAACACGCATCCAGATGTAGTCGCCAAGCCACTGTGCTGGGTCGCTGAATGTGAGCTTGCGCTGCAGGTGCTTCCCATAACCAACGCTGCCCTTTGGCATTACGGGGAACCAGATAGCCTTGCGGGTATCGGTCTCCGACATCTTGTCGTAGAGTGATTGAGTCATCAACTTGGGCGCGCGGAATCCATAGCTTGCGCATGTGTCCATGTGAGCATAGAAGCTTGCATAACCACCAGCTTGAGGTGCGATAATCTCGGCACCCCACATCACATTGTCGTTCTTCACGTCGTTGTTGCCCTCAAAGTCCTTGGTGCCGATGATTTGTGCACTTGTATTGGCGATAGCCAACTCGGCTGCATTCTCGGCAACTGCCCAATTCTCTTCAACGAGAGCCACACGTGCGCGGATACCCTGAGCAACTTCATAACTCATGTTAGATGAGTGCTGCTGAGGCATTCCTTCGAGCAATTCAACGGCACGGTTGAGGTCGTTGTCGATTTGTGCATAAACCTCGGCAACTGATGCGCGTTTCTGGCCAGTTGTGCCCTTATAAGTGGGTTGAGTATATATGGGCACGCATGGGTCGGTTTCATGTCCCTTATAGGTGCGGGCAAACCACTGAGAAAGCATGAAGTAGCTGTAACCACGAATGGCGTAGGCCTGACCAAGCACATAGTCCTTGGTAGCAGCATCGTTCTCTTTAGCTACATATTTCTCCATTGCGTCGATAACATAGTTGGCATTGGCAATCCATTTGTAATGGCCATTCCACAAGTCATAAGAGCGCCATCCATCGCTTGTGTAGCGCGCTTTTACATTGTAAACGTGATCATACCAGAACCAGCCCGAACCAGCGGCTCCCATCATCATGTCGTCACCCATGAGCTCGGCTGCCAAATTGTAGGCACTAATACCGAAGCACTGATGAACATTGAACTCGGTAGACCATCCAGCAGTGTACATTGAGCGGTAGATACCGTCGATAGCCACCATGGCGTGATCGGGATCACTCATCATTGTCCCATAGTCGAGTGCGTCGGTTGGAGTGGTGATAAGACTGTCCTCGGAGCATGCGCTCAACGAGAGAAGTCCACCAACAGCTATAATAGCATATATAAATTTTTTCATTGTATTGTCTCCTTTCTTTTAAATTAGAAGTTAACTTCCACGCCGATAGTATAGGTACGGTTTGGACTGTAGTCATAGTTAGTACCACCGGTGAAGTTGTACTGTGGATCCATACCCTTCAGATGAGTGAACAGGCACAGGTTGTCGCCCGAAGCGAAGATCTTGGCACCCTGGAGTCCAATCTTGTTCAAGATTGTGCGAGGCAGAGCGTAAGCAAGAGTGATGTTCTTGATAGCAAAGTAAGAAGCGTCGATGAGGTAGCGGTCGCTGGTGACCTCGGGCCAGTCGCGATAGTCGTCAAGCTGGATGCGTGGAACATCGGTGATGTCGCCAGGATTCTGCCAACGCTTTAAAGCGTCTTTGTGCCAAGTGCTGTTGCCACTGCTAAGGCCCATCATGATGCCTGCGTAGAGCGAGTCGTAAACCTTACCACCCAATGAGTAGGTAGTCAAGATAGAGAGGCTCAAGCCTTTCCATGTGAAGTCGGTGCCAATGCTACCATAGAGCTTAGGAATGCGGCTTCCCAGATAGAACTTATTGGCATTAGCCTCATAGTAGTCGCTGGTCTTGTATTCATTGCCTTCGTCGTCAACAGCCCAGTACAGGGGCAGACCGTTGTCGGGATCCACGCCTGCGCTCTTGCTCATATAATAGGTGTAGATGGGCATACCCACCTTGATAGAGCGGAAGCCGTTCAGAATCTCGTCGGTGTCGCCAGTGAGCTTGAGCACCTTGTTATTGGTGCGGTTGAACATCATTTCGATGTTCCACTCAAAGTCGGCAGTGCGAACTGGAGTAGCGCCGAGTTTCAACTCGAAACCAGTGTTGCGCATGTCACCCACGTTGTCGAGATAACCGGTGAAACCGGTAGAGAGTGCCATTGGGAAGTTGAGAAGCATGTCGGTAGTCTTCTTGTAGAAGTACTCGAAGTCGATGCGCAGGCGACCACCCCAGAGAGCAGCCTCGAAACCGGCATTGAGGTTAGAGTTCTTCTCCCAGCTTACGTCTTGGTTCTCAAGCGACTGAACGAAAGCACCAACATTGCTTGAGTTGGTGTAACCTAAGTCAAAGAGTTGTTGCCATGCATAGTAGGAACCGATGTTGTCGTTACCTTGCTCACCATAGCTAACCTTCACGCTCAAGTTGTGGATCCAATCGATGTCTTTCATGAACGACTCTTTCGATACACGCCAGTTGGCACCAATCGACCAGAAAATACCGGTGTGGTGATTCTTGTGGAAGCGTGAAGAAGCGTCACTACGCAGCGAAGCCGACAGGTAGTAACGGTCATCGTAGTTGTAGTTAAAGCGGCTCAAGAAAGAGTTGATGCGATAATCATATTGATAGGAGTTGTTGTCAGAAACATTGGCACCTCCACTGAGCTCGTAGATGCCGTCAACGATGTTGGTGCGCTCGGCAAAGAGGTAGTTCCACTTGTAGGCATACCACTCGTGACCAATGAGGAAGTCGATGTTGTGAACATCGTTGAAAGTGCGTGTCCAAGTGAGCAACTGGTTGAATGTGTAGCTCTGAGTGCGATAGTTCATCTTCTCGAGCAGACCATGAGCGTTGGCTTGGTTACCGTGCTGCGAGTTCATGTAGAACAAGCGGTTGCGGTTGGTGTAGTCCATACCGAAGTTTACGGCGAACTTGATACCCTGTCGCCAGCCATATTTCTCGAGGTCGCTACCAATAACGATACCTGTGCGCAGGCCAGCGATATCGCGAGTGTTGCTTGCCTTGTCCATAAGGAGCATTCCTAAAGAGTTGAAGTCGTTCAGGTTACCAATGCGGTCTCCCTCGCCCCAGTCGAACTGTATGTTGCCTTCTGGGTCAAGCTTGTTGTTACCATTCTCATCCTTGAGGTAAACGGGAAACAAGGGGTTGATAAACTGGGCTGTAAACCAGGGGTTGCTGTAGCTTGTGTCGTCATAATCGCTGAAGTTGCTCTTAGAGTGACCCAGCGATGTGTTGATGTTTGCAGCCAACCAGTCGTTGATTTGGCTGTTGACGTTGGCACGTGCACTGTAGCGCTCGAAGCTTGTGGTCTTCAAGAAGCCGTTCTCTTTCAAGTAACCGAGCGAGAACATGAATTGAGTCTTTTGAGTACCGCCGTTAACCGAGAGAACGTGTTCGTGACGGAAAGCGCTCTTGCGAATCACACTGTTATACCAATCCTCGTTCCATGCGCTCTGAACGTCGTCGTAGATCATGCCGGTCTCGGGGTTGATAATGTTGTCGAAGGTGTAGTTCTTGAATGGGTTGTACATCTCACCACCAAGCTCACCACCCAGGTAGTACTGGCTGTAGGCATCGGCAGTAGCACGGTCCATACCGTTGTCAACCTCGAAGTAGCTTCTCAAACCCTCATAGAACAGTTGAACGAACTCTTTCTGATCGACAGTCTCATAGCGTGGAGTGGCACGATTAGACCAACCCACAGTAGAGCGCCAGGTGACATTGGTGCGGCCCTCTTGACCTTTCTTGGTCTGGATCATGATCACACCGTTGGCACCACGTGCACCATACAGTGCAGCTGCCGATGCGTCCTTCAAGACGGTCATGCTCTCGATATCGTTGGGGTTGATATCGCTCAGGCTACCATCGTAAGGAATACCGTCTACAACATAAAGAGGATTGTTGCTGGCGTTGATAGAACCGAAACCGCGAATGCGGATGGCTACATCGGCACCAGGCTGACCGCTTGTACCGCCCACCTGGATACCGCCCACGTTACCCTCAAGTGCCTTGGTGGCACTGGTGATGGGGCGTGTCTCAATCTTCTTGTTGTTAACGGCTTGAGCCGAACCGGTGAATGAGGTCTTCTTGGTTTGGCCATAGGCCACAACCATCACCTCGTCAAGGTTCATCGTCTCATCCTCAAGAGCAACAGTTACATAACTTGCAACCGCAACAACTTGTTCTTTATAGCCCACGTAGCTAACGCGGAGCTGCTTGATGTTGTCGTTAACGGTTACTGTGAACTCACCGTTAATGTCGGTTGCAGCGCCTTGATTAGAACCCACTGCTTGCACACTTGCGCCAATGAGTGGTTCATTGTCTGTAGCACTAACGACCTTACCTCTAACGGTCTTGTTGGCCGACGCACCCAATGCAATGATGCACACGGCCATCAGAGTTGATAAAAGTCTCTTCATACAGTAAACAATTAATGGTTAAACTTCAAAACTTTATACTCGAAAAAAATAAAATATTTTTGTTAAAAGGTTGTAATTAAGCTTTTTGTCCATGTTGTTCTTTTTTTGGTGCCGGTATGGTGGGTTGCATGTGGATGGGCTTGTTGTGCTAATCGTTCTACTTATATACTCGCCGAAACCATGCGGGAACAACAGATGCAAAGTTATATATTTATATTATATGTGGCAAAATTAAATTAAACTTTAACTTTTAGGGCATTATTTGTTGTTTGATTGTGCTATTTAGGTTTTTTAATCATAATTTCAGGTATTTTAACAGAGGGGTTGAAAAGAATGTGTTCTCCCTCATCAGTTGGATTTTATTGCTTGGCTTTAGTTGGTTGAAATGCAGTTTGTTGATGCGTGGTGGTTGTGATTTGCCCGATGGGGGATAGTGTTTTTGCTATTGTTGTTTTTTTGTGTTTTGAGGTGATACCTAAATGTTAAATTTCTTTCTTTTTAACATTTTAAATTTTAACATAAAACGGTTGCTTTTTAAAAAAAAGAATAAAAGAGTGGATTGTCGCAAGTGCTCTTGCCTAATTGTTTGAAACCTAAAGTTGGTGTTTTTTTTAAAAGTAAAGCAATAATTTCAAATATTAGAAAAGAATAGTATATCTTCATGCAAGTGTTAAGCGCAACTGGCAACTCCTTGCCGTACCGGGCCGTCGACTATGATGATATATTCTACGGAGTCAAGGAGCATGGGAGTAAAAAATTACAACACCTTGACTCCATGACTCCGTGGGTTATAATATAGCTGTGGATGTCGATTAATTCCCCAGCAGGTGGTTGTAAATCATTGTGATGTCGGCGGCTGTCACGTCTCCGTCGCCATTAACGTCAAGGGAGTTGCCCTGTGGACCCGATTGCTGCGCCTGGGTGACGTTGACGATATAGTTGATGGCGAGGTTGGTGCCGTCGGTGGTGGTGGCTGTTATGGTGACGGTGCCCATAGCGAGGGTCTCGATGGTGCCGTCGATGGTAACAGTGGCTATGTTCTCATCGCTTGAGGTCCAGACAAGCGACTTGTTCTCGGCATTGTCGGGCGACACGCCCACGTTGAACTTCACTTTCACTCCCTGTGGGATGTCGCACGATGTTGTCAGCAGTGATGATACTACCACTGGCTCATATTTGGTGACGGTGCACGCAGTGTTAGTGAAATGATGGAGCACTCGGTCTTGGTCGGTGGCCATGATGTTCTTTATTTCGATAATCTTGCTGCCAGTGAAGGAGTTGTCGGCAGTGATGTTGAAGGTGATGAGTGCGCCACTGTTTCCGCTAAATGTGTTGAGGTCCTGCGAGGTGATATAGATGCGTATGGCGCCGCTTGATAGAGTGGCGCTGGCAATAGTGTGGTCGCTGCCCTGGCGACTGGTGAGTGAGAATAGATAATCGCCGTTTTCCTGCTCGATGGTCAGCCCGTCGGGTAGGTAAATATCGGCTTGCAGAGCGGTGAAGGCGGTGTCGTTGTCGAGCATGATCTCCACTACCTTGGTCTCGCCTGGAGAAATGGCAAAGTCGTTGATATATAGCTGGCTGAGTGCTGTGGCGCTCAATGTCGCCATCAGGCATAATGTGGTCAAAAGTATCTTTTTCATAAAGTTGTTTAATTGATAAGTAGAAAGGTTATTCATTAATCTGTAGTTTTTTAGCTACATTGCCCATTATTACGATGACAATACCTTTTGAAGGGGAGGGGTAGATGTTGCGGCCCGTTGATACCTTGACGGTCTTGGACATGCCGTTGGGCAACACAAATTGTGCTGTGCCGTTGGTGGGCGATGTGATGACGATATTGCTGCCATCACAGCCGATGTTGGCTGCAGAGTATACATTGTCAATGCTCGTGGGGGTGAAGTTCAGGTCAAAGCCATCGATGTTGAAGCAGGTGGCGGTGGGAGAGGCGAGCACGATGTTGCTCATGCTGCCGGTGCCGCTCACAGCACCGTCAAGGGTGAGCGTGAGCACTGTGCCGTCGCTGCCGCTGAACGCTTTGCAAGTGCTTGATGAGGCGAGCAAGCGGTAGTCGCCATTTGTTAACTTGTTGAATGTGACTTGATGGCTTGTGCTGGCACGGTCGCTGAGGGCGGCGTCAACAAGCGTCAAGCCTTGCGGCAGCCTTAAATCTACTTGCATGGCACTGATGCTCACAATGTTTCTGAGATTGATTGCGATTTTGTTGTCCTCAACATAGGCATCCATGGCGATGATGGCATCTTCAAGGTCCAAAGCTGGAGCCAAGAGCTGAGCCCCCTCGAAGTGTAGTCCTAAATAGGCCACTCCCACAAGGTCGGCGACGTTAATCTCGTTGTTGCCGTCGAGGTCGGCGGCTAAGAAGTTGAAGGGCTGCGGGTCTTGCTCAAGAATATAGCTCGCCACGTCGACGTAGTCGCCAATGTTGATGTCACCGTCGTCGTTCACATCGCCAGCAGTGAACACTGGTCCCTCAACCACGGTGACTACGCACGATGCTGAGAGGTTGCTGCCGTCGGTGGTGGTGGCGGTGATAGTTGCGCTGCCCGTTGCAAGTGCGGTGACTTTGCCTTGGCTGTCAACGGTCGCCACCTCGGGGTTGCTCGACGACCAAATCACAGTCTTGTTGTCGGCATTCTCGGGAAGGACAGTTGCTGTTAATGTGTGTTCCTCTCCCAGGTTAAGAGTCATTGCCTGCTCACCGAGCGTAATGGAGGTCGCCAAATTGGGAGCTTCCACCTTTCTTGTGGCAGTGCTGTTGATGCGCACCAGCTCGCCGTTGCCGTAGTAATAGAAAATGACGAAATAGGTCTCGTTATAGTCGAGATTGTTGAAGGCGAACTCCACAGTCTGGGTGTTGTTGGAGGCGAGATTCAAAATCTGCGACTGTGCGCTGCAGTAGTAGCCACTGGTGCCAGCGTTGTTCTCTTTCTTATATAGCTTGGCGACGATGTAGTCGTTATAGGTGCTCGTGTTGGTGTTTTTTGCATCGATAGAGGCGTTGAAGGTTGTTCCAACCACCGATGAGTGTGTCGCCCCCGAAATGCTTGCCGCAGTTGCCGAGTTGATGGTGACGTTGAAGGTCTTGAGGACCTTGGTGCCGTCGGCATCGGAGGTGAACTCAAATGTGGTGGTGCCGGTAGCCGAGGGCGTGTAGTTCATCACCACATCGCCCGTCCCGCCAATGGGGATGTCGGTATAGGTGCCACTAATCTTATTGCCTCCAACCCACATGTAGATGCTGTTGTAGTCGGTGAGTCCCTGGTTTGTGACGTTGAGCGTGAGCTGCAGTGGGCTGCCCACCTTCTTTATCGAGCTTGCGGTCACCGAGTTGACTTTCAGGTTCATCACTTCTTGTTCGTCATAGACTTTGAGTGTGAGTTTAGTGGCGGTGATGGTTGCCTTGATGAAGTTGATGCCCGAGCCACGGCAGGGGTAGTAGGTGCTGCTGCCCGCGAGGCGGCACATGGGTTTCAGGTAATAGGTCCCAGTGAGGTCCTTGCCAAATGAAATCGACTTTGTGACAGTGGTATAGTAGCCTCCACCCAACGACCTGTTGCTCACGGCGGTGTGGGTGCTCATCAAGTTGCAGTCGCTGTCATAGAGTCCCCAGCCAAGGTCGTAGGTGTAGCTCTGCGATGAGTAGTTGTAGTAGTAGGCAGTGAGCGACACGTCGGTGAAATTATTGCTGCTTGAGGTGCGCGAGTAGCTGGTGGGGCTTGCTTCGCAAGTGCGGTAGAGTCCCACTATGTTGCCGTTGGTGCTGGTGCCGGTGCCTAAGTCGGGTTGCAGGCCAACCATGATTTGCACGTTTAAGGTGTAACCTTCATCGCCCACTGCGGCTCCTGTGCCGCCGGCATTGTCGTCGTTGAGGGCATTGAGTGCGAAATATCCGTTCTGGTGGCCACGCCATCCCCAGTTGATGTGAAAGAGACCGTCGGTGTATCCGTCGCACACAAAGGCGTGACCGCCGCCAGTCTTACGGGCGCTGATGAACACTGGCCGTCCGTTAGCGAGTTCGTTATATACCATGTCTTCCCACTCGGCGGCGCTGTAGTCGGTGCGTGCCAGTTGCTGTGCATCCTTGTCAAAGCCAAAGTAATAGACAAAGGCGTTGCGCTGGCTGGTTGCGCTTGATGATGAATTGCCGAAGTTCATCTTCACCGACTGGGCGCAGTATCGCACCAGGCGTGCTGTTTCTTGGGCACTGGCACTGGTGTTCTCTTCCTTGTCATACCAGTCGTTCATAATCGAGTAGTCGAACGTGGTGGCTGGCAATTCGGCCATATAGGCGCTCAACGTGCTTGATGTATAGGCAGGAATTGACTGACACTCAGTTCCTGACTTGTAGTAATACAGAATCTGCGCCATGGCGATTGCCACGCACCCAGCAGGGCAGTAGCTCGTTGTGCCCGATGATGTATAGGTGGCGCACTGCTGGTTGAAGGGCAGTCCCTGTGCCCAGTTGCAGCTGAGCAATGGTGCGATGCGCACTTTGTTGCCGGCCGAAACGGTTGAGATGGGAGAGTTGAGATGGGAGAGATTTTGTGCAGTGTTGAGGTGCTCTATCTGCTCGGCATAGTCGCTCAGCCAGTCCTGTACGCACTCGGGCACTTCTTCGGCATCAAAGTAGTCCTCGTCGCCGTAGGCAAGTATGGTGCGTGCGCGGTCGTCACCAGCCACTATCACCCAGCCAGGCTGCTGGGGGTTGTTGAACACATAGTAGGGCGCCGTTGCGCCTTTACCCTTCAGTGCCGCAGGCTTTTGTGGCATGTCCACGTTGAAGAACCTGCCTGCGATATCTCTTGCCTGAGTCTCGGTCACGGTAGCCGCACTCATAGAGCTGAAAAATGTCACGGCTACAATCAAGAAAGTCGTGATTCTCTTTATCATGATATTTAGTTGTTAGTTATTCATTAATAATAATTATAACGGGGAGAGTAGGGCCGTTGTGTATCAATCATTAGTTCCCTAAAAAGTATTGGTAGAGCATGGTGATATCGGCGGCGGTCACGGTTCCGTCACCGTTAAGGTCGCAATTGCCCATATAATGAATGTCACCGTTGAGCATGTAGTTATAGAGGTCGGTAATATCGCTGCTTGTCACGAAGCCATCCTCATTGATATCGAATTGGTTGGGCGCGAGACTCGATGTGCTCGAGCCAGCTTTCACAAGTTCACCATTGCTGTAGTAATAAATGGAGAAATGATATTTCACACCGTTCTCCAGCCCAGTGAAGGGGAATGTCAATGTTGCAGTGCCGCCGCTGTTGAGATACAGCGTCTGTGCTATGCTGTTGTCGCCATATCCAGTGGAGCCCGAGGTAGGCCAGTGTTTCCACATCTTTGCCACTATATAGTCGTTGTAGGTAGAGGCCCCCGTGTTTTTAAGCACACTTTTCAAGGTGATGGTGTTGCCTGCTATGGTAAGGCTGTTGTTGGCAGTGAACGAAGCATTGGTGGCGGCAGTTACGCTCACACTGGTGTTGTAGAGAACCTTGGTGCCGGCTTCGTCGGCAGTGAACTTGAAGGTGTTGCTACCTGCCTGTGATGGAGTGAAGTACATTGTCACGGTGCCACTTTGCCCTATCCCCACATCGGTAGTAGTGGCGCTCACGAGGGTATTGTTGGCCCACATGTAGATGTAGTTGTAATCGGTTAGACCTTGATTGAATACTCCCAACTTGAGCTCGAGCGGGCTGCCCACCTTCTTCACCGAACCAGCATTTACCGAGTTGATTTTCAGATTTTGCACTTTCAGGTCATCAAAGACCTCGAGATTGAGAGAAGATGAAGTGATAGTAGCTTTGACATAGTTCACGTTGCTGCCGCGGGCAAGAAGCCATGTGGATTGGTTGCTGAGGCGGCAGATGGGTTTCAGGTAATAGGTGCCCGATGATATTCCATTGCCAAATGAGATTTTGCCAGTGGGATAGGTGTAATACCCTCCCTGCAGGTTCTTGCCGGTTGTAACGGTGTGAGTGCTCACCAAGTTGCCGTTGCTGTCGTAGAGCGCCCATCCAAGGTCGTAGGTGTAGGTCTGATCGGAGTTGTTCCAGTAGTTGGCAATAAGCTGCACGTTGTTAAAAGACGCCGAAGAGCCCGACCTGCTGTAGGTGGTAGTGGGAGCCTGGATCGCGTCAATATTGTTTGCATGATTATTGTATAATGCTACGGTGTTGTAGTCAATATTGGGCTGCGAAGATTTGCTTGGCTCGAGACCTATGATAGCCTGTAGGTTGATAGTGTAGCCTTCCTCGCCCGATGCAGCGCCAGTACCGCCCGAGTTGCCGTCGCTCAGAGCATTGAGGGCAAAGTAGCCGTTGTTGCTACCGCGCCAGCCCCAGTTGATGTGGTAAAGACCGTTGCCGTCATATCCGTCGCAGATGAAAGCATGGCCGCCACTCAGCTTGCGTGCGCTCATTAAAACAGGGCGTCCCGATGCTATCTCGGTGTATATGGTGTTTTCCCATGTCGCCGCATTCATGTCTTCGCGCTTGACTTGCTGGCTGAGTTTGTCAAAGCCAAAGTATTGGGTGAAGGCATTGCGCTGTGTAGTGGCGCTCGACGACTTCTTGCCATAGGCCATCTCTACAGCCTGCCCGCAGTATTTCACGAGTTTCTGCACTGCCTGTGCGCTGGCACTGTTGCTTGACCCATTATGATACCATGGGTTCATGATTGACCAGTTGAACGTGGTGGCAGGGAGTGCCGGGCGCTCATTGACGAAGTTGTCTTTCGAAGAGGTGTAGGCAGGGATTGCGAGGCTGCCGAAACTTGATTTATAATAGTACATGATTTGCGCCATGGCTATTGCCACGCAACCGGCTGGGCTGTATTGTGTCTCAGCCGTTGTTGACCCCGAAGATGTGGTATAGCTTGGACATTCCTGGTTGAAAGGAAGTCCTTGGTCCCATTTTGAGAAGAGCAGAGGCACGATTTTTGTTTTTGTCGCAGCTATCACGCTCGCCTCTAAGGGATCTGGGATGTTGTTGATTGGGGCATCAATGGCCTCTATCTGCTCGGCATAGCCTCCCAGCCAGTCCTGTACGCACTCGGGCACTTCTTCGGCATCAAAGTAGTCCTCATCGCCGTAGGCAAGTATGGTGCGTGCGCGGTCGTCGCCAGCCACTATCACCCATCCGGGCTGCTGGGGGTTGTTGAACACATAGTAGGGCGCCGTTGCGCCTTTACCCTTCAGTGCCGCAGGCTTTTGTGGCATGGTCACGTTGAAGAATCTGCCTGCGATATCCCTTGCCTGAGCCTCGCTTCTTGTTGCCGCGTGAGTGGCCATGAATCCGGCGATAGCACATAGAAGGAAGGTGAAGGAAATTTTTTTCATATATTCGTAAAAGTTATAAGGTTAATAAACTGTATATGTGTGTGTCGCAATAAGGCTTGAGTGCGCTTTGTATCGAGCCCGCAGAGTCATGGGGTCAAAGGAGTTCGTTGTTTTTGTTCTCAACTCCATCACACCATAACTCCGCAGTATCTATTATTTATTGGGTTCGGCGGGCTCTTGAGGTCCTTGTGGCAATGGAATGTCTTTCACATTGTCGATATAGGACTTTATGTCGACGGTGTCGATGCCGGTGGCTATATATTTAGTTTCACCTCGCCAGGGCACACTGCTCTTGTACTCTTTGTAATGAACCTGAACGACAATGGGTGTCTGCTTGTATTTATAAAGCTTTTCGGCGATGGAATCGTTGTTGACCGAGAAGTTGAACTCGCTTTTTACCACGTTGCCTTGAGCGACAACGTCGTAGCTGAGCATTTTACATTCGTAAGTCTCGAAGACGGTACCTTTCAGAGCTATGTCGGCAATGCGTCCTTTCATGACACACTCTTTCTTGTCGGGCTGGAAGAACCTGTTGTAGACGAGGAAGAACAACAATAGCATGATGAAGAGAACTCCCAGAGCCAAGAAGATGCGCTTTTTGTTGCTTCGACGCTCGATAGTGGTCTCTATCAACTCGCGTTCTTCACGCTCTTCCTCGGTCTCCTCGTGGGGAGTGCTGACCTTCTTGGGAGAGCCTTTCTCAAAATAGTCCTCAAAATTGTCGTCAATGAGTTTCATATATAATAGTTTTAGTTAATTGTTTTAATTCAGAAGTCAGTTAACACTTACTACTTACCACTTAAATAGTCATTCCCTGTGCTTGATTCTCGGTCTTGATGGTGGTCTTGCCCTGGGCAATGCGCCTGCGGTCGATAGCCATGCTGATGAAAGCATAGATGCCGAGCACGATGAGCAGGCACGTCTGCACGCCCCACACCAGCCAGGCAAACGCCGAGGCTTGTGGATCGTAGGGCGTTGAGGGAGGGAAGGCACCCACGCCATAGAGCGTGAGACCAAAGATGATGGCAAACTGCCATGGTCCCAAGCCGCCGTTGCTGGGCACCGCCATGCCTATGCTGCTCAGGACGAAGAGCACCAGAATGGCCACCACGCCCAGGTCTTTGGTGCATGAGAAGGCAAACGAGGCGAGATACAGCTGCATGAAGTAGCAGCCCCATATCAGCACCGTGTAGAGCACGAACATCCACTTGCCGTCCATCTTGCCAATGGCGGCGAAGCCGTCCCACAGGTTGCGGAGCATGAGGCGGAGCTTGGCAACAATCTTGTTCTCGCTCTTGCTGCGGAAGATCCACACCAGAGCCAGGCAACCCAGCACGCCCAGGCCCACGAGCAGCCAGAACACCCATGAGGTGAACATCGAGCCACCGCCGTCGCCACGCTGGTCAAAAAACTTGATGAAAGCGTCTTGAGCGATGAAAAAGGTGAACACGGTGAGCAATCCCACTGTCACGGTGTCGCTCAAGCGGTCGCCCACCATCGACCCCAGCACCTGGGTGAACGAGGCCTTCTCGCGCTGGGCTATGTAGCCCGAGCGCCACACCTCGCCCAGTCGTGGAAACAGCAGGTTCACAAAGTAGGTGCCGAAGATGCTGTTGACCAGTGCGCTCAACGAGGGCTTGATGCCTATGGCATTGAGCTGCAGCCTCCAGCGCAGTGCCCTGAAGATGTGGCTGAAGACGCTCACTATTATAACGGGCACAAACCACCAGTAGTTCACATCGTTGCGCAGGCTGTTTTTTATAGCTGTCCAGTCCACGTTTTTTGACAGGAACCATGCAAGCCCCACGCTGATGGCAATGGGTATGCCATATTTCAATAATGCCGATATAATCTTTTTCACTATAGTCTCGTTTTTTTGTTATCTATTGCAACTTGCAAAGTTAGTCTTTTTTATTTGTTTTTGCTAATTATCACCTTTTTTTCTTGCAACAAAACATTGCAAAGCCAAAAAATCACTGCCAATTTTGTAGTTAGAGCTATTTTCTGTAATTTTGCATGTTGAAAAATATGCCTCGTTAATAAATTCCATGTCTATGCAGCAAGTTAGAGCAAAGAAATCACTGGGACAGCACTTCCTCATCGACCTTGATGTGGCGCAACGCATTGCTGCCACAGTCGAGGACTATAAGCACTTGCCAGTGCTTGAGGTGGGACCCGGAATGGGAGTCCTCACACAATACCTGCTGGCTGCTGGACACGACCTCAAGGTGGTGGAGCTGGATGGCGAGAGCGTGGACTACCTGAATGCCAACTTCCCGGCATTGGAAGGACGCATCATTGAGCGTGACTTCCTGAAGCTCGACTTGCGCGAAGCCTGTGGCACAGGCGACATGGTGGTGATAGGCAATTACCCCTACAACATCTCGTCGCAGATCATGTTTCACGTGCTGGACTACAAGGACCAGGTGAAATGCTGCAGCGGCATGTTCCAGCGCGAGGTGGCACAGCGCATAGCGGCGGGCCCTGGCAGCAAGACCTATGGCATCGTGAGCGTGCTGCTGCAAGCGTGGTATGACATCGAATATCTGTTCACTGTCGACGAGAACGTCTTCGACCCGCCACCCAAGGTGAAGAGTGGCGTGATCAGGCTCGTGCGCAACAACGTCAAGTCGCTTGACTGCGACGAGCGCCTGTTCAAGAGCGTGGTGAAGACCTCCTTCGGACAGCGACGCAAGACATTGCGAAACTCACTCCGGGGCATGATACCACCCGAGTCGATGCCCAGGCTCGACGAGCAGTATGGCGAGGTTTTCAAGCGACGGCCCGAGCAACTCGGTGTTGATGAGTTTATTGAGTTGACCAATATTATTAAGAATCTTCAAAACAAAGAATAGTGGAGGCGAGCAATGAAAGAATTTGACATTGACTATATCGACAAGCTTGAAGAGCTTATCGATGCTAAAGATGAGGCACAGGTGCAAGCCGACATAAAGGACTTGCACCCTGCCGACATTGCCGAGCTCATTAACGAATTAGACGATGCCGACGAGGCGCTTTTTGTACTCAAGCAACTCGACGATGAGACAGTGGCCGACGTGCTCGTCGAGCTTGATGAAGATGAGCGTGCCGACCTGCTCGAGATGATGCCTAACGAGACCATCGCCAAGACCATTGAGCAGATGGACGCCAACGATGCCGTCGACCTCATCCAGGAGCTTGACGAGGACGACCAGGAAGACGTCATCAAGCATATCGACGACGTGGAGCAGGCTGGCGACATCGTCGACCTCATGCAGTATGACGAGGATACCGCCGGCGGTCACATGTCGACCGAGATGATTGTCGTGAACGAGAACCTCTCGATGCCCGACTGCATCAAGGCCATGCG
>CAMVKS010000046.1 GCA_947167995.1 uncultured Prevotellaceae bacterium
CCTTCTAAGCTGTGGGTCCTGGGTTCGAATCCCAGCCGATTCACGTTTCATAATTAAAAATATGGGTTAATGTTAGAGGCGACTCGCGATGAGTTGCCTCTTTGTTTTTTGCTATGCAAAATAAAAGTGTTACCTTTGTGGCGACAATTCATCTATAATGACTATTGAATTTATGAAGAAATGGATTTTGGTGTTGATTGCCTTGATGCCTGTGATAGCTGTTGCCGAGGACGTTGCGCCTGTCGAGACCGAGAAGAAAAGCCTGAGTGTGAGTGTCTCTACGCTTAACACCAGCGATAGTGCCATAATGGCCACTAAGCCTCAGGATGGTGAGAAACCTGTTCAGCCACTCAACATTCACATTGGGCCGAGCAAATTGACCTTGTTTGGCTATGCTCAAACTCAGTTTGACATGACCAAGACTGGTCCTGAGACCAAGAACTCCTTCAGCATGACTCGCATCATCTTGATGGCGAATGCCGAGCTCACACGCAAGCTGAGTTTCTTCCTCATGATAGACGCAGCAAGCACTCAGGCTGCAAAGCACTTGCATGAGTACTATGCACAGTATGCATTTATGCCAGAGTTGAAGGTCAGGGTGGGTCAGTTCAAGACTCCTTACACACTTGAAAACATCATCTCACCCACTTTGCTCGGCAATGTGAACATCAACGAGGGTACTCGCTACATGTCGGGCATTGCCGGCGATCCTCTTTATGGCAACTATGCCGGTCGTGACCTGGGTGCGATGATTACTGGCGATGCCATTAAAGCTCGCGATGGTCACTACTATCTTAATTACAGCGTTGGGGTGTTCAACGGTGCTGGTATGAATCTGCGTGACAACAACAAGCACAAGGATGTGGCTGCAATGCTTAATGTGTTGCCCACTAAAGATATAACTCTCTCGGGCTCGTTTATCGTTGGCAAAGGCAATGCCCAGGTCAGCGATATGTTTGGAACAATAGCTCAGGGTGAGAATTACACTCGCAACCGCTGGAGTGTGGGTGCCGAAGTGAACTGGCGACCGTTGAAACTCCGCACCGAGTATATGGGTGGCAAGAATGGACCTGTCAAGAACCGCGCTTTCTATGCCGAGCTGTGGTGCCGCTTGTACCGTGGCCTTGACTTGGTGCTCGACTATGACTATCTCGACAAGAACACTGCTTTGAGCAAAGAAGCCCGCGACGCTTTCCCTCTCTGGACACGCACCAATAACTACCTCGTGGGCCTTCAGTACTGGGTTTACAAGAAATGCCGCATCAGCACACAGTATGTGTTCAGCGACCGCAACACTGGTCCTGACACCAAGGCTTGGATAACGCAATTCCAGATAGCGTTTTAGTTAATGCACAATTCACAATTATAATGCTTAAATTCAAGGATGCAATGGATTTGATGTTTTAACTCCTTTTCTTCCTTTTGATTTTAATAACTACACGATAAACGAGAAACTATGAACACAATTTGGATAGTATTGCCCATCTTGACGCTGCTCATGTTTGAGCTGGGCTTGAACTTGGAATTTGAAGACTTCAAACTCTTTAAATATCGTCCCAAGCCTGTGATAGCAGGTCTTGTGGGGCAAATCATCATTCTTCCGGCTCTGGCGTGGCTCATTGGGTGGGCGCTCAAGTTGGAGCCCATCTTCCTGATTGGTTTTGTGCTCATTGCTTGCTGTCCTGGTGGCAGTTCATCTAATGTGTTCTCGATGATTGCCAAGGGCGATGTGGCGCTGTCGGTGTCGCTCACGGCATGCAGCAGCGTTATCACGCTATTTACCGTGCCTCTCATTATGGAATGGGTCACTACAAGTGCTGGCGCCGCCGTAAACGTGCACTTGCCCATAGGCAAACTTGTGATGCAGAACCTGGTGCTCATGTTCCTGCCAATCGTTGTGGGTATCATCGTCCGCAAGAAATCTTATTGGGTAGCCAACAAAATCCATAAAGTGCTCTCTAAGATTGCCTTTCCGGCATTAATCTTCCTGGCAACAGTGTTCTTTGTCCAGAACCGCGATGCTATAATCAACAGCTTTGCACAGTTGGGGCTCTCAATCACCGTTCTCATCCTTCTTGCCATGGCAAGTGGAGTGGCTCTGTCGTGGGCAATGCGCGTCAACACCCGTGAGCGCCGCACCATCGTCATCGAGATTGGTATGCAGAACGCGGCCCAAGCCATCGCTATCGCCAGCAGTCCATTGGTGTTCAACAACGACACTATAGCCATTCCAGCCATTATCTATGCCTTGATGATGAATGTCATCCTTATTATATATGTGGCTGTGGTAAAGAACCGGTAACCGTCATGGTGTTTTATAACATATATTAAAAATCGGCTCACGTGAGCCATCATATTGAAAAAATCACTACATTTGCAGCATGAAAAGGAGCGTTTTGAGCTAAATGGCTGAGACACACCTTTTTATATAAAAAACAACAAATTAATTAACTTCTTAAACTTAATTCATTTTTTATGAGAAAGTTTTTATCTCTCGTGATGATGGCTGTTCTTGCAATTGGAGCATGGGCGGCCGAGGAGACCATTGAGTTGACAGCAAGTGCTCAAGGTTATTCTAATGGAGAACTTGTTACCACAGTTGAAGGTGATGTTGTGACATTAACCTTTGACAAGGCTAACAGTGCAAATGCACCTGCTTATTACACAACAGGTGATGCAGTGCGTCTTTACAATGGTGGCACAATGACCGTGTCGGCATCGGGCAAAACCATGACTAAAGTTGTGTTTGAGTATGAGCTTAATGGTTCAGCAACTGTTAGTGTTACTCCAGCAACCTATGATGCAAGTACCAAGACTTGGACAGGTTCAGCTACAGAAGTAGTGATGACAGCAGGCACAGCAAAGCATGTTAGAATTTCTAAGGTTACTGTAACTTATGAGGACGGTGATTCTCCTGTAGTGACTGTTGCCACTCCCGTAATTGCTGGTGAGACTCCATTCACCGAGAGCACTCAGGTTTCAATCACTTGTGCTACCACTGGTGCTTCGATTTACTACACTGTCGATGGCACAACCCCTACTGCAAACTCAACAGCTTACTCAGCTCCATTCACTCTCACCGAGAGCGCTACTGTTAAGGCTATTGCCTATGACGCTAACAACAATGCTTCAAGCGTTGCTACTAAGGAGTTTGTGAAAGAGGAGCCAGTCGTTTTAACAAATGTGGCTACTGTAGCTGAATTCAATGCTCTTGCTGATGGCACAGATTTCATCTTTACTGGCAATTTGGTAGCAACAGGTCAAACAGGCAAATATCTCTACGCGCAAGATAGTGATAATGGTATTTTGATTTATGGTACCATAGATCAAACTTATAGTGATCTTGCTGAGATTCCCGGAGGATGGACTGGAAAGAAGACTACTTTCAATGGAGCTCCCGAGGCTGCTGAGCCAGCAGGCCTTGCTGCAGCAACCGAACATGTTGACCTCGCACCCGAGGAGATGACACCTGCTCAGGTTACTCTTGAGAACGCATTCAAATATGTCGTTATCAGAGGCGCTACCGTTACTATGACAAACAATAACAATGGCACAATTACCGTCGGTGACGAAACAGTTGCTCTCTACAAACGTTTTAATGTAACCATTCCAACCGATGATGGCGTTTATGACATTATTGGTATTACAGGTTATTACAACGCTCCACAGTTTATGCCACTTGAGTTCGTTGCTCAAGGCGTTGATGTCGCTACTCCCGTTATCGAGGGTGAGACCCCATTCGTTGGCTCTACTACTGTGACTATCACTTGCGCTACCGATGGCGCTTCGATTTACTACACTACCGATGGCACTGAGCCAACCAACCAGTCAACTGCTTACAACGCTCCATTTGAGCTCGCTGAGAACACTACTGTTAAGGCTATCGCTTACGATGCCAACAACAACGCTTCGCTTGTGGCTTCTAAGGAGTTTGTAAAGACTCTTACCGTGGCTACTGCTGCCGAGTACCTCGCTCTCGAGGACGGCACTGAGTTTGTCTTCACTGGCAACCTCGTTGTTAGTGGCCAAGCAGGTCAGCGCCTCTATGCTCAGGACGAGACTGGTGGCGTGCTCATCTATGGCAATGCTGGTCAAACATACAAGTTTGGCGATGTTATCCCCGCTGGCTTCAGCGCTAAGAAGGCCAACTATAACGGCACCATCGAGATGACCAACATGAGTGGCATGCAAGCCGCTACCGAGACTGCCGAGCTCGTTGCTAAGGAAGTTGCTATTGCCGACTACGCAGCTAACCAGAATGTATATGTAGTTGTTAAAAACGCTACTATCGACGGCACCAACCTGATAATTGGCGAGGAAACTCTTGCCACTTACAACCGCTTTGGTGTTGACTATCCCACCGACGACAAGGCCTACGACGTTTATGGCGTAGCCACTATCTACAGCAATGCTCCACAGCTGCACCCAATCAGCTTCGTTGAGTATCAAGAGCCCGTGGTTGAGAGCTTCATCAGCTACACCGCCGAGCAGGCCAACGGCACAGTTAGCGTTGTTCTTGAGGATGGCACTCCAGTTGAGAGCCTGGTAACCAAGGTTGCCGAGGGTCAGAAGTTCACCGTTACCGCCACTGCTAAGCAGGGCTATGTGGTAACTGGCATCGAGGTTAAGGCTGGCGAAATCGTAATCACTCCAAGCGATGAGCCTTACGAGGGCGAGTTCAGCGCACCACGCGCCGAGGGCAGCAACGAGATGACCAAGACTTACACTATGCCCGCCGAGGACGTTGCCATCACAGTGACATTTGAGACTGCTACTGGCATCGACAGCATCAGCATGGAGAACGTTAAGGCCGTTCGCTACTACAATGCTGCTGGCGTTGAGAGCGCAACTCCATTCCAGGGCGTGAACATCGTTGTTCGCGAGATGACCGATGGCTCTAAGAGCGTTGTCAAGGTTGTTAAGTAAGAAGAGATAAACTTTTCATAAACTTGAAGAGTGCTTGGTGCAAAATGCGCCAAGCACTTTTTTTTTGATGGGGGTGAAATAAGATAATAATTGGTTTTAACTTGTTTTGTGATTACTGTGCAGTGTTTTTGCCCATGCAGTATCTATCTTTGCAGTGTAAAAAAGATAAACCATTAAAATACAACTGTTATGAAGAACCTCGACAACACCAATCGCTGTGCCTATAGCAAGCGTGAACTCTCCCGACTCAATTCATTGATGAACACCACTTTCAATATAACAGGTGTTTTGTTTATCACGTCATTTCTTGTCTATGTGGCGTGCCACCTGTAGTGTACCCGTTGCAAGGGTAGAGATGCAGCAACTATAAGGATGTAAAAAACAGGAGCATGACATTAAGCGATGTCTTGCTCCTGTGAGTTTTTGCTATGAAAGATGGGAATGTTTAACGTCTGCGATGTCCTTTGGCTTGCTTGAGCCCCATCTGTATGTTTTTGATGAGAGCTTCGCTTGAGTAGGTGGCACCTGTAGCAACATCGGCTTTAAGCTTAATGCCCTCGTCAACAGTCTTGCCAATATACTGCTTGAAAACTTTCTCTTTGGCTTTGTTGAAATAGGCTGGTGTTTCCTTGTTGCTCAGAGCTTCGATCTTGGTGATTTTGCCATTGGTGATAGTGATGTTCACTGGTGTAGTACCATTGTACCCCATAACCTTTTTAGCAATATCTCCAGTGTAGATTACTTGTGTGCCACTGTTTCGACTGCCTTTAGCCATTAAAGTGGCTGGCACAACCAGCAAAGCGGCTGCGGCAACTGTTAGGCCCCAATAGGTGAGTTTCTTCTTTGTCATATTTTAAAGTTTTGTTTGATTTTGGAATTAGACTGCAAACATAGCAAAAAATTTAATCTGATAGTATTGAAAAAAGCAGTTTTTAACATTTTATTATAATTTAAGTCACAAAAAACGGTTTTTTTCTTTTTTAATCGATAAGATTGTCTTACCTTTGTTATTTGTTTGTGAAGAAGGTCACTCTGCAAGTGACCTACAAATGAAGTTAAAACAATGACAATAGACAAGGATATACAATCTTGTATCGACACTCTGAGCCGTGGCGGACTGATACTTTACCCTACCGACACGATATGGGGCATAGGCTGTGATGCCACGTGCGAGGAGGCTGTGAAAAAGGTTTATGAGCTCAAGCGTCGTGCCGAGAGCAAGTCGCTGATAGTGCTGCTCGACAGTGCCGAGCGCTTAGACCACTATGTCGTTGATGTTCCTTACATGGCACGTGAACTCATGGAAGTTGCTGTCAAGCCCTTGACAATAATCTATGAGGGCGCATTCAATGTGGCTCGAAATCTGCTTGGCGAGAACGACTCGTTGGCGATTCGCATTCCTCACGAGCAATTTTCCCACAGGCTGTGCTCCGAGTATGGCAAGCCCATAGTGTCGACGTCGGCCAACATCAGCGGCAGCCCGAGTGCGAGCGTGTTTGCCGACATTGACATCCGCATTAAGAATGGTGTGGATTATATTGTGAATTACCGTCAAGACGATAATAACCCTCACTCGGCGTCAAATATCATCTTGATGAAAAGCGACGGCACGTTCCAGATCATCAGATGATAAATTAAATGATTGGTTTTAAGCTTTAAGTGAGCGCCTTAGGCGCGTGGAAACTATATATGACAGGTGAACAGAAACAACGGTTAAAATATGTGATAGGCGATTTCCTGTCGTCGAATGTGGCGTGGTTTCTTTTCAACCTGTTGCGTTATCACTTGGGGTTTGTCAAGGGACACTTGTCGCTTGAATCGTTTCTATTCTCGTCTAATGTGATGATGGGTCAGCTGGTGTTCCCGCTGCTCATGATGTTTGTGTACTATCTGTCGGGGTATTATAATGTACCCTACCGCAAGTCACGCCTTCAGGAAGTGCTCATCACGCTCGAGAGTGCCGTGTGCAACAGTTTCTTGATAGTTATTGTGGCGCTGCTCAACGACATGGCACAGAGCCAGACCGAGAACTTCGAGGTCATCTTTGTGTTGATGGGGATGCTTTTTATAGTGGTCTATATTGTAAGACTGCTCATCACAAGTGCCTGCACACGCGACATCAGGAGCGGCAAGTTGCATTTCAACGCCCTGATAGTGGGAAGTGGTGCTTCGGGCTACGCCTTCTATCAGCGCCTGCACAACACCATCAACACCTTTGGTTACAATGTGGTGGGGTTTGTCGACCTGCCAGGCGAGAACCGTGTAAAAGACATCGACTTGCCGGTGTTTAAACTCGAGAATATCCTCGATGTGTGCCGTGATGGTGATGTGAAAGAGGTGATAGTAGTGCCCACCAAGCAGAGCATGGAACAGATGCTTGCCGTCATCGACCGTCTCTACAGCCTTGACATTCCTATCAAGATGACTCCCGACAGGAACAACGCTTTCATGTCGCGCGCGCGTTTCAGCAATCTCTATGGCGACCCACTTGTGGATGTGAGTGGCAATACCATGAGCGAGGGTGGAAAGAACATCAAGCGCGTGATTGACATAGTGGCGTCGGCTTTGATGATGGTGATTTTGTTGCCAGTCTATTTGATAGTGACACTGCTCATCAAGTTCGATTCCAAGGGTCCTGTCATTTTCTCTCAAGAGAGGGTGGGTTATCATAACAAGCGTTTTATGATTTATAAATTCCGGTCGATGGTTGTCGACGCCGAGAAAGACAACAAGCCACAGCTGTCGAGCGAGAACGACCCTCGAATCACCAAGGTGGGATGTTTCTTGCGCAAATACCGCATTGATGAGCTGCCTCAGTTCTGGAATGTGCTCAAGGGCGACATGTCGCTTGTGGGACCAAGGCCCGAGAGGCAGTACTACATCGACCAGATTGTGGCACGCAAACCAGCTTACAGGCTCGTGCATCAGGTGCGTCCAGGTATCACATCGATGGGACAGGTGAAGTTTGGCTATGCCAAGAATGTCGACGAGATGCTCGAGCGACTTGAGTATGACTTGCTCTATATTGAAAACATGTCGCTTCTTAACGATATCAAGATTCTTGCCTATACAATAAAAATTGTGATAACAGGAAAGGGAGTGTGATGAACAGTTACGGCAGGGTCAACAAGACGGGTGAGGAGCCTCGGGAATCGCGATTGCAGCACTGGCTTGGCAGCGTGAGGCATTGGCGCGAGACACACATCAAGGAAAAGACGTTTGTGGTGATGCTCGCACTGGTGGTTGGCGCCGTGTCGGGACTTGCGGCAGTGTTGCTCAAGTTCCTCATTGGTTTCATTGCCGGCTTGCTCACAAAGCATGTACACATTGCCGGGGGAAACTATGAGTATCTTGTCTTCCCCGTAGTGGGAATCTTGCTTGCAGGACTTTATGTGCGTTATGTAATAAAAGATGACATATATCATGGAGTGACTCGCGTTTTATATGCTATTGCCCAGCGCAAGAGCCGCTTGAAACCTCACAACATGTATGCTTCACTGGCGGCTTCTTCGGTGACTATAGGCTTTGGTGGCTCGGTGGGAGCCGAGGGTCCTATTGTGTTTACCGGCGCTGCGATAGGGTCTAATCTGGGTCAGTTTTTCCGTCTTTCGCCTCAGACGATGATGCTTCTTGTGGGGTGTGGAGCTGCGGCAGGTATCGCTGGAATCTTCAAGGCACCTATTGCTGGAGTGCTGTTCACCATCGAGGTGTTGCTCATCGACCTGAATTCACGCTCGGTGGTGCCATTGATTATATCATCGGTAACAGGAGCGACAGTCGCCTATGCTTTCACGGGCTATAATGTTGAGTTCTTCTTCTCCCAGAGTGAGCCATTTTTCACTTCACGCATTCCATTTGTGATACTTCTGGGGCTGTTCTGTGGGTTTGTGTCGTTATACTTCAACAAGACGATAGAGATGATGGAGAACATGTTTGCGCGCATTGCCAGTCCCTGGTGGCGTTTTGCGATAGGTGCAGTTGTCTTGAGTTCTCTCATCTTTCTTTTCCCGGCTCTCTATGGCGAGGGATATGGTGCCATCAACAGTCTGCTCAACGGCGATGTGAAGCCGTTATTTGAAAACAGTTTGTTCTACGACCACCACAACAGCGTGTGGTGGGCTGTGGCACTTGTTGGATGCCTGTGTTTTACCAAGGTGTTTGCCACCAGTGCCACTAATGGTGGTGGTGGAGTGGGAGGAACGTTTGCCCCATCGCTCTATGTGGGTTGCATGGCGGGCTTCTTCTTTGCCTTCTTGCTCAACTCGCTGGGAGCAGTCGACCAGGCACTCCCCTTGTCGGTCAAGAACTTTGCGTTGCTGGGCATGGCTGGCGTGATGGCTGGTGTGATGCATGCTCCGCTCATGGCAATCTTCTTGACTGCCGAGATGACTGGTGGCTATGATTTGTTCTTGCCGCTTCTCATCGTGTCGGTGGTTTCTTACCTCACCTCACGCATCATGTTGCCCTATGGCATCTATGCTCGACGCCTTGCCAAGCGTGGCGAGTTGCTCACGCATCACAAGGACAAGTCGGTGCTCACCCTCCTCAAGATGGACAGTGTGATAGAGACCGATTTCACTCCAGTGCATCCCACGATGAGTCTTAAGGAGATGGTCGACGTGATTGCTCACAGCTCCCGCAACTTATTCCCTGTCACCGACGGCGAGGGCAACCTGAAAGGGGTAGTGCTGCTTGACGATATACGCAACATCATGTTCCGTCCCGACCTTTATCGTCGCATCTATGTGGAGCGTTTCATGTCTTCGCCGCCAGCTATTGTCGAGGTGGGAACTCCCATGGAGAAGGTGATGAGGATTTTTGACGAGACCAAGGCATGGAACCTGCCTGTGGTTGAGGATGGAAAATATGTGGGCTTTGTCTCCAAATCCAAGATTTTCAACTCCTATCGTGAGGTCCTCAAGCACTACAGCTACGATTAAAAAAATGCTCATTTCATAAAGCACAATGCATGACATTGCTGTGCCTGATTGATTCATAAACGATAATTCTAAAAATCAAATGACAAAAGAAGACCTGAGAATAGTATTTTTTGGAACACCCGACTTTGCTGTCGAGAGTTTGCGACGATTAGTTGACGGTGGCTACAACATAGTGGGTGTAGTGACTATGCCCGACAAGATTGCAGGTCGCGGGCACCGCATGATACAATCGGCAGTGAAGCAATATGCAGTGGAAAAAGGACTGTATCTCATGCAGCCCGAGCGGCTTAAGGACGAGGCATTCGTCGATGAGCTACGAAGTCTTGATGCTCAGCTCAATATCGTCATAGCCTTCCGCATGCTGCCCGAGGTGGTGTGGGCAATGCCACCCATGGGCACTTTCAACCTTCATGCCTCATTGCTGCCCAAATATCGTGGCGCGGCACCCATCAACTGGGCCGTGATGAACGGTGACACGGTGACAGGCGTAACCACGTTCTTCCTCAAGCACGAGATCGACACTGGCGACGTGATTCAGCAGAAATCCATCGAGATAGGGCGTGCCGACAATGTTGAGGTCATACACGACCGCTTGATGATGCTCGGAGCCGACATGGTGCTCGAAACTGTCGATGCCATCATTGCAGGTACAGTGAAGCCCATTCCGCAGGACCAGATGCTCACCACTGGAGAGCAACCTACACCTGCCCCCAAAATATTCACCGAGACTTGTCGAATAGACTGGAATCGTCCCGCCGAGCAGCTTTATAACCACATTCGCGGACTCTCGCCTTATCCCGCAGCTTGGAGTGAACTCGTTGATGAGCAAGGCAATGCACACCATGTCAAGATTTTCGCCACCAGCGAGCCCATAGAGCAGGGTGGTAACGCCGTGCCAGGCACAATTACAGCCGATGGCAAACACCTGACGGTGCGATGTGCCCATCAGGCACTCGAAATCCTGTCGCTGCAGCTCTCGGGCAAGCGGCGCATGCCGGCTGCCGACTTCATGCGAGGTTTTCCCCTTGATGGATACAGCTTTAGGTAACTTCTTCTGGCGCATCGCGCTTGGAGTTTTGTGTGAAGGTGCGTCAAGTGGAGCCATATCCTGTAAATTAGGCATCAAGGGGGATTGACAAGGTAGCAACTTCCATCCAAACCGCGCGGCAAGTCCCATAGAATCTGATAACCAATAGCTCTTAATTGTCCTAAAAAAAGACCTCCAAGTCAAAAAAAACAAAAAAAATAGTTTTTTATCACTGCTATTGGAAAATTTATTTCTATCTTTGTAAATTGCATAGGATGGAAACATGCCATGCTATAAAAACGAGATTGAAATAAATGCCGATGCGGCTATTATAACTTGTAGGTAAACGACTGAAAAATAAATTATAACGAAATGTTAAAGAAATTCTTCCTTGTAGTGTGTGGCTCTTTTGTGGGCGTTTTCTTCGCGTTGTTATTTTTTACTATAACAGCAGTTGTCATGAGTTTCATAATTTTCGGGTCCTTGTCAAGTTCCATGAATGGACAACCCGAGATTCAGAAAAACTCGATTATGTATATCAACCTGAAAGGAACCCTCGACGAGCGCGATGCAGCAATGGGCTCTTCCTTCATGTCGTTTATGCCCAATAAAGAGGTGTCTCAAAGTCTGTCAACCTTAATCAAGGGCCTGAAGATTGCAAAGAACGACACCAGAATCAAGGGCTTGTACCTTGACTGCCGCGGCATGACATCGGGCATGTCGTCGCTCTATGAGCTGCGTGAAGCTATCAAGGACTTCAAAAAGAGCAAGAAATTTGTTTATGCCTATGGTGATGAAGGCATAATGCAAAGCGACTATTACCTGGCATCACTTGCCGACAGCATCTTCATCAATCCCGAAGGCTCGGTCGATGTGCACGGATTAGGGTCGTTGACACCCTACATGAAGAGATTGCTCGACAAGGTGGGAATAGAGATGCAGGTGGTGAGAGTGGGCACCTTCAAGAGTGCTGTCGAGCCTTATATGCTTGACCAGATGAGCGAGGCCAACCGTGAGCAGCAGAACCATTATCTTGGTAGCTTGTGGAGTGTTATTTCATCCGACATGGCAAAATCACGCAACATCGACTCGACCAAATTTGCCGCTCTTACCGACAGCTTGATGATAACAATGAGCTCAAAGGAGCTGCTCGACAACAAGCTCGTTGACAATACATGTTATAGAACCGAAATGGAAGACAAGCTGCGCAAATTGACCGATGTAGAAAAAGACGAAGACCTCAAGCTTGTCACTGCCGAGGAACTTGTCGCCGGCAATGACAATCCATTCAGCAGTACTGGCAACACTGTCGCTGTGCTTTATGCTACAGGTGAAATCTATAGTGGCACCAACGAGAATGGCAATAAAATTCCTGGCATGGGTAATGCCAGTGGTATTTACAGCGAAACCTTTGCCAAGCAAATCAGAGAGTTGCAGCTGAACGATGACGTGAAGGCTCTCGTGCTCCGTGTCAATTCTCCTGGTGGAAGCGCCTTCGGTAGCGAAGAGATTTGGAAAGCTCTTGAAGACTTCAAGGCCAGTGGCAAGCCACTGGCAGTGTCCATGAGCGACTATGCCGCATCGGGTGGTTATTATATCTCTTCAGGAGGTCAACGCATCTTTGCCGAGCCTTTGACAATCACGGGTAGCATTGGTATCTTTGGAATGATACCTAACGCCAGCAACCTTGTCAACAACACCTTGGGTGTGACTATAGAGGAGGTGCACACCAACGAGAACGCAATAGTAGGGACTCCCTATAAGCCACTCAACGACTCACAGATAGCTGCTTTGCAACGCATGGTGAATCGGGGATATGAGACGTTCACAGGACGTTGTGCGCAGGGACGTGGTATCTCTCAAGACTCTATCAAGGTCATTGGTGAGGGTCGTGTGTGGGATGCTGTCACAGCAAAGAAGATTGGGCTTGTTGACGAGCTTGGCGGTCTGGGCGATGCCATTAAGTGGGTAGCCAATAAAGCAAAACTCAAAGAAGGCGACTACCAGGTTGTGGACTATCCCAACGAGGAACTGTCGTTCTTCGAAATGTTTAACTCCATGCAGTATGCAAAGATTGAAAATGACATGCGCAAGCGCATGGGCATGTTCTACAACTACTACGAGCAGCTACAGGAGATTCTCGGTCGTGATAAAGTGCTGTGCTTGATGGAACCCATTGAGATTGACTTTTAATGCAATAAAGAAGAAATAGATCAATCATTGCTTGATGGATTTAGATAATATAATAAGAGTAAGCCGCAAGGTTCTTGAAGTGAGCGAGAGAGCTCTGCTCACTCCATTGTCGTGGTGCTATGGTGCTGGCGTGTGGTTACGGCAGCAGGGCTTCAATACAGGCATTCTCAAGCAGGAGGAATTTGATGTGCCTGTAGTGACCATAGGCAATGTCACTGTGGGAGGAACCGGTAAGACTCCTCATGTTGAATATATAGTGTCGCGATTGTGTCGAAAGTATAACATCGCGGTGCTGAGCAGGGGATACAAGCGTCGCACCAAGGGATTTGTCATGGCCAACGATAACCTCTCGCCGGTAGACTTGGGTGATGAGCCCTACCAGATCTATCGCAAGTTCCGTGGTATGGTGACCGTGGCGGTGTGTGAAGACCGTAGAAAGGGCATCAAGAACCTGCTGCGCATTAACCCCGACATTAACCTCGTGATTCTTGACGATGCCATGCAGCACCGGTATGTCAAGCCCACAGTGAGCGTGGTGATGATTGACTACAGCCGTCCTCCCTATGAAGACAAACTGTTGCCGTTAGGCTCATTGCGAGAGCCTGCCGACCGCATTCTCAAGTGCGACATGGTGGTGGTGACCAAGTGCCCCGACGATGTCAAGCCCGTAGACCTGCGCATGGTAAAGGAACACATGGACCTGTTCAAGTATCAACAGCTCTATTTCTCAAAGGTGCGCTATGGCGCCCCCGAGCCCGTGTTCCCCATTGGCAACCCCGACTTGACTTCTCTCAACTGGCTCGACGAGGATGACCTCATTCTGGGCATTGCAGGCATTGCCAACCCAAGACCTTTCGCCAAGTATCTGAAACAGTTTGGTACAAGGCTCAAGGTTATCCACTATGATGACCACCATACCTATACCCGAGACGATTTCCGATACATTTTCAAGCTCTTCCATGACCTGGAAGGAAAGCGCAAATATATTGTGACAACCGAGAAAGATGCTGTGAGAATTCTCAACAGTCCATATTTCCCTCCCACAAGGCAGAACAACATCTATTTCATCCCAATACAGGTTGACTTCCTAAACTATGAGGACCGAGATTTCATGTATGAACTTCAAAAGAAAATAGAAGGGATAAATGAAATGTGATGCATGTAACTAATATATTAACTCTAATACATATTTAATAATGGAAAAAGAAATTAACTGGCTGGAAAGAATCCAGGAAACCGCTGCTTTCATCAAGGAGAAGGTGGGTGGCGAGATGCCTAAGGTGGCTATCGTGCTTGGCTCGGGGCTTGGTAACCTTGCCGACAAAATCGATGTCAAGGTGGCTATACCCTATGGCGAGATACCTAATTTCCCCATCAGCACCGTCGAAGGACACAAAGGACAGCTCATCTTTGGCATGCTCGGCAAGAAATTTGTCATGGCTATGCAGGGCCGCTTCCACTACTATGAAGGATACTCGATGAAGGAGGCCACCTTCCCCATTCGGGTCATGAAGGCTATAGGAGTGAAAGTGCTGTGCGTGAGCAATGCGGCCGGAGGCATGAACCCCGACTTCCGAGTGGGAGATGTGATGCTTATCACCGACCACATCAACCTCTTCCCCGACCACCCATTGCGTGGCAAGAACTACAACGAGCTCGGTCCACGTTTCCCGGCAATGAACGAGGCTTACAGCCATCGCATCATTGAAATGGCACGCAAGATTGCCAAAGACAACAAGATCCGTCTGAAGGAAGGTGTCTATGTGGGAACTCAAGGTCCCACCTTTGAGACACCGTCGGAGTATCGCTTCTTCTATCGCATTGGTGGCGATGCCGTGGGCATGAGCACTGTGCCCGAGGTGATTGTGGCACGACATGCCGGCATGGAAGTCTTCGGGCTCAGTGTGATTACCGACCTGGGAGGCGAGGGCATTTTTGTCGATGTCTCACACGAGGAGGTTCAGCAAGCAGCCACCAAAGCCGAGCCCATTATGACGCTCATGGTGACGGAGGTTATCAACAATCTTGATGAAGTGTAAAACAGTTTTACGACTACAGATTATCTTGATTCAAGGTAATCTGTAGTTTTTTTAATAATGAATAAAAAATTATTGATATGCAGTATTATTTACAACAGAATGGTCAGCCCATAGGTCCCTTCGAGATGGACCAGCTGGTGGCAAATGGATGTACCCCAAATTCTATGGTGTGGAGAGAGGGACTGCCTCAGTGGGTACAAGCCAAAGATTTAGAGGAGCTGGCTGGATGCTTTGCTCCCGCTTCGGCTCAACCACAGTTTCAACCACAGCCTCAACCCGTTCCCATGCAACCACAAGTTGTGCAACCACAGCCACAATTCAATCAGCAGCAGCCCTATCAGCAGCAACCCTATGGTCAGGGCTATCAGCAATATGGTGGTGGCATGGCGCCAGGATATGCTGCTCCAGGCATGATGCCCAAGGGTGAGATTCTGCCAGTAATCGAAACCATCAAGGATGGTGTCATGATTGGCGTTAAGAACTTTGGTTCGCTCATTATCACAGTGATTCTTTACTCGCTCACCTGCTGGATTCCTTATCTCAATGTGGGAACAACAATAGCCATGTTGTCGATACCTGTAGAGTTGAGCAAGGGAAAGGTCATCAATCCCACTTTTATCTTCGACTCGGTTTATCGCAAGTACATGGGCAGGTTCTTCATCTTTGCAGGACTGTACATGATGGCGATGTTCACTGCATTATTATTCCTGTATTTCCCAGCTATAGTACTGGCCTATTCTTGGTATATAGCGATTTATCTACTCATCGACAAGGACATGCATGCCATCAAGGCTTTGAGCAAGAGTAACGAATATACCTATGGCTACAAAATCAAGATTTTCTTGATTAAGTTGGCATTTGGTGCTATCACTTCGGTGGTTATCAGCATTCTTGCTGCAATATTTATCCTGCCTCAAATTGAATTCCTTGCTATTCTTGGAATCCTTGTTATAATTGCTTGCATCTTGTTGATTGTTCCTATTTCATTGGGAATCGATGCCGTTATCTATCGTGAGCTTTTGAAGCGAGAAGATGTGACGGCCGACTGATAAATTGTTGACATTCAAGAGAGAATAGTTATAAGAAGAAATTCTGTTCTATAAAGTCAATCATGTTGATTGACGGGAGTAGACATCCGCAAGAGGCGACATGCCTGTCGCACTTGCGGATGTCTCTTTTTTTGTGCGACCTAAGAAATCATCAAACCCCATCATTTCGTCATTTTAATCCATGGTGTAATCATGTAGGTTCTTGATAATTTGCATTTTACATGCTTCGCATATTAAATTTGCAATGTAATCATTAATCAAACTGCGAAAAAGAAATACAAAAAATAGCATAACCTTGATTACCTTATTAGATTATTTTTATTAAGAGTAAAAACATTATTAACCACAAATAAAATAGAGCATTATGGATTTTATTACTTTAATCACAGTTGAAGAGAGAGAAATTGCCCAGCAGATGATGGAGCACATTCGTTATAACGGCATCAATGCCTATGTTGCCGAAAATATTGAGCAGAACATCGCTAAGTGGGATGTCATGGTCGATGGCTCAAAAGTACTTGAGGCCAATGATCTGCTTTCGCGCTTCTTGGAAGAGAACGATTTGAACCAGCTTGTCGATGACCAAACTTTCGAGACAGAATCAAGCGAGCCTGACTACAGTTATTCTTACAACGAGAGCGCCTACGAGGCTTCTCAAAAAAGCCATTCAGGAAATGCTAAGGTTGTGGCTTTCATCATAGCTGCGATTCTGTTTGGTGTGCGCTTCTATATGAAATATGAGAAACAGAACCGCGAAAATCATCAAATGGAGTATTTGAGCAACTTCAACCACTATGGTTTATATAGTAACGATAATACCACTGATGATGTAGCACCCATAACTGAAGAACTGAGCAATGCTGACGAAGAAATGACTGTGGCATTGCCCGAGGTAACAGCTACCGAAGTTGTCGACAATAGTAGAATGACTCTTCAATCATGGGAAAGATCAATCCAGAGAGAGAACAATAGTTGCCCTAAGGACATAGGTAAAGGATTGGTATTCACAAAAGCCAAGATGGTGGGATCAAAAATCAGCTATGACTACATTGTCAAAGAGCAATTCGTGCCATTCTATGATACCAGTGATTGCGACCAGGCCCAGGTGAGTCAAATCAAGAAAGACTTGATGAAAGACGTGTACAACGAGTTGAAAGGCAATGCTCTCATCTTCGGTGATGACTATCTTGACCAGATGGCAAGCTTGGGAATCTCGATCAACTACCGATACTTCAAGAAAGGCGAGAAGACTCCTTTCCAAACTATTACTATCACCGCACGAGAGCTTAGGAATTTCCAAAAAGGTAGTAGAGCTTAGTAATTGACAAACAAACAATAACCCCTAAAAATATTATGATTATGAAACAGTTTAGACCTATAATCGCTTTTGCGCTGATTGTATTGATGTTGCTGGGCAGTGTTGAAGCCAGTGCCAAGAAACGTGGTTCACAACGCAAGCAGGCCACTACCGAGGCCGACGTCACCCGCCTAACCACACAAGATGTATTTGACCTATTCTCTTTGTACTTTAATGTCCCACCATCTCAATTCCCAGTAGAGGGATCCTCAGGGATAGCCCTTGAGTCGGCAAGTTATAGCAAGAAATGCGTGAAGTTTGTCCTGTCGTTTAGCGATGATTACTTTGATGGATATGACATCATTCCCAGTATTGCCGATTATATTGCCAAATCAACCGCAGTGACGATTATCGAAGACATGTCTATCCCCATCAACACTTTTGCAAGAACAGGCATCAGTTTTGAGCTGACCATTAAGGACTCGGAAGGCAATGTGCATTGCCAGGCAACAGCTTCCAACAGTGATATTGTTCAGTACTATAAACATCCAACTGAGCCTGATATCAACGTTGATGAGCTGGAGTATATCTTCAAAATTTAATTTAAGAATGAAATAAGACTCTATTTTATTTGATAGAAATTCGGCTGTCTATTTTTGGAATCTCTTCCACAAGAATAAGACAGCCGTTCTCTTTTGTGGCAAGAAAACTGTCAATCTTAGTCTATTATTGGAATAAATTGTGTAAATTTGTGCTTTCTATAATTACAATCACAATTATAAGAATTGAAAAAGAATATTATGAAAAAAATAATCTTGATATTAATAATGATGGCAGTTTGCCTCACAGGTTACAGCCAGCTCAACAACAAGATTTGGGGGCTGACCCTCGGCTCGAGTACCAGGCAGCAGGCCAAGAATGTGTTGCAGGCCAAGGGATATCCGTTTGATGAGTTTGATGAAGGCGCAACACTTGGTGTCTTTCTTGACGGTGGAATATCGTTCGGAGGTGTGACTTGGGATTTTGTGTTTTTACAATTCTATAACAACACCCTCTACAGCATAGGTTTCAACAAAGAGGACGACGGCGATTATTGGTTTGATGTGCTCAAGGAGAAATTAGACAGGAAATACGACTATTATCGCAACACCGAAGAGATTGATAAGGTGAGTTATAGGGATGATGACACCTGGATTATATGTTTCTATAACGAGGAGAATCTTCTCAGGTTGATATATTCCGATACTCTGCTCATGGAGTTGGCTATGGGTGATGAGGACGACGAGTTGTAATTTTTAATAAAAGCAATTATTTAATCAATTATAGAACAATGAGCGAGACTGAGATTTCTACATTGGGAGAATTTGGGTTGATTGACAACCTCACACGTGATTTCAAAGTGAAGAATTCATCTACTGTGCGTGGCGTGGGCGATGACTGTGCGGTGCTGGACTATGAAGGCAAGAAGACCTTGGTCACTACCGACCTGCTGCTTGAGGGCATACACTTCGACCTCACCTACACTCCATTGAAGCATTTGGGCTACAAGGCAGTGGCGGTGAACCTGAGCGATGTCTATGCCATGAACGGTACTCCCAGGCAGATTACCGTGTCGTTGGGAATCTCTAAACGTTTCACCGTGGAGCACATCAATGAGTTATATGCCGGCATCTATGCGGCTTGCGAGCGATATGGCGTGGACTTGGTGGGGGGCGACACCTCGGCGTCGGTGACTGGGCTGCTCATCAGCATCACATGCATTGGTGAGGCTGACGAGAAGGAGATTGTGTATCGAAAAGGCGCACGCGACACCGACCTGATTTGCGTGAGCGGCGACTTGGGCGCAGCCTATATGGGCCTGCAGTTGCTTGAGCGAGAGCGAGTGGCAAGTGCGGGACAGAAGGACTTCCAGCCCGACTTCGCCGGGCGTGAATACCTGCTGGAACGCCAGCTCAAGCCCGAACCACGTGCCGACGTCATCGCCGAGATGCGTGAACTTGGCATCAAACCCACTGCCATGATGGACGTGAGCGACGGCCTTTCGAGCGAGTTGCTCCACATTTGCAAGGATAGTGGGGTGGGGTGCAGGGTTTATGAAGATCGCATTCCCATCGACTACCAGACCGCGGTCATGGCCGAGGAATTGAACATGAATCTTGTGACTGCAGCCATGAACGGAGGCGAGGATTATGAACTGCTGTTCACTGTGCCACTGACCGATCATGATAAGGTAGCACAGATGAAGACCGTCAAGCTCATAGGCCGCATCACCAAGCCCGAACTCGGAGCCTACATGGTAACCCGTGATGATGCCGAAATGGAAATCCGCGCCCAAGGCTGGAACGCCTTCGGTGATGCATAATTCAACTTTATAGTTTTATCAAGGATGTGGACCTTGCTATCGCTTGTATAGCTTCGGCAACAAGACTAAAGCATTTGATAATCATCTCTTAGCGTTATTAATGGTGATGACGCTTGTGATGGTGTTTTTTTCCACCTTTTTTGTCCTTTTTGGCCTTCTTGTCTTTTTCTTTTTCGTCCTTTTCGTCATCTTTGCCGTTTTCCTTGTTCATGGCTTTGACTTCTGAGCTGAGCTTCATCGCCTCGGCATTTGCGGCACGCAGACTCTTTTTGCTGTCGCTGTTGATGCCATATTTCTCGGCAGCAGGAATGACAACGACGTCACCACTGTGAATGTCGTGATAGTCGGGGTATTGCTGTCGATTCTCCAGGGCGATATACACCCAGAAGGCTTGGTCGCCATAGTGGTGTTTAGCCATGTCATACAGGCGGTTGCCTTCACGCAAAGTGTCGGTGACGACAGGTGCCGGCTCTGGTCGAGGAGCTGTGATGGTATCGGTCGTGGCGATAGTCTTGCTTGAATCATTTTTCGTGAAGTGCGTGACGATGCCGGCAATCAATGCTATCGCGGCAATACTGGCAGCGATTGCTATCCACTTTCTCTTGTTTGCAGGCTTGACTGGCTCAACATGCTCGATGGGAGCTTTTGCCTGTGCTGGTTCAGCTTGTTGCTGCTCTTCTTGCTTTGGCTCTTCGGGTGGTTGAGGTTCCTGGACAGTTCCGTCCTCGGCAACTGGTTTTGTCTCCGCCTTGTCATCCTGAACGGGCTCCTGGGCATTTTCGATGGGTTCAGCCAGAGTTGTCGTAGCTGGCTTGGGCTGCATCTCGGCGTCAATCGCGTCAAGCTGTTCCTGTGTGACCTCGTCACACAGCTCTACTGGCTTGAATTGTGAGAAAGGAGCGTTTGCAGCCTCGGCAAGTGCATTGTCGGGGATGAAGATTACATTCTTGCTGTCTTCGTCCTTCTCGATTTTGAATGTCCCCAATCCCTTGATTTTCACCGTCTCGTTCTTCTCCAAAGCCTGTGAGATGATGGCGAAGAGCTCTTGTAGAAAGAGTTCGCTCATACGGCTCGTGGTGCTGGCTTTCTCGGCCACAAGCTCAACCAGTTGTGGAAATGCTATCTTCTCTTTCATGGCTGGTTGAGGCGTTTCTTAAGAACCGTACTTGTTGTGAATTCAACATCCACGTGTGGTGGAAGCAGCATGCGTTTGCCTGTCGATTCATCCATTTTCACTGTCTCGTTATGCTTTACCGCCTCGATGGTGCCAAAGCGTGGCACACTGATGCTGTCAAGCTCCGAGCAACGTTCCATTACAACGTTGCTCAGAGCCTCAACCAGTTTATTGATATCACTCTTGTTGCGGTCGAGCGATTTAGACAGTTTTTCTACTAATTCCTTGTGCTGCATCATCCCAGAACCTGCTTAGCACTTAAAACGTTCCACTTACCACTTACTTCTTCTGTGCCTTTGCCCAGCTGTCCTTGAGGGTGATAGTGCGGTTGAACACCAGGTGACCGGGAGTGCTGTCGGGGTCTACGCAGAAGTAGCCAATGCGCTGGAACTGGAACTTGTCCTCAGGCTTGGCGATCTCGGCCAGATAAGGCTCTATCTTGGCATTGGTGAGCACCTTGAGAGAGTCGGGGTTAAGCAACTCGCGGAAGTCCTTGTCGGCCTCGGCCGATGGGTTCTCGACTGCAAACAGGCGGTCGTAGAGGCGCACTTCGGCTTCCTTGCAGTGTCGTGCCGATACCCAGTGCAGCGTGCCTTTCACTTTGCGCATGCTGCCAGGAGTGCCGCTCAGGGTGTCGGGGTCGTAGGTGCAGTGAATCTCGGTGATGTTGCCTTCGTCATCTTTCACCACGTCGTTGCACATGATGATGTATCCGCCTTTCAAGCGCACCTCCTTGCCTGGGGTCATGCGGAAGAATTTCTTGGGAGGATTCTCCATGAAATCGTCACGCTCAATGTATATCTCGCGGCAGAATGGCATCTCGTGAGTGCCGGCATTCTCCTGCTCGGGATTGTTGTCCATGGCGAGCATTTCCACCTTGTCCTCGGGGTAGTTGGTGATGACCACTTTCACGGGGTTGAGGACGGCACACACGCGGTTGGCGTTCTTGTTCAAGTCCTCGCGTATGTTGTGCTCAAGCAGGTCGATGTCGTTCAGAGCCTCATACTTGGTGTAGCCAATGTCGTCGAGGAAGTTCTTGATTGACTGTGGGGTGTAGCCACGACGGCGCAAGCCGCAGATGGTGGGCATGCGTGGGTCGTCCCAGCCTGCCACGAGGCCTTCCTTCACTAATTGAAGCAGCTTGCGCTTGCTCATCACAGTGTAGGTGAGGTTCAGGCGGTTGAACTCAATCTGGCGTGGGCAGTACTCGTTGACGGTGTCGCCGGCAAGCAGGTGGGCGAAATAGTCATAGAGTGGACGGTGAGGCACGAACTCCAAGGTGCAAATCGAGTGGGTCACACCCTCGAAGTAGTCGCTCTGGCCGTGTGCGAAGTCATACATCGGGTATACTTTCCACTTGGTGCCAGTGCGCCAGTGTGGAGTCTTGATGATGCGGTACATGATGGGGTCGCGGAAGTGCATGTTGCTCGACGCCATGTCAATCTTGGCGCGAAGCACGCGAGCACCCTCGTCAAACTC
>CAMVKS010000047.1 GCA_947167995.1 uncultured Prevotellaceae bacterium
AACAATGGATTGCTATCATTATGATGTTCTTCCTGTTCGCAATGATAGCATTTGTCACCAACCTTTGCAGCCCAATGGCTGTAATCGTTAAAAATCAGTTTCATGCATCAAGTTTCGCAGCACAATTAGGTAATGCCGCCAATTTCATTGCCTATCTTGTGATGGGCATCCCAAGTGGTATGCTTCTCAAGAAATTTGGCTACAAGAAGACCGCGCTACTCGCCATCTTTATAGGAATTGTGGGCGTATTCATTCAGTACATGAGTGGATGGGTTAGCATTGAGAGTTTCTGGGTTTACCTGCTTGGTGCTTTCATTGCAGGATTCTGCATGTGTATGCTCAACACCGTTGTTAATCCAATGCTCAACACAATGGGCGGTGGGGGAAACAAAGGTAACCAACTCGTGCAATTTGGTGGTGTGTGCAACTCCCTTGCCGCAGTCGCTGTCACAATCATTATGGGCTCGCTAATTGCCGATGCTGCCCACGCCGAGATTGAAGACGCCACTCCAGCTCTAGTTGCAGCAATCACAGTGTTTGTAATAGCTTTCATTATTCTTACTTTCACCAAAATTGAAGAGCCAAAACATGAAGATGAGGCCACCGATAGCAACGCTGCTACCCAGAAAGTTGAGAAAAAACATGGCGCATTCTCATTTCGTCACTTCAACCTTGGTATTCTTGCCATCTTCCTCTACATGGGTCTTGAGGTCGGTCCTCCAACATACTCTTTGCAATATCTCACTGCCGATACCCCCGACATGATAAAGAAAAAGGTTGAGGTGCTCAACCAATATAAAAACAATTCGCCCGAAGAGGCTTCTATTGCCTATCACAAGTTATCAGTCAACTACGATAGCATTATGGCCTTCAAGAAAGATGTTTATCCTAACACAAAAATAGGTCGCGCCGACTCTATAGCTGTAAGAGACCTTGAAGAAGACATTGCTACCACTGCCGAACACATTAAAAACGGTACCCTCAACGCTCAGATTCAAGAAAAAGAAGAACCTGGCGTGATGATGAACGCAACAATTGCTGGCTGCATTGTGGCCATCTACTGGTTCCTCATGCTCATAGGTCGATTCATAGGCGGTTTGATTGGTGCTAAGGTCAGCAGCCGCAAACAGGTATCTATTTGTGCTACCATGGCAATCATCTTCCTTCTTCTTGGTATTTTCTTACCAAAAGACATTACGTTCAACATGCCTGGCATAGCCTGGGGCGACCTGAAAATAGTGTGGGGCGAGACTCCTGTGGGCATCATTTTCTTCGTTCTGGTGGGACTTTTCACCTCAGTTATGTGGGGAGGCATCTTCAACATGTCTGTTGAAGGCCTCGGTAAGTACACCAGCATCGCATCGGGCGTATTCATGACAATGGTATTTGGCGGAGGCATCTTAATACCGTTGCAAGGATGGATCGCCGACATATTTAACAGCTACATTTTAAGCTACATCATTCCGCTGGCTTGCGCTGTATACATTCTGTTCTACGCACTTGTCGGTAGTAGAATTTCGAAGAAGGCGAAACTTGAAACAACAGAATAACAACTTATTATCAATCTATCAATATCAAAGGCATCGATTCTATCGGTGCCTTTTTTATTTTTTTCTCACAAAACAGCAAAAACTCTTGCACATTATTAAAATATATTGTATCTTCGTCACGTAATATATATATTATAATGTTATATTTTATGATAAACGATAAATTAATGACTCGCGCGGCAGACAACATTCGAATTCTTGCCGCTGCAATGGTGGAAAACGCCAAGTCGGGACACCCTGGCGGTGCAATGGGCGGAGCCGACTTTGCCAATGTGCTTTACAGCTCTTTCCTTGTTCACGACCCCGACGACCCCTGCTGGTTCTCACGTGATCGCTTCTTCCTTGACCCAGGCCACATGTCGCCCATGCTTTATGCCACCCTGTTCATGACCGGCAAATACAGCATCGACGACATCAAAGCGTTCCGCTCTTGGGGAAGCATCACTCCGGGACACCCCGAGCTTGATGTGAAGCACGGTGTTGAAAACACCAGTGGCCCATTAGGTCAGGGACACGTGATGGCTGTGGGCTGTGCCATTGCCGAGAGATTTATCGCAGCACACTTCAGCGAGGTATTTGCCCACAAGACCTATGCCTTTATCAGCGATGGAGGTGTGCAAGAGGGCATCTCACAAGAGGCGGGCCGTCTGGCCGGCCTACTAGGGCTTAGCAACCTCATCATGTTCTACGACAGCAACTCTGTTCAGCTTTCTACCATGTGCGACGCTGTGAGCTGCGAGGACACCGCTATGAAATACCGCGCCTGGAATTGGAACGTCATCGAGATTGACGGCACCGATCCCGTTGCCATTGCCGACGCCATCATTAAGGCACAACAGGAAACTGAGCGACCAACGATAATCATTGGCAAGACCATAATGGGACGAGGCTGCGTGACCGAAGACGGCAAGAATTTCGAGGGACAATGCAGCACCCACGGCAACCCTCTGAGCAAGTCGGGAGCCAGCTTTGAGAAAACTATCGAGAACTTAGGCGGCGACCCGGCCAATCCATGGCAAGTATTCCCCGAGGCCGCCGAACTATACAGCAAGCGCACCGAACAGCTGCGCTCAATCGTTGCCGAGCGCAAAGCGAAGGAGCAAGCCTGGTGCGACGCCAACCCAGAGAAAGCCGCACAGCTTGGACGTTACATAAAAGGCGAAATCGACGCCATCGACTATGCATCGATAGAGCATAAGCCAGGACTTGCCACCCGTGCCTCAAGCGCCAATGTGCTTGGAGCCCTCGCCGAAGGTGTGGGCAACATGATTGTGTCGAGTGCCGACCTTGCCAACAGCGACAAGACCGACGGGTTTCTCAAGAAGACCAAAGCATTCACTCGCGGCGACTTCGAGGGCGCATTCCTCCAGGCTGGTGTTAGCGAGCTTGCCATGACAGCCCTCATCAACGGAATTGCACTCCATGGAGGCATGATAGCCGCATGCGGAACATTCTTCGTGTTCAGCGACTATATGAAACCCGCTGTTCGACTCTCGGCCCTCATGGAGCTACCAGTGAAGTTCATCTGGACCCACGATGCATTCCGCGTGGGTGAAGACGGTCCCACCCACGAGCCCGTGGAGCAAGAGGCACAAATCAGGCTTATGGAAGAGCTGAAGAACCACAGCGGCCGTAACAGTTTGCTCGTATTGCGTCCTGCCGACAGCGCCGAGTGCACCGTGGCATGGAAGATGGCAATGGAGAACACCCTCACCCCCACAGCCCTCATCCTCTCCCGCCAAAACATTCCCGACCTGCCCTCACAAAAGGGCGACGACTATGCTTCGCGTTACAACGATGCGCTGCAGGCCGAAAAAGGTGGATACATAATTTATAAAGACGAAAATCCAGAGATAGTGCTGGTGGGCAACGGCTCGGAAGTGTCGACACTCGTTGAGGCGACCAAAATCCTAAAGAGCGAGCAAGACCTCAAGGTGCAAATTGTTTCGATACCATCGATAGGGTTGTTCAAGAATCAGCCTGCACAATACCAAAACGAAGTGATTCCTCCCGAGATCACAACTTTTGGACTCACAGCAGGACTGCCCTCAACCCTGCAAAGTGTTGTCAACGGAGGCACCGTTTTCGGACTTGACCACTTTGGTGCCTCGGCTCCGTACAAGATTTTGGACGAAAAATTTGGCTTTTCACCCCAAAATATCGCTCGTGAAATCCAAAAAACCCTCAAAAAAAGCAAAAAATGACCTTTTTTTGAAGATTTTTTTGAGAAAATGATTAACAATCAAAAAAAAAGCTATATATTTGCACAATGTTTTGATAAGGTATACAATTTATTTTAGTGTTTAACAAATAAAAATTTTTATTTAAAAAAACGTAAGTCTATGAAAAAGATTACATTACTAGCATGTGCATGTGCTCTTTTCTTGGCTCCTGCAGTTAACGCTCAGGAAGTACAGTACGTTGAGGATCCCGCTCAGGGCTACATCTTCAACCGTATGCAAGACAACTGGTTCATCCAGGCTGAAGGCGGTGTAGGCGTTATGATGTCTTACAGAGATGCTAAAATGAAGCTCGGTAAGCGTTTCCTCGCCCCCAAGGCAAACTTGTTCATTGGTAAGTGGTTCTCTCCATTGTTGGGTGTTCGCATCGGCGGTCACTTCGAGCAGATGAAGGGTGCTACCGACATGAACAACATCAATGCTATTGGTTACCGTGCTGACATGGCTGACCAAATGAAGGATGGTCCCGACTATGCAGGACAACTCTTCAACCGTATCGGTGTAACTGGTGACGTTCTCTTCAATGTTACCAACTGGATCTGCGGCTACAAGCCTGGCCGTTTCTACAACGCTACAGTTTATGCTGGTGCTTCTACAAGCTGGAACTTCTACAAAGACCAACGCAATGGCGACGGTAGCTGGAAGTATGGTGGCTGGAACAATGGCAAGGATGGCTGGCACGATCGTAACTTCGCTCTCCAAGCAGGTTTGCTCAACAGCTTCGCTCTTGGCAAGCACGTTGACCTCCTCCTTGACCTCCGTTTCGACATGATTCAGGAGCACATGGATGGTAGCGGTCGCAAGACTTGGATTGAGTACCCAAGCGCAATGCTCGGCTTCGCTTACAAGTTTGGTAAGACTGAGTGGAACGCTCCCGTTGTTCCCATCTGCCCACAAGTACGCGACAACAGTGCAGACCTCGACAATCTCCGCAACCAGCTTGCAAAAGCTAATGCTAAGATTCGTGACCTTGAGAACCAACTCAACGAGTGCTTGAAGAAGAAGAACGCTCCTGTTACTCCTCCAACTACTCCTCAAAACAACCTGACTACTATCTCTAACGAGGCTCCTCTGGCAACTATCTACTATCCAAGAGGTAAGTCTTACATCACTCCAGTTCAAATGGAGGTTGTAAACGCAGTAGCTGAGGTTATGAAGCAAGAGAATGACAACTACATTCTTACTGGTTGGGCCGACAACTACACTGGTAACGACGAGATCAACATCAAGCTCCGTCACGACCGTGTAAATGGCGTTAAGAACACTCTCATTGAGAAGGGTATCGACGGTGGTCGCCTCCAGGCTGAGACCAACAACGGCAACTTGGTTGACTATGGTCCACAATGTGCACCTCTCGGCCGTGCCGTAACTATCCAACGTAACAAATAATTCGTTGAATAGATGAATTAAAAAAGCCTCACACTTGTGAGGCTTTTTTTTACCCTTCTACAAAGAATGAAGAGTCAAATAGTTCATAGAAGTCACATACACATTAATATATATAGACACAACAGTGGCCACTTCCAACAAAGACAAGCTTATCGACATGATTAAGACTGGAGCTTCAATGACCTTGAAGCAACAGCTCAGGCTTACCATTGTCCTGAGCACTCCAGCAATCCTGGCGCAACTGTCGATGATAATCATGCAATATATCGACGCATCGATGGTTGGGAGCCTTGGCGCCGAAGATAGCGCCTCGATAGGCCTGGTGTCGACCTCGATGTGGCTCTTCGGCGGCTTGCTCAACGCCGCAGCCATGGGATTCACTGTTCAGGTAGCGCACCTGATTGGCGCCAACCGCAACGACGATTGTCGCAGCGTCCTGCGACAATCGATTGTGAGCTGCATGACATTCTCATTGGTCTTGACAGCCATTGGATGCGCCATTAGCTGGAAGTTGCCCCACTGGCTTGGCGGCCCTGAGGCCGTCTGTCACAATGCTTCGGTCTACTTCTTCATCTTGTCGCTATTCCTGCCTTTCCTTGAAATAGAATTCCTTGCCGGTGGCATGTTGCGTAGCTCAGGCAACATGAAAGTTCCAGGCATGATCAACATCTTGATGTGTGTTCTTGATGTGTTGTTCAATTTCCTCCTCATTTTCCCAAGTCGCGACATCACTTTATGGGGCATCAAATTCCACATGCCTGGAGCCGGTCTCGGAGTGACAGGCGCAGCGCTTGGCACAGTGCTTGCCGAGGTGGTAACGTGCCTGATAATGCTCTACTTCCTCATTTACCGCTCTCGTGAGCTCAAGCTTGCCGGCACCAGAGGCACGTTCACGCCCAGCGTCAACACACTCAAGAAAGCATGCAAAATAGGTGTTCCCGTAGCACTTCAGCAAACGATGATGTGCGGTGCTTACATCGCCACAACAGCCATTGTGGCACCATTAGGCAGCATAGCCATTGCCGCAAACATATTTGCCATCACAGCCGAGAGCATTTGCTACATGCCCGGTTATGGCTTTTCGGAGGCCTCCACTACTCTTGTGGGACAGAGCATTGGTGCAGGCAGACGCCACCTGTCAAAGCGGTTTGCCTATATAACAGTTACCCTGGGTGTAGTGTCGATGACTATTCTGGGAATATTGATGTACGCTTTTGCTCCACAGATGCTATCCATCATGTCGCCTGTGCAAGCTATTGTAGACCTGGGAGCCAGCTGCTTGCGCATCGAGGCATGGGCCGAGCCCCTCTATGCTATTGCAATCGTGAGTTATGGCGTAATGGTGGGAGCTGGCGACACATTCATCCCAAGCCTCATGAATTTAGGCAGCATGTGGATTGTGAGAATCACTCTTGCCGCACTGCTTGCCCCAACCTATGGTTTACTTGGCGTGTGGACAGCCATGAGCATAGAACTATGTGTTAGAGGCTCGATATTCCTCGCAAGACTCCTTTCAGGGCGCTGGATTAAGAAAAGTTCTATTATCAGCAGTTAAAATCCTCAAAACATTTAATAATAAACCGCAAATACATTAACTTTGTATCATAATACTTAATCAACCATTTTTTGCACTTTATATCAACCCATAAAAACTATGAACAACAAGAACTTCAACTTTGATGAGATTATTAACCGTCGCGACACACACTCAGTGAAATGGGACCATTGTCCAAACGACGAAGTCATTCCCATGTGGGTAGCCGACATGGACTTCAAGGCAGCTCCCTGCATCATTGAAGCCCTACAGAAACGTTTATCGCATGAAGTTATGGGTTATGCCAACGTGCCCGAAGAATTCTACCATTCCATAATAAACTGGTTTGACCGTCGCCACAACTGGCACATCGACCGTGACTGGATAGATTACACCACAGGAGTTGTGCCAGCCGTAGATGCAGTTCTAAGAGCAATAACCACTCCCGGCGAGAAAGTTGTAATTCTGACCCCTGTGTACAACTGCTTCTTCACCTGCATCGAGAGCAACAAATGCACGCCCGTTGAGGTGCCACTGACCTACAACAGCGATTATTCCTACTCAATCAACTATGACGCATTAGAAAAGGCTCTCAGCGACGACAACACTCGCACTCTCCTATTCTGCAACCCTCACAATCCAGCTGGACGAGTGTGGAGACGCGAAGAGCTGCAGAGAGTCAATGATATGTGCATCAAGCACGGTGTAAAAGTCATCAGCGACGAAATTCACTGTGAGATGATGATGCCTGGCCATCATTACACCCCCTTTGCATCCATATCACAAGAAGCACAAGGCAACTGTATCACTTGCGGCTCTCCAAGCAAATCATTCAACATCGCTGGATTACAAGCAGCTTTCATCGTGAGCAGCGATCCCGACGTTAAAGCACTAATTAACAAAGCATTAATCGACAACCAAGTTTGCAATCTCAACCCCTTCGGACTTGAGGCGTTCATGGCTGCATATAACCATGGGGAAAGCTGGATTGAGGCTCTCAACGAGTACCTCTCAGGTAATTTCCAACTTATGCGTGAGATGATGGAGTTAGAATTACCCGCCTTCCACATCACCCCTACCGAAGGTTCCTACCTTGCCTGGATAGATGTAACCCCCACCGGCAAAACAAGTACCGAGGTCACCCAGAAGTTACTCGATGACGGCAAGGTTCTCGTCAACGATGGCGCCATGTATGGCAAAGCTGGTGAAGGCTTTATCCGTATCAACTTCGCCACTCAGCGTTCGGTTGTAAAAGAAGCCACACAACGCATCATCAAGGCAATGAAAGAATAAATTGTAACAATAAAAAATTTACTCCCCAAGTCGCCAATGACAAGGGGAGTTTTTTGTTAAAAACAATAACACAAAGGCATTTTCAGTATTACACTTGCTGACAAACAATTAATCGTCTGCCATTAATGTATTTCTTTAAGGATTGTCGCCCAGCATTTGTTGTAGTTTTTCGGGTGCATTGGTGGTAATATAATCCACTCCATAATGAATACACCACTCCATATCTCGGTCACTGTTCACAGTCCACACGTTCACCTTCATGCCAAGCGAGTGAGCTTCGTCAATCCACTGTGGATGCTCACGCATCACCCTGATACTGTAGTCGATACCAGCGACATCATATTCCGACAACTGAAATGGTGAAAGGTCACCATTGAGATAATAGACAGGAGTCCCCGCTGGGGCCTTTTCCTTGAGCTCTTTCATCCCAGAAAATGAAAACGTGATATACTCCATGCGTTCTTCCAGCCCCATTTTCTTAACCATAGCAACAATCTTGGCTACTGCCTCTCGCTCCAGGTCTTTGCTTGTGTGTGGCTTCAACTCCAAAACAAGCTTTATTTTAAGCGTTTTAGCTCGGTTGAGCATTTTCTCCAGCGTAGGCAGCGGCTCGCCATTGTCAAGGTGCAAGTTTTTGAGTTGCCGCCAGTTAGCAGTCTCTATCGTGATGCCTTGAAAAGTAGCATCGTGATTCACGACAAGCACACCGTCGGCAGTCATCCACACGTCAAACTCCGTGCCCCATGCTCCTATAGAATCGGCCTTGACAAGAGATCGAATCGAGTTCTGTGCCGATCCCTCGGTGTCCCAATATCCTCGGTGGCAAACCACATCCTGTGCTCTTGCTGTCAGGGCCACGAAGGCCAGCACCGCCATTAAAATTGTTTTTCTCATGACTCTATCTCATTTTTCTTACCTCGCATAAACAACCATATCACAATCACAGTTGCAATTGCACTGCCCACAGCCAGGAATGGCGGCTGGCCATTTTGGGGCACGCCCAAGGTTTCAATCACATTGTCGCCGATATATTTATTCTCGGCAAGGAAAGTGAACACTACCACAACACTATTGTTGAGCGCGTGAGCAATAATGGGAGTCCATACCTCACCGCTCCACAACATCAGGTAGCCAAACCAGGCACCCATCAACAAGCGTGGCACGAAACCAAAGAATTGCATGTGAATAGCACTAAAGATAAATGCTACAGCCCACACCGCGACATGCCGTTTAACTCTGTCAAAATGCAGTGACCCCAACATGCCTGCACGGAAGAAAAACTCCTCGCCCATACCCGTGAGAACACCAATCAACAGAACACGCAACAGCATTCCTCCCCAAGTCTTGGTTGTGAGCAGGTCGCTCGTCACACCTTGAGCCGAATCTTCCATTTCATGCAGCATCTTCTCTAAGTCGTGCAGTGCCTGTGGCAGATGCAGACCTTCATTCCAATCTACAAGCCAGTTCATCGCTGGCAAAGCCACTATGTAAACAATCACCGCTAAAGCTATCGACCTGAATGATGGTGCCTTGTTCACCCAAAGGGTTTGCATCATCGGCCTTTTTTCATTACTCCAACAAATTAGAGCCAAGATCACCACTGGCACAATGAAAATGAGCACATTTTGCAAAGCTATCATGGTTATCTGAGCATTTATCGTAGTGTATCGGCCGCCATAAATTATCAGTATGACAACAGAAACAACAATGAGCATCACCATAGCAAAGGCCGCCAGCAATAAAAATTTGACAAACCAAGACATTCGTTTCACGTTTTCCATAATAAATATTTGTTTAGTTTGCAAAAATAACATTTTCTTGAAAAAAAAGTAGAAAAATGATGCAGTAAAATAAGTGTTTGTGTGTTTATAATATGTAATTTTGCAACAACACAAAAAAACAAGAGCTATGAAACAGGTATTTTTTATATTCACCTTGGTTGCGGCATCAATAACACTGAATCCAGCAAGAGTATCGGCTCAGCAAGTCTATGATGACGACATCTATGTGATTGAGAGAACTGGAGACATTCCCGAAAATGAAACAAAGCGCGAGCGCAAAGCACGCATTGAGAGAGACCATGAGATTGTTGACTCGATCTACAACCTCAAGGCCGTGAGAGCCGTCCAAGATGGATATTTTGTGCTACAGGCCACCGAAGTGAGCAATGGCCGCGGAGTCTACTCGTTAGGACTTAACAACAACACCAACTTCTTGCTCATGCAAGGCGAGAAAGGTATATTCCAAGTAGCTTTCAACAACTTTGATCCTGGCCTGAACGGCTTAGGCGGAATAACGCTGCATGGCACCATTGGCAAGAAAGACATCAAAACCGACAAAAAAGGCAACACCATCATCACCTACCACATGAGAGGAATGCACATGAATGCCAGCGTTACTGTGACAATCTTTAAAGAGAGCGACCATGCCATCGCCGATGTGTACCCGACCATGGGCAATGGCCGCGTCACATTGAGAGGACGACTTGTCCCCTACCGAAACGACAATATCCAAATCACGCCATAAGACATAGCTAATCACGAAATACAATCGCCCATGCAATCTACCGTTGTCATGGGCGTTTTTTTGTGTATTTTGATTTAACGATATTATAGGAGTTTCTTATAAGTTCTTTCGCCATGTTATTATCAATCAACTCCACATCAAGCCCCACCCAATGACGAGGGCTCATATTGTAGGGGGCGGTAATGCCCTGCTCCGAGGCCTGAAGCTCGTTGATGCGCTCGGGCTGGCACTTAACGGTCACCACTTTGAAATGTGCCAGGTCGTAGTAGCAGAACATGTGTCCACACACATAGAACACAAGCACCTCGCTTGCGCCATTGAATTTTCCGAAAGGCATCTTCTCGATGACATCCTCTCCCAGTGAGAGACAATAGTATCTCAATTCTTCTACGTTTAGTTTCATCGTTGCAAAAATAATCATCATTAACCAAATAATCAAAAAAATATGTGTACCTTTGCAACTATATAAAATAACAACGTCACAAAACCGATATGGAAACTAAAATCAAAAAATTAAAGCCCCTCGCAGGCATGACTCTTCAAGAGCTTCGTGAAGTTACAGCATCATTAGGTATGCCCAAATTTGTAGCCACCCAATTATCGGAATGGATTTACAGCAAGCGAGTTACATCATTTGAAGAAATGCGCAACATTTCCAAAGCCAACAAAGAGCTGTTGTCGCAAAAATACTGTGTAGGGCTTTACGGTCCTCAGAGCAGCCAGACGAGCTCAGACGGAACCGTGAAGTATCTCTTTGATGCCGGCAATAACAAATCCATCGAGAGTGTTTACATCCCCGAAGACGACCGTGCCACCCTGTGCATCTCGTCTCAAAAAGGCTGCCGCATGAATTGCTACTTCTGCATGACTGGCCGGCAAGGTTTCCATGGCAATCTCACTGCCAATCAAATCATCAATCAGGTGCTAAGTGTTCCTCAGAGCCAGGTTCTGACCAACGTTGTATTCATGGGAATGGGAGAACCCCTCGACAATCTTGAAAACGTTCTAAAGGTGATTGAGATTCTCACCGAGCCATGGGGACTGGGTTGGAGTCCTAAACGCGTGACGGTGTCGACAGTGGGTGTGAAGGATGCCCTCAAAGTGCTGTGCGAGACCACCAATGTTCACATAGCATTGAGCGTTCACAACGCCATTGAAGATGAGAGAAGCCAACTCATGCCCATCGAAAACGCTTTCCACGTCAAGGAAGTGATGGAGTTATTAGGCAAATATGACTTCGCCCACCAGCGTCGCCTATCGGTAGAATATATCATGTGGCAATGGTTCAACGACGACATCAAGCATGCCGAGGCATTGCGAGAGTTGCTGCCAAATGAGCACGTAAGAGTCAACCTTATCAGGTATCACATGATTCCAGGCATCACGAAGCTGCGCACCTCGAGCGACGAGCGCATGGCCTACTTCCGCGACTATCTCAACGGCAAGGGCATCACGTGCACCATCCGCCGCAGTCGCGGTGAGGACATCAGTGCTGCATGTGGAATGCTTGCAGGCAAGGTGAAAGATGCCGATAAAGAAGATGACAAGAAATCTAAAACGAAAGCAAAACAATAAGTCCCATATCGATGAAAAGTAGAGGGGAAAAGCAGAGGGGAAAAGCAGGAAAATGTGTCAAAATTGTGGTTTAGCGCGCTTCTCACAGAACCTTAAGCTCACGCTTAGCGTGGCTCCTCTATCTTGCCCCCTCTTGTGTCATTGATAAAATTGTGCTTTACTTTCCAACTGGAGCCGTGGGGTTGAAATAGTAGTTGTCGCTGCTCTTATCGTCACGTTCAAGCTCCTTATCAATATCCTCATACTCACTGTGCATGCTCTTGTACTCAGGTACAAACTGTTTCATGCCCTTAACCATGTCGTGGACGTTGCCACTTTGAGCGAGTTCGATAATATTGTCGATATTGTTGCACACATCAATATAGTCATATTTGCGCACCTGTGCAATCATAATCTTCTCGTTGTCGGTCTTGACAGTGTTCTCCTTATCGTTGAGAAGTTCCTCGTAAAGCTTTTCGCCAGGTCTAAGACCAATCTCCTCGATTTTTATGTCTTCATTAGGGCGTAGACCAGCGAGAGAAATCATGCGGGTGGCAAGGTCATAGATGCGCACCGGCTGTCCCATATCGAAGATGTAAATCTCGCCACCATGTCCCATACAGCCTGCTTCGAGCACGAGAGAGCATGCCTCGGGTATGGTCATGAAATAACGGATGATGTCGCGGTGGGTTACAGTAACCGGTCCACCATTCTCAATCTGCTTGCGGAACAATGGGATAACCGAGCCATTGCTTCCCAACACATTTCCAAATCGAGTTGTGATGAACTGAGTGTTCTTACCCATCTTCTGTGCATCGAAGAAAAGAGACTGGCAATAAATCTCGGCAAGACGCTTGGTACATCCCATTATATTGCTGGGGTTCACCGCCTTGTCGGTCGATACCATCACAAACTTATACACTTCATATTTCAAAGCCAGGTCGGCAATGTTCTTGGTACCCTCAACATTGGTCAGCACTGCCTCGGTGGGGTTAAGCTCCATCATGGGCACGTGCTTGTAGGCAGCCGCATGGAACACATATTTAGGCCGGTAGTCTTTGAAAGCCTTTTCCATGCGAGCATGGTTGTGGACATCACCCATGAAAAGCACCACATCGGCATCGGGAAATTCTTTAGCAAGCTCGAGGCTAAGGTCATGCATCGGAGTCTCGGCCTGGTCAACGAGCACAATGCGACGCGCTTTGTAGGTTGCCACCTGTCTCACAATCTCGCTTCCTATCGAGCCGCACGCGCCAGTAATGAGGACTACCGAGTCCTTGATGTGAGATCTTACCAGGGTGTTGTTGAGCACGATGGGTTCACGACCGAGCAAATCTTCAATCTGCACTTCCTTAATATAGGTCGAGATGTTGGAGCCTTCTCTTTCATCGTCAAGTTCAAACTCTTCGACCTTGTTGATAGCCAGTAGTGCAATATTGTTTTCGATGAAAGTATCGGCAAAACCATTACGCATCAACTTGATATTTGAAGAGTCGAAAATCAGCGCATGAATTCCTCCACCGACAAATATCTTTTGAACATCTTCGGCACTGTATTTATATACTTTGAAACCATTTATTTCGTCCTTGTCCTTACCGTTCTTTATGCTGAGCAAGCCCACTGGCTCGTATTTTCCTCCAATCTCGTTCTTTAAAGCATTGGCAAGAATCAAAGAATCGAGCGAAGTGCCAAGCACAAGCACTTTGCGTCGGTTGCTCTCGGTGGCTGTGATGCGAGCATAAATATACTTTATCATGAGACGCTCGATGGTGAGCATGGCAAATGACAACACGCCCACATAAATCACGCCCCAATAGCTGAATAGCACGTTGGAGGCAATAGCCCCGTAGATCAAGTTCATAACAATCAGGATCGCTGTCGAGACTAAAACCACAATAAACTCTCGGAACAAATCTTCTATCACCGACAGGCGGATGACACAGGTGTAACTCTTTGAGAAATAAGTAACAAACCCATATACAGCCACAACAAGAACAAGGTTGCGCAATAAAAGGAATGGAGTGAGAGAAACCTGAGGATCGAGAGAAGACAAAACAAACACGACATAGCTACATGCAACAAGCAGCATGTCGATGAGCAATATAATCCATCGTGGAACCGTATTGGTCTTTAGCTTTTTAAACCATCTCAGTTCAAACAACTGTCGAATCAATGTATCTAACATTCAGCAAACAAGCTTAGTATAACCAAAACCGACCACTTTGAAGGATTTAAGAAGGTCCTTAAAAAGCAGTCTTGACTAATTGTGGCGCAAATATACTATTTTTATTTCAAAAAAAGCAAATAATGGGAAAATAAAAATTTCACATTTAAATATATAAAGGTAATTAGATAGTATTTCAAAAAAAATCACTACCTTTGCATTTTGAATTGAACAATAAAAAAACGACATAATTGAAATGACTATTTTCAATCACAAATCATTCATCGCTGTGGCGCTTATGGCGCTTGCTGTAATTTCCACATCATGTTTCAAAGACGAGCCACTCAACGCCGAGTGCGACATCGAGATGGCGTGGGTTCATGTGGACAATTTAGGAGCCAACTTCTACAATGCCAACGACACTCTCCTGAATGTACTGAGCAATGAGGACAAGATCGTCTTCACCATGCGTGATGATGCCGATGTAACAACTTTTGCACCACAGTTCAAAATCACCGCTGGCGCCACTATCTCTCCTGCCAGTGGATCGGCTCACGACTTCAGTGATGGCCCTGTGACCTACACCGTGACCTCGGAGGATGGTAAGTGGAGCCGCAAATATCTTGTGTCTTGCAACCGCATGGCGCGCTACACCACATCGGTATTAGACTTTGATTTCGAGCACTTTGAGCTTGATAAAGATTATCACAAGTTCTATGTCTGGCACAACGTATTGCCCGATGGAACTCTAGGCGACGACTGGGCTACAGGCAACTATGGTTTCTACATTGCAAACAGCAATTCGGCCGCAAATGATTATCCAACATTTGTGCTGGAAAACGGATATGATGGTCATGGAGTTCAGTTTGTAACAAGAGACACCGGTCCTATGGGGCACTCTTTTGGCAAACCCATTGCCGCCGGCAACCTGTTCTTAGGTAAATTCAACATGCTTGCCGGATTGATGCAGCCATTGAAAGCCACCGAATTCGGTATTCCCTTCACTCAAAAACCAGTAAGGCTCTCGGGTTACTATCAATACAGCCCAAGTGCTCCGTTTACCGACAAGAACTTTGTTGAGCATCCTGAACGTATCGATGCAGGTGACATCTACTCGGTGCTCTACATCAACCACGACCGCAACGGCAATCCTCTTGTGCTCTATGGCGACAACGTGCTCTCAAGCGAGAACATTGTAGCAATAGCACGTGTCAATAACGTGAATGAAACCAACGGGCAATGGGTGAAGTTTGACATTGAATTTGAATATGAGAAAGAGATCAATCCCGAACTGCTCGCCAACCGTGGCTACAACCTAACTATTGTGTTCTCGTCGAGCATTGAGGGAGCAAGCTTTGAAGGCGCTGTGGGCAGCACCTTGAAGGTCGACATGGTGAAGCTCACTTGCGAAGAGAAAGAATAATCAGTAATAAGATTTTAAGATGAAACGATATATCACATCAATATTAATCACTGTAATAGCTTCGATGAGTGCTTGGGCAATCATGCCTGATGATGGAGGATGCCAAAACCTGAAGAACTTCTTCCACAATGTGGAAGGCTATGGCCGAGTGGGTTACTCAATTGGCGGCACAGCTCCTATGGGCATGCCAGCCGAGATAAGAAAACTCAACAAGTTTATCCTGCAACCCAATGTGGCATTTGGTGCCGACCTCATCAAGCCAGCAAGCAAGCACTGGGGAATCCTAGCCGGCATCCACTTCGAAAACAAGGCGATGCACATCGACGCCACTGTGAAGAACTACCACATGCAAGTAACTCAAGACGGCCAGTCGATGGAGGGCGTGTTTACCGGCAAGAACGACAGTCATGCTTTTCAATGGACTTTCACCATTCCCATTCAAGCAGTCTATAAGTTCAGTGACAAGTGTAAACTTAAATTTGGCCCTTATTTCTCCTACTTAACCAGCTGTGGTTTTGACGGATTTGCCTACGACGGATACATTCGCGTGAACAATCCTACAGGAGCCAAAGTTCTGTTAGGCAATGAGGAGAACGAGCGTGGCAACTATGATTTCAAAGACGAAGTGCGCAAGGTGCAGTGGGGCATGGGAATTGGTGCCGACTATTTTTTTACACGCAAGTTTGGTGTCTACGCCGACCTGAATTGGGGCCTGAGCGGATTTTTCAAGAGCAGTTTCAAGACCCTTGACCAAACCCTCTACCCCATCTATGGAACTATAGGAATTGCCTACAGGTTTAAATAATGCACAATATCAATTAAAAAAACAATAATTTAAACGTTTAAAAAATGAAGAAAATTTTTACTTTTTTTGCTGCGGCAGCTCTTGCAATGAGCGCTTTTGCCACCGACTATACCGGTAACATCACAGTAGATATCAACGGTACAGGTAGCACACAAGAGACCACCATCAATATTGCTGAAAACGAAGATGGCACCTACAAGCTGAGTATCAACAACTTCGCCCTTGACAACAATGGCTCCCTAATAGGTGTAGGTAACATAGTTCTCGACAACATGAAGGGTTACACCATCAAGGGTGTTACTACAGTAGTTGCCGACCAAACTATCAATATCGCCGAAGGTGATGATCCCAATATTGGTTTCTGGATTGGCCCAGGGCTCGGTAATGTTCCCATTATTTTAGCAGCACAGTTTGATGACACCAAGGCCAAAGCCGACATTGACATCGACATGAGAACTATTATGCAACAGTTCATCAATGTGAAGTTTGAAACTCCAAACTACAACGGCAAATATGGTGATGTAAACGGAGATGGCGAGATTACTGCAGGTGATATTACTGCAATTTACAACATACTCTTAAACAACTAAGATAATTTTTTAATTTTAATGTTAAGTGCCATGGCACACTTGCGTTTGGCACTTAACATCTTTTTTAATAGGTAATATTATACACAATTTAAAACATGAAAAAACTATTCACTACAATGCTCGCTGCAGTGACTGCACTGGCAGCATTGGCAACCGATTACAACGGCACACTAACTGTTAATGGCACATCGTCGCAAGCCACAGTGACAGTCAACAATAACGGAAACGACTACACTGTTGCAATAAACAATGTGAGCGGCATTGGCAACATCGAGATTACCGCCCCTGGCACTACAAGCAATGGACTAACATCGGTTGTAACCAACCAAGACATCGTGGCTGGAAATGCCAATCTGGTGCTGGCCTTCAACCAATATGCCATGACACTAAACCTCGACATCAATAACGGAGGGACTATAACTAACGTAAAATTCGCTCAAGACGGCGAGCTCACTGGTTATCAAATCAAGAACAGCGGCTTTGAGAATTTCAAGGGCAATGGCGAGCCTATTGCTTGGCATGGTTTTAAGACTGCTACTGGAAGTTGGGCAGGTGCTGCTCAAGGACTACTTGGCTCAAGCAACGAAGTGCGCGAAGGCGCAACAGGAAACTGCGCTGTGATTACAGCAGGCTCTGTTATGGGTTTCGTCAACAATGGAACTATGACCACCGGCCGTCTAAATGCAGGCAGTATGTTCCCCACCAACACTGCCAATTGCAGCAAGATGGACTTAAGCAATACAGCTACGGATGATAATGGAGACCCTTATTACACAATCATGCACGGTCGCCCCGACGCAATCACGGTGTGGATGAAGTTCTCCCAGGGTACAGTCAACAGCAATTACCCCTATGCCAGTTTTAGCGCAATCATTACCGACGGCACCTACTATCAAGATCCCGAAGACAAGGATTATAACAACAAACTTGCCACAGCAAAGAACACAACTATCACAACTGGTGGTTGGACAGAACTTACCATCCCATTCTCCTACATCGATGAGAACGTTGATGGCAAAGGCCTGTTGGTAACAATTTCTACTAATGCCACCGCAGGCCAAGGTAGCAGTGGCGACAAAGTTTGGGTTGATGACATCGCTATGGTTTACAACGCCGCTATCACTGGCATCACCGTTAAGGGCACTGCCCTTGAGGGCTTCGCACAGGATGTGCATGAATACAGCTTCGAGCTTGCCGATGGCGAGACAATTGCCGACAGCGACATTGACGCTACATTCATCAGCGAGCACGCTTATCTTGTAAAGAATGTTATTGAGACCAGCAATGGTTACAAAGTTATTGTTGCCGTTATCAGCAACGACCTCAACACCGTTAAGGCCTACACTATCAACTACAACAAGGCTATCGACTACACAATCACCGTGGCCGAGACCCAGAATGGTACCGTTGAGGCGCCTGCTACAGCACAATATGGTCAAGAGGTAACCCTTACCGTTAATCCCGCAACTGGCTATGAGATCGAGACCTTGACCTACACAGTTGAGGGCAGTGAGCCTGTTACTATCGAGAATAACAAGTTCTTGATGCCAGCCGCCAATGTCACAATCAATGCTACCTTCAAGGCTATCGACTACACAATCACCGTGGCCGAGACCCAGAATGGTACCGTTGAGGCGCCTGCTACAGCACAATATGGTCAAGAGGTAACCCTTACCGTTAATCCCGCAACTGGCTATGAGATTGAGACCTTGACCTACACTGTTGAGGGCAGTGAACCTGTTACTATTGAGAATAACAAGTTCTTGATGCCAGCCGCCAATGTCACAATCAATGCTACATACAAGGCTATCGACTACACAATCACCGTGGCCGAGACCCAGAATGGTACCGTTGAGGCGCCTGCTACAGCACAATATGGTCAAGAGGTAACCCTTACCGTTAATCCCGCAACTGGCTATGAGATCGAGACCTTGACCTACACAGTTGAGGGCAGTGAGCCTGTTACTATCGAGAATAACAAGTTCTTGATGCCAGCCGCCAATGTCACAATCAATGCTACGTTCAAGGCCAACACTAACATAGTTGGCGACGTGAATGGCGATGGTGAGGTTAACACTGTTGATATCACAATCCTCTATAACTATCTCCTCAATGGTACCACTGAGAACATGATCAACGGTGACCAAAGCGGCGACGGTTCCATCACAACAGTCGACATCACAGTTATTTATAATGTCTTGCTTGGTATTAATACCAAATAATTACCATCAATCCAATTAGGAATTAAAAGAGGGCATTTCAAAAATGAAGTGCCCTCTTTATTCTTTAAGTGTGTGTGTGAAACAACTTATTTGGGATTGTTCACCACATTGGTTGGGTGGCCTTCCATGAAAGTGCGCACGTTGTTTACCACCACGTCCATGAGTCGCTGACGCGCTTCGGCACTGGTCCAACCGATGTGTGGCGTGAAGTAGCAGTTGTCGAGGGCAAGCAACGGATTGGAGGCAGCAGGAGGTTCCTGGCACAGCACATCGACAGCCGCGGCAGCAATCACCCCGTTTTTCAGAGCGTAGGCCAAGTCTTCCTCCACGATAAGTGGTCCACGACTGGTGTTGATTATCATGCCAGAGGGTTTCATCAATGCCAATCGATGTGCGTTGACTATGCCACGAGTGCCAGCAGTCAAGGGACAGTGCAGGCTCACCACATCGCACTGAGAAAAGAGGTCGTCGAGAGTCTCAACACGTGTGACATAAGAAGGCAACGCCTCTTGTGGCTTGCTTGTGAAAGCGAGTACCTTCATACCCATAGCAGCAGTGATTCGCGCTACTGTTCCACCAATATTTCCAAGTCCCACAATTCCCATTGTCTTGCCGTCGAGTTCAATGAACGGAGCACTGCAATAGGTGTAGTCTATGCTACGACTCCACACCCCTGCCCGAGCCTCACGCGTGTAGTGCTCGGCATGTGTTGTCATGTTGAGCAGGTGAGCTATTGCCACTTGCGCCACCGATGCAGTGCTGTAGGCTGGCACATTTGTCACAACGATTCCGCGCTCATTGGCAGCTTCAATATCCACAATGTTGAATCCCGTAGCGATGACGCCAATGCATTTCAGGTTTGGCAACGCCTCGATGAGCTTGCGGTCAAAGACAACTTTGTTGGTAAGCAAGACATCGGCAGGCAGAGCACGTTCAATAATCTCTTCGGGCTTGCTGCGTGGGTAGACCGTCACGTCACCCAATCTCTCGAGTGGTTCCCACGACAAGTCGCCAGGGTTTCCCACATAACCGTCAAGAACAATAATTTTCATGATTATTAATGCTTTATGTTAGTAAATATTCAAATCAACAATTAATCATTAGAAAGTTTCATCTCAAAACCGACCATCACATTACGGAAATTCTGGCTCAGAAAAGAGATAGCCTTTAAAGTCTCGCTGCTACTCAAGCCGCTAATGAAATTCAATATAATGAGCAAGCGGTCGGTATCGAAAGCGATATACAATTTCTTTCCGTCGCGGTGTGCATGCGACCTGAGTGGAATGCCAATCCACCTGAGAGTGAGCTCTTGTTTTTCAGGATCATAGGAATATCGCCCCTTGAGCGGCACACCAAGCACCTTCAATTCCCAGTCTCCCTCGGGCGTAAGAGTCAAAGAGTTCCAGCGCTTCTTGATTTTCAACTTCTTGAAGGCTTTATCAAGCTGTTTCTTGAGCTTGCTCTTGGCTATGGGCTTTCCCAGCTTACCTATCAAAGAAGAGCCATCGGCATGAACATAGGGTTTATCATATTGCCAATTTCCCGCCACCAATTGACACGCGGCCAGTTGGCTGTTCACGACCGAGTCTTCTTCAAAGATTTCTACACCACTGCCATTGCTGAGGATGGGTTCCACACCATTAGCCATGACATGTTGTTTCAAGCCAAACAAGAAAAAGAAGAAAAGAAAAACATAAAATCTCATCATATGATGCAAAGTTATTACTTTTTTGGGAACCAAAACCATTTTCATCATAAAAAGTTATATCTTTGCAGAAAACAATAAAACATGAAAAAGATTAAAATCACAGTAATGCGCATGGCATGCTATCATGACTTGATGAAGGAATATGAGAACCCCATCGAGCATGCTTGCGAGATGAGTGTTGGGAAGACATTCATCGTAGAGAACTGTAAGAAACCAGAGGGGATGTGCGACAGTGCCTGGGAGACTCTGGAACCATGGGCCAAAGAACTCGCCGAAGGTGGTGGCAACTTTTTTGACGGCTGGATGAAAAATCCTCACAGCGCCATGATTTCATGCAACGACGGTTTCAGACCTGTCAGTTTCCTCGTTGAGGCGATTGATTAAACACATTATCACAAAAAAAGAACTGCCCAGAAAAGTTTTTTTTCTGAGCAGTTTTTTTATTCATTGAATCTAAACTTTATCTTCTGGGCTTAGATGCAGGTTTCGAAGCGGGTTTTGACGCAGGCTTCGATGCTGGCTTCGACGCTGGCTTTGACGATGGTTTTGACGCTGGCTTCGACGCTGGCTTCGACGCTGGCTTTGACGCTGGCTTTGACGCTGGCTTCGATGCGGGTTTCGACGCAGGTTTTGATGATGAAGCTGGTTTAGACGCCGGTTTTGAAGCGGGTTTCGACGAAGCTGGCTTAGACGATGAAGAAGATCTCGACGACGATGCATGTCTCGACGACGATGCATGTCTCGACGATGATGCAGGCTTCTGCTGAGCTGGCTGACTTGCAGCTCTTGATCCGCTTGATGGAATTTTCAGCGTTTGTCCAACATTGATTTGGTCGCTTGTCAAACCATTAGCCGACTTAATCGCATCAATGGTCACACCATATTGGCTTGCCAATTTAGCAAGTGATTCACCCTCTTTAACAACATGATTGACCGTCTGTCCGGCAGGTCTCTGCTGAGCTGGCTGACTTGCGGCTCTTGATCCGCTTGATGGGATTTTCAACCTTTGCCCAACATTGATTTGGTCGCTTGTCAAGCCGTTAGCCGTCTTAATGGCATCAATGGTCACACCATATTGGCTTGCCAATTTGGCAAGGGTTTCACCCTCTTTAACAACATGATTGACCGTCTGTCCGGCAGGCCTCTGCTGAGCTGGCTGACTTGCGGCTCTTGATCCGCTTGCTGGGATTTTCAGCGTTTGTCCAACATTGATTTGGTCGCTTGTCAAGCCGTTAGCCGTCTTAATGGCATCAATGGTCACACCATATTGGCTTGCCAATTTGGCAAGGGTTTCACCCTCTTTAACAACATGATTGACCGTCTGTCCGGCAGG
>CAMVKS010000048.1 GCA_947167995.1 uncultured Prevotellaceae bacterium
TGGACCAGTTTGCCTCGGTATTCGGCAAGAAAGACCACTTGATGCGCCTCGACTGTCGCTCGCTCGAGCATCAGTACTATCCATTTGATGCAAAAGGCTACAAACTCGTGCTCATCGACTCAAGAGTAAAACATGAGCTCGTTGACTCGCCCTACAACAAGCGCCGCGAGTCGTGCGAGCGCGTAGCGGCAACACTGGGTGTTGAGACCTTGCGCGACGCATCGATGGAGATGCTTGAAGCCAGCCGCGACAAGATAAGCGACGAGGATTACAAGCGCGCTGTCTATGTCATTGGTGAGAAACAGCGCGTGCTCGATGTGTGCGACGCCTTGGAGCGCGGTGACTTCGAGACCGTTGGCAAGTGCATGTATGAGACTCACAACGGCCTGAGCAAAGACTACGAGGTGAGCTGTGTTGAACTCGACTACTTGAACGATATAGCCCGCGAGTGCGGTGTTACCGGTTCGCGCATCATGGGTGGCGGCTTTGGCGGCTGCACCATCAACCTGGTGAAAGATGAGCTTTACGACAAGTTCATCGCAACAGCATGCGAGAAGTTCAATGAGAAATATGGCCACGAGCCTAAAGTTTACGATGTGATAATCAGCGACGGCGCTCGCCGAGTATAATTCATTCTCATCCCTATCTATTCTTAGTAATTCTTAGCTATTCATAGTCATTCCTATAAACTCATTATAAAAAATGAAACCAACATTATTTGTTCTTGCTGCAGGAATGGGAAGCCGCTATGGCGGTCTCAAGCAGCTTGATGGTCTGGGCCCTCATGGTGAGACCATTATGGACTATTCAATCTACGATGCCATCCACAGTGGATTTGGCAAAGTGGTGTTTGTGATTCGCCGTGACTTCGAGCAGGAGTTCCGAGATAAGATTCTCTCAAAATATGAGAGCAAGATTCCCACCGAGGTGGTATTCCAGTCAATCGATGACCTCCCCGAGGGATTCACTTGTCCCGAAGACCGCACCAAGCCCTGGGGCACCAATCATGCAGTGCTCATGGGTAAGGATGTGATTAAAGAGCCGTTTGCCGTCATCAACAGCGACGATTTCTATGGTCGCAATTCATTTGAAGTGCTTGCCAAGGCACTCAGCAACCTGCCCGACGATGCTCACGACCAGTATTTCATGGTAGGCTTCAACGTGGGCAACACCATGAGCGAGAGCGGCACCGTGTCGCGTGGCGTGTGCGAGACCGAGAATGGCTTGCTCAAGAGCGTGGTAGAGCGCACCAAGATAGGTTACGACGACAACCACGACATCATCTTCACCGAGGGCGACCTTGTGGAGAAACTCGAGCCCACAACTCCTGTGTCGATGAACTTCTGGGGCTTTACTCCTGACTATTTTGAGCATAGCGAGAAATCCTTCATCAACTTCCTCAATCACAGCATCAACGTTCCCAAGAGCGAGTTCTTCATTCCCATCGTGGTGAGTGAGCTTGTCGAGAGTGGACAGTCGACAGTCGAGGTGTTGCGAACCGACTCTAAATGGTTTGGTGTGACTTATAGCGAGGATCGTCCAGCTGTAGTGGAGAAGTTTGCCGAGCTGCATCGTCAGGGCATTTATCCCGATAAGATGTTTTAGTGCAGATGCAATGCTATGGCCGACCAGAAAGACAACAGTGTTATAATTCAGGAATTTAGCAACTTCCTCAAGGCAAAAGGAAAGCGAAGGACACCCGAACGCTTTAAGATTCTTGAGAAAGTGCTTGAATTCAAGAAACAGTTTACTATCGAAGAGCTCAACCAAGCGATGCTTAATGATGCTTTTCCCGTGAGTAAATCCACGCTATATAATACTGTCGAAATCTTGAGGGAGGTCAATGTGCTGCGCAAGATATACACCGCCGAGAATGCGATAGCCTTTGAGCGTGTAGGGCAAGTGGCCAACATCCATCTAATGTGTGAGCACTGTGGCAGGATTAAGCTTGTGAAGGACACAAACTTCATGGCCTACATGAATGCTCGCAAGTTTGCTGCATTTTCCACGTCCTATTACAATCTCACGGTCTATGGAATCTGCAACGACTGCGCTCGCAAGCTCAAGCGTTCACGATCCAATAAAAAAAATAATAAATAAATATTATCCTTTTATTTACTCAATTAACAATTAAACAAAGTAAAAAGAAATCATGGCAAATGTAAAACCTTTCAAGGGGCTTCGTCCCCCCAAAGAGTTAGTAGAAAAAGTGGCTTCTAAGCCTTATGACGTGCTCTCGAGCGAGGAGGCAAGAGCCGAGGCTGGCGACAATGAGATGTCGCTCTACCACATCATCAAGCCTGAAATCGATTTTAACGATGGCACTACCGAGCACGACCCAAAGGTCTATGACAAGGCTGTGGAGAACTTCAAGAAGTTCCAGGCCAACGGATGGCTCGTTCAGGATCCCAAAGAGATGTACTACATCTATGCTCAGACCATGGACGGACGCACACAGTATGGCATCGTGGTTGCTGCCAACTACATGGACTACATTGAGGGCAAGATCAAGAAACACGAGCTCACTCGCCGTGAGAAGGAAGAGGACCGTATGAAGCACATACGCGTCAACAATGCCAACATTGAACCTGTGTTCCTGTCATTCCCAACCAACGAGCCTCTCGAGGAGATTATCGCCAACGTTGCAAAGGGTGAGCCCGAGTATGATTTCGTGAGCGAGGACGGCATTGGCCACACTTTCTGGTGCATTACCGACGATGCCATCAACGCACGCATCACCGAGGAGTTTGCTAAGATTCCATATCTCTACATTGCCGACGGTCACCACCGCACCGCAGCAGCGGCTCACATTGGTGAGGAGAAGGCTCAGGCCGATCCCAACCACACAGGCAAGGAAGAGTACAACTACCTGCTGGCAGTGTGCTTCCCCGAGTCGCACCTCAAGGTGATGGACTACAATCGCGTGGTTATGGATCTCAACGGCAACACTCCCGAGCAGTTCCTCGAGAAGGTGGGCGAGCACTTCGACATCGAGTGCAAGGGCGAGCAGGAATATCGTCCAGCTAAGTTGCACAACTTCTCGCTCTATCTTGAGGGCAAGTGGTACTCATTGACCGCAAAAGAAGGAACCTACGACGACAACGACCCAATTGGCGTGCTCGACGTTAAGATTTCGAGTGACTACATCTTGCGCGACATCCTGGGCATCATGGACCTGCGCACCGATAAGCGCATCGACTTCGTGGGTGGCATCCGCGGCCTTGGCGAGCTCAAGAAGCGTGTTGACAGCGGTGAGATGAAGATGGCGCTTGCTTTATATCCTGTTACCATGCGCCAGATTATCAATATCGCCGACAGTGGCAACATCATGCCTCCCAAGGCTACATGGTTTGAGCCTAAATTGCGCTCAGGTCTCATCATCCACAAGCTTGACTAAGACTTTTTAGACTTGAGAATATAATGGGTAGGGAATAGCCTGAAAATGGCAGCTCTACCCATTTGTTTTCTTTCACATCAAGCATGGAAAACTTTAGATTTTGAATTTTTTTTCAAAAAAAATAGCCGAAAATTTTGGTGGTTTAAAAAAAAGCACTACCTTTGCATCGCAATTCCGAAATGGTGGTATCGTCTAGTGGCCCAGGACGCTGGCCTCTCACGCCGGAAACCGGGGTTCGACTCCCCGTACCACTACCATGATTCAGCTCACTGCCAGCGCAGTGAGCTGTTTTTATGTACTACGGGCATGTTATACATCGGTGCCATGTGGGGACAAGGTGGGCATCCCTTAGCCCTCGGAGGAAAGAATATGATTCACGTATTTCACGTATTTACCAACTTTTTCCCTACTTTTTTCGATACTTTTTTGCATATATCCACCAAAATTATTATATTTGCATTTCATTAACTGACACTTTTAAAAGAACTCTGTCATGAAAAAGTTACTTGGATTTATAATAATTATTAGTTTTTGTACGATTAATAACGTTTATGCGCAAACCGAGACTATTACCGGAAAGGCAAAAGAATATTATGAGAAAGCACAGCAAGGCGATGTTGAAGCTCAATTTAATTTAGCCAGGTGCTATAATAACGGAGAGGATGGTGTGTATCTTAATTATGAAAAAAGTATATATTGGCTTCGCAAAGCGGCTGAGCAGGGACATGCCCAGGCACAATATAATTTAGGTTTTTGCTATGTCAACGGCAGGGGAGTGCAACAGGACTACACACAGGCTGTGTACTGGTACCGCAAAGCGGCTGAGCAGGGATATGCCTATGCACAATATAATTTAGGTGTTTGCTATGACAACGGCTACGGAGTGCAACAGGACTATACACAGGCGGTGTACTGGTACCGCAAAGCTGCTGAGCAGGGAATTGCTCAGGCTCAAAATAATTTAGGCGTTTGTTATGAGAATGGTAGAGGAGTGAACCAAGACTACAGCCAGGCGGTGTACTGGTACCACAAAGCTGCTGAGCAGGGTCATGCAAATGCTCAATATAATTTAGGCTTTTATTATAAAAATGGTAGAGGAGTGAACCAAGACTACAGCCAGGCGGTGTACTGGTACCGCAAATCGGCTGAACAGGGAAATGCGCAGGCTCAAATTAATTTAGGTGTTAGCTATGAAAACGGCAGGGGAGTGCAACAAGACTACACACAGGCGGTGCACTGGTACCGCAAAGCAGCTGAGCAGGGATATGCCCAGGCACAATATAATTTAGGCATTTGCTATGGCTTCGGCAGGGGAGTGGAACAGGACTACACACAGGCGGTGCACTGGTGGCGCAAAGCAGCTGAGCAGGGAGATGCCCAGGCTCAATATAATTTAGGTGTTTGCTATGACAACGGCTACGGAGTAACAAAAGATATAGGAGAAGCCATTTCGTGGTACCGCAAAGCGGCAGCACAAGGCGATGAGAATGCAAAGGAGGCTTTAAGGAGATTGGGATATTAAAAACTTATCTCTGTTCTTTTTGAACAACTGCCCCGGTGTGGGTGTGTCAAAATGGGGATTTTTATTAAACAACTGAATTATCTGAATTATCTGAATTTCTCAACACCCTTGTTGACAGGCTTTTGTGAATTAGCATATAATCAGATTAATCAGAAAATTCAGTTGTTTTTTATTTTTGACACACCCTCCGATTATGTGCTCGCACACTATTTCCCCGACACAGGGGCGGTGAGCCTGTTTTCTTTCATTCGGATGATATATTGTTGAAGTAGGGCTTCGATTTGCCTTTGCATGAAAGGCAGCTGAGGGAACTCGCTTTTCCTGCCGATGAGGTTGTTTTTCAAACTGAAGTCTTTTTTGAACTCATAAATGCCCTCGAGCTTGCTGTTGCGGTATTCAATCATCAAGTCGTCAAGATAATACATCGATGTGCCGTTACGGTCGTTGAAGACGAAATTCACATAGCTGCCCGACGTGTCAAACACATCTTTTCCAAACGCGAAATAGGGTTTCTGATAGTTCAACAGCCCTAAAATGGTGGGCATGATATCGGTCTGTTGCATCAGTCGTGTGGAGTCGCATTTTACAGGAAGCTGACCGCCTGGAGTGTAGAAGAAGATGGGTATCAGAAATCTTCCCATATTGTTGTTGTAGTCATCACGATAAGCGACTCCGCAATGATCGGCCGTGAAAACAAATATGGTGTTTTTGAACCAGGGCTTGTCTTTCACTTTTTCGAAATATTGCTTTATGGCATGGTCGCTGTAGCTGATGACTCGATGCATGGGTATGTCACCACGAGTGAAGATATTTTTATATTTCTCGGGAAGCCTGAAAGGCTCATGACTCGACGCGGTGAACACTGTGAGGAAGAAAGGCCTGGACTGCTTGCTGTACTCGTCGGTCATACTGGCGAAATACTGCAGATAAGGCTCGTCATATATGGCCCATGTTCCGTCAAAATCTTTGTCGCCATACTCATCCATGCCATAATACCGTTCAAAGCCAATAGAATTGGCAAACGGCTTGAATCCCAAAGTGGAGTTGGGAGCACCGTGGAAAAATGCGGTGGCATATCCCTCATCGCGAAGCATCTGTGGCAGTCCTTGCAGGGTGTTGTTGGAATAGATGTAGTAGCAATAGGGATCGATGTAACGTGGTATCCCGGCAAAGCTCGCAGGCATGCAGTCGACCGAGCGGCTGCCGTTGGCGAAACTGTACTCAAAGCAGTAGCTTTGTGTGAGCAGTGAGTCGAGGAATGGCGTGTAGCCCTGATATTTGCCACCGTCTTTGTCTTTATTGAAAAAGCCCATATATTCCATAGAGAAACTTTCCATCAGGAATACTACAACGTTATATTTCTTCATCTCGCCCCCTTTAGGTGACAGGTTCTTGATAGGGGTGAATATGTTGTCAAGTTCCTCGCTGTTAAAAAACTGTGGCACCTTGTAGCCTTTCTTGTGTGCTGTGGTGATGAGGGTGAACGGAGTGTTGAGCACTATCGCCGCCTCAAGGGGCTTCTTGCAGTACATCTCGGCCGAGTCCTGCCTTAGCGGGTGCATTTTCATTCCTAAACCTCCCCTTAGTCCTCCCACTGCGAGAACCAATGCGGCAACAAAGAGCACCGAGTGGACAGGATAGTAGACCTTGTTCTTGGGGAAGTCCTCTTTGGGTCTGTTTTTCTTGATTGGGTTGAAATAGAGGAAAACGATGCCCGCAATCATCAAGAGCCCCATTATCCACACTTTCCAATACCCTGTGATGCTGTTGAGAAATATCGTCCCGAGATTGCTTTCGCCTCCAAACTCCGAGAAGATAGTCCAGGTTGTACGTCGGCCACCAAACTCGAAGTAAACGATGTCGGCGGCGTTGACCGCAATGCCCAGAATGTTTATGACAAGGAATATTATTTTTACTATGTGCTGATATTTGACAGTGTGCCGGGCTTTCAACGGGATGAATTGCATTGCTATGCACAGCAAGTTGAGGTAGCACAATGCGCTGATGTCGAAACGAAGGCCTCCTAATGACATTGTCATCATGTCGCTGAAGGTGACATCCTGGAAATACTGAGCATTCATGTGGAAAAATACCCATCGGTTAATCATGTACACCACGATGAGAATTAGGAAATTGACAGCCATTACAAAACCCGGCTGGAATTTTATTTTTTGGAAGATTGTTCTCATTTTTTGTCAGTATGTTTGAATGTCACGAAAGATGCAAAATTACTATATTTTTATGATAATATCTGTTTTAGTAGGCTAAAAGTTTTGTTAAAGTGACTAAAAGTGTAGGTTTTTATCGCTTATTATATTATTTTTGCACCGATGTTGACTAATTGTGTCTGCATCACATCTTTATTATGACAGGAGAAAAGTTTAAATTACTCGCTGGTCCATGTGTTATTGAGTCGCAAGATAATGTTCTATTTCTTGCCGAAGCACTGAAGAAGATTACCAGCAAGTTTGACATAGATTTCTATTTCAAGGCTTCATGGGATAAAGCTAACCGCACAAAGGCGACTAACTACCGTGGACCAGGTCTTGACGAAGGTTTGCGCATCTTGGGTAAGGTCAAAGAGGATGTGGGGGTGAATATTGTCACCGACATCCATGAACCTTATCAGGCTGAGCCGGTAGCGCAAGTTGCCGACATTATCCAGATTCCCGCGTTCCTGTGCCGCCAGACCGACTTGCTCAAAGCCGCGGCAACTACTGGCAAGATGGTAAACATCAAGAAAGCTCAGTTCTCCAGCCCCGAGGAGATGAACAATGTGGTAGGCAAGATGGAATATTTCGGGTGCAAGGAATTCATGCTCTGTGAGCGAGGCAATTGCTTTGGCTACAACAATCTTGTTGTAGATATGACAGGACTGGTGAGGCTGGCAAAGCTTGGGCATCCCGTGCTTTTTGACGCCACTCACAGCGTGCAGATTAGCGGTGGTGGTTTCAACTATGGCAATAGCGGCAAGAGCGAATATGTTCCTTATCTCGCCAAGGCAGCAGTTGCAACCGGGGTTCTGTCGGGACTGTTTATGGAAGTGCACAACGATCCGTCGGCTGCCCTGTGTGATGGCAGTTGCATGTTGCAGCTTAACGACTTGGAGGGTCTTTTGGAGCAGATAATGCGCATCCGCGAAGTTGTAACAGAATAATAACTATAGATGCTAATACTCAAGAGAATAGTGCATAACACCATCTGGGGTGGTCCCAAGATTAGCTCGCTGGCAGGAGTGGATGGCGACAGCATAGGTCACCTCTACTCGCTCTATTGTCGTGAAGGAGTCTCTAATGAGATTCTCAGCGGCCAGTGGAAGGGAAAGTGCTTGAACGAGGTGTTCCCTCTTTTCCGAGATGAGTTCAAGATGTCTTCCTGTGAATATTTCCCTCTGACGTTGGCTCTCACCGAGGCTCGTGACAACTTGAGCATTCAGGTGCACCCCAACGATGAGGCTGCCTGTGCTCTTGAACACAAGGCACGTGGCAAGCGAGAGTCATGGTATTTTATTGACGCGCCCACATCGGGCACCATTATCAATGGTTGCACATGCCACGACAAGGCTCAGGAGAAATTGATGATTGAACAGGGACAGTTTATGGCTATGGCCGACACGCTTCCCGTGAAAGTGGGCGACTATGTATTTGTCGAGCCAGGAACACTGCACGCCATTACAGCAGGGAGCCTCGTCTTTGAGATAGAAGAAGGAGCCGATTTCACCTATCGCTTCTATGATTACGACCGCACCGATTCACAAGGCAACAAACGCGAGCTTCATGTTGAAAAGGCCACCAGTGCGCTCGACATTCATTTGAAGTCAAAGGTGAAGTCTTATAACGGGCAAGAGATAAAAGAAAAAACTTATACTACAAAACTGATTAACGATACAGATTTTTATATTAACGAAAGCGGCTCACTCGAGTGTTTTACATTGGTAAAAGGCTCTGTCAACTGCGAGAATATTGATGTGCCATGTGGCTCAACTATATTGATGTGGCCAGAAGAAAAACTTGATACAAGAGATGTGGTGCTGGCTTTCGTTTCTAAAATAAGGGAGGACTGCTTATGATTTACTCACCATCACTGATGTGTGCCAATTTTGACAATCTCAAGGCCGAGACATTCGCTTTGGAGGCAGCGGGTGCAACACGATTGCATCTCGATGTTATGGACGGACGTTATGTACCCAACTTTGCGATGGGACTTGGCGACGTGAAGTCGGTGTGCCGCAACACCTCGCTGGTGACCGAGCTGCACATGATGATTATGGAGCCCAGCCGTTACATCAAGATGTATGCCGATGCCGGTGTCGACATCATATATTTTCACCCCGACTCCGACAGCCACCCCATGCAGGTGATTCAAAAAATCAGGAAAGAGGGACGCAAGCCAGGCATCGTCATTAACCCCGAGACCACTATCGAGAGCTTGATGGAGTATTACGAGCTGGTCGACAATGTGCTGCTCATGGGTGTGAAGCCAGGGTATGCGGGGCACATCTATCTGCCCTATGTGGAGGAAAAGATTGGGCAGCTCATTGAGCTGAAGGAGAAATATGGTCTCGAGATCATCATGGACGGAGCCTGCACCATCGAGCGCATGAAGCGCTGGGGCAAGCAGGGTGTTGACGGTTTTGTGCTTGGCACGTCTTCGCTGTTTGGGCATTTAGGCACTTATAAAGATATTATCAACCGAATCAAGAAAGAGTGTGGTGATTAGTAAAACACTATGAGCAGCAAGATTAAATTGTTAGTAATGGACGTTGACGGCACTCTCACCGACGGCAAGATAAATATGGGCCCCGACGGTGAGGTGTTCAAGGCGTTTGATATCAAGGATGGTTATGGCATCAATGAGATGCTGCCGGCTCATGGCATAGTGCCTGCGATTATTACTGGTAGAACATCAAAGATTGTAGAGAATCGTGCTCGCGAACTCCATATCACAGAACTTTACCAGGGTAGGCACGATAAGCTCGACACATTAAAGTCGCTCATGGAAAAATATGAGTGCTCACGAGAGAATGTGGCCTATATAGGCGACGACGTGCTCGACATCGTGTGCATGCGTGAGTGTGGCTTGGTGGGGTGTCCAGCCGACGCTTGCGGCCAGGTGAAAGAGATTGCCCATTTCGTTAGTTTGAAGAATGGCGGTGACGGTGCCGTGCGCGAGTTTATAGAGCACATTATAGCCTCGGTACCTAATCAGTAATCAGTTTTCAGTAATCAGTTTTTTACGACAATTAAGGACAATCTCTCACTCTCCACTCTCACTCTCCACTCTCACTCTCCACTAATCACTAATCATTAATCACTAATCACTAATATATTATGATTAACATTCAAGAAGAGGTGGCACGCTGCCTGTTGTGCCATGATGCTCCTTGCAGCAAGGCTTGTGGCAAAGGAGACGTAGCGCGAGCTTTGAGGGCTGTGCGATTTGATAATGCCCAGGTCGCTGGGCGGTGGATTGCAGACTGCAATAATGACGACCTGGAGCGTGCCGAAAAGGCTTGTTTGCACTACGATCGTCCCATTAGGATTACCCAGATAGCACAACAGCTGGAGGCTAAGGCTCTAACTCAAGAGTTGCCAAGCTTGCAGATAGACTTTTGCGGCATTACGTGCGAGAATCCTTTTTTCTTGGCCTCGTCATCGATATGCACTGGTTATGACATGGTGGCTCGAGCTTTTGAGGCGGGCTGGGCTGGTGTTTTCTACAAGACAATATGTCTCGACGACATCAACGAGGTATCGCCTCGTTTCGATGCTATTCATCGCGAAGGCCATTGTGGCGATTTCAGTGCATTTCGCAACATGGAGCAGCTGAGTGAAAATCCTGCCAAGGTTGATTTCGAGATTTTGAGCCGGTTGAAGAAGAACTATCCAAGTAAAATAGTTGTTGCTTCGATTATGGGTTCTACCGAAGAGCAGTGGATAGAACTTGCCAAGATGGCCGAGACTGCTGGTGTTGACGCTATTGAGCTCAACTTCTCATGTCCACAGATGCGCATTGCTGGTATGGGTAGCGATGTTGGGCAAAATCCCGAGTTGGTAACGTTTTATACAGCCTATGTGAAACGTTCTGTGTCTATTCCTGTGATACCAAAGATGACACCTAATATCACGCACATGAGCAGCCCTGCAATGGGAGCTTATTTTGCGGGAGCCGATGCAATCAGTGCTATCAACACGATTAAAAGTGTAACGATGGATGACCAGGCTGCTGTCTCGGGAAAGAAAACTGTTTCTGGTCTATCGGGACGGGCAGTGAAGCCCATTGCTCAACGGTTCATCCTTGAGATGGCAAAAAATCCTATAATGAAGAAAATCGAGCTTAGCGGAATAGGTGGCATTGAAACTTGGCGTGATGCTTTGGAGTTTATCCAATTAGGTTGCACCAATGTTCAGATTTGCACTGCCGTAATGCAGTATGGCTACCGCATCATAGATGATTTAAAACTTGGTCTTCAGCATTATATGTTAAGTCGTGGTATCAACAATCTCGCCGACATTGTTGGCGAACAGCTGCCATCGTTTGTGCGCCCATCCGAACTTGACCGCGACACAATAGTATATCCTATCATTGACCGTGAGAAGTGTATAGGTTGCGGTCGCTGCTATGTGTCATGCATGGATGCCGGCCATCAGGCAATATCTTTCGGTGAAGATCGCAAGCCACAGATATTGGGTGGCAAGTGCGTGGGGTGTCATTTGTGTCGTATTGTTTGCCCAACTATGGCTATTAGCTCGGCGAGGCGCATTCCCAAGAAGAAAGTCAAATAGTTTGTTATAATTTTAATAATAAAGTGGCTATATACATCGATAACAGGTATATAGCCACTTTTTTGCGCTAAAAATTTTAGTACTTATCGCATTATCTTGGTTGTGGTTTGAGAACCGTCGGTGTAACGTGTCACAACAATGTTGATGCCGTTGAAAGGTTTGTCGCTCGCCACACCGGCAATGTTGTAATAGGTGTGAGAAATGGCTTGTTTTTCGCCGGCCACTGTGCCTATGCCCGTTGGCTGAGCATATTTCAACAATGGTGCGATAGCCATCGAGATGGGGTCGTCAACGTTCTCGTACCAAGTTCCAGTCTCGAGATAGTTGTAGTTCTCGTCCTCATCATAGACAAAATGGTAGGCAGTGCATTTCTCACCAGCCGAACGGCGCACCAGTAGTATTGCGATGTCGTCGCCGTTGTTGTTGGGGAATGGACCCACCATAGCAAAGAACTCGGTGCCTGCCTTTATTTGAATTGGAGAACTGAAAACGAACTCTGTGGCGTTTACAACGCTTGGGTCGTAGGCAAGTTGGCTTGCCTTGAGGCACGTCTCGCCCAGGATTTCACCAGGCATGCCATTGGCATCGGCAGCTGCAATCTTGACCCAGATGTCGGCGTCGGTCGATGCGGCAGTGGTTTTACCAAAGTAGATGTTCACCTGGCTGATGGTGGCATCGGTGAGGGGAGCGTCGAAGTGCTCGGCAAACTCGCCCATCCCTAACCAGTTGGTGCCAGCATAGTTGCCATACCATCCCATCTCAATCATCGACAGGTCTAATGTCTCTTCGGGGGCAATGTTCCAGATTTCTTGTTCGCCGCCAGCCTGAATTGCGGTACTTACTGTCTCGAACACATTGCTGCCCATGTCGTTGGCGACCTCAAGCCTGATGCCGTAGGTCCCTTCTTGAACATAGGTGACAGTGGGGTTCTGCTCGTTGCTGGTGGCAGGTTCGGCGCCATCTATTGTCCATGCCCATTGGTATGGATTGCCAGTGGAGGTGTCCTTGAAAGTGAGAGGAACATTCACAGGAACAAACATCATTACCCATGGAGACTGATAAGCACCATCAGGAAGGCCGATATTGGCCACAGGCGCCTCGCCTTCAACATTGACATAAGCTTCGCGGGTGGCAGTAGCAGTGGTGTTGCCGTCGCCCACGGTGAGAGTCACGGCATAAGAACCAGCCTTGTTATAGGTGACCACCGGGTTCTGCTCGCTACTAACGGCTGGGGTGCCTCCTTCGAACGTCCAGTTCCACGAAGTGATGGTGCCTGTGCTGGCATCCATGAAGTGAACGCTCTCGCCTTCCTTGATGTTGATGGTTGCATCATCGCCAGTGGCAGCCTGCTTGATTTTGAAGCCGTCGATGGCTTCGTCTTCGCCATAGTCGCCTTGATATACAAAAGAGAACTGAACGCTCTTGCCTTCATAGCTTGATAGGTCAACGGTGAACTTTTCCCAACTGGGACCATCGTAGGCATTATCTTGAGCCCACAGGAACTGGTCGATGAGTAGGGTGGAAGTGCCGTCGACGATAGCATAGAGTTTCCAGGCGCCATACACTAAATATATGCCGCTGGCATAGCAGTAGAACTCAAGCTGGCTGCCTTGGCGAATCTCGATAGCTGGCGACGTGGCCACTTCGTGCTGACCATTGGCATAGTCGAGAACCATCGACGAGGTGCTGCTTGGGTCGATGGCTGAAAATGCATTACTACGATTGCCCAACTTCCATGTTGATGAACTGCTGTTAGTATAGGTCCAGGTGTTGAATTCATCCTGGCTGTCCCAGCCCTGCTCGTAGTAGGGCACCATAGCCTCGCTTGCACCGAATGCTGCTTGCAACTCTTGGGCGTTAGTGCTCAAGGTCATAATTGCGGCACTCACAAGTAAAAGAGTAATTTTTTTCATACGCGCTTAATTGTTATTTGATTGATATTACTTTAATATTTTGTGCAAATTTATTTATTTTTAGCAAAAAAACAAACAATTTCCTTATCGAATTCACATAAAATTCTGATGTAGTCACTCTTTTCTTTGCTACATAAATAAAATCTTCAAGAAGAATAAAATATTTCTTTTTTATTTTGTTGTTATCACTTAATGCCGTACCTTTGCACAAGATTAGAAAACTACTTGAAAACATTAACACAAAACAATGGAACAACTGTTTATCGACCTTGAGAAAAAAGCTGTTGCCACTCCGCAACGCTTAGTACTGCCCGAGAGTTTTGAACCACGCACACTTCAAGCCGCCAATCTCGTGATAGAGCGAGGAGCTGCTAAAGTTATCCTCATTGGCGACAAGAACGAGATTGTCACCAAAGCCAATGAGCTGGGTTTCAATAACATCGAGAAAGCAACATTCATCAATCCAGCATGTGACGAAGAGCTTGAGCCCTATGCTCAGCTGCTTCAGGAGCTTCGCAAGAAAAAAGGTATGACAATCGAGCAGGCACGTGTCACAGCCGCCGACCCACTATATTTAGGGTGCCTTCTTATCAAGAACGGCGATGCCGACGCTCAGGTGGCTGGTGCAGAGAACACTACCGGCAACGTGCTGCGAGCAGCATTCCAGGTGCTCAAGACTGCTCCTGGTGTGAGTGCTGTTTCGGGCGCTTTCATCATGTTGTTGCCCGAGGGTAGCCCCTACGGAGAGAATGGAACAATGGTATTTGCCGACTGCGCCGTAATACCTGACCCCGATGCAAGCCAGCTCGCACAGACTGCAGTCCTTACCGAAAAGACCGCACGCGACATCGCAGGCATCGACCCCAAGGTGGCAATGCTCAGCTTCTCGACCAAGGGCAGCGCAAGCCATGAAAAAGTTGACAAAGTGACCGAGGCTCTCAGGCTGGCTCGCGAGATGAACCCCCACATGAAGATTGACGGTGAGCTTCAAGCCGATGCAGCCATAGTGCCCAGTGTGGGTGCCTCTAAGGCTCCTGGCAGCGACATCGCTGGAAAGGCCAATGTACTTGTGTTCCCCAACCTCGAGGTTGGTAACATAGCCTATAAACTCGTTCAGCGCCTCGCTGGCGCCACCGCTGTGGGTCCAGTGCTTCAGGGACTTGGTGCACCTGTCAATGACCTCTCACGTGGCTGCTCGCCCGACGACGTCTACAAGACCATCCTCCTCACCTGCAACCAGGCTATCAGCAAGAAAGGTTGATTGTTGAGAGGGAATAAGCAAATCTTACAAACTGATAATAAAAAACTAAAAAATATAAATTACTATGAACATTTTAGTGCTCAACTGCGGCAGTAGCTCTGCCAAGTACAAACTCATTGAGGTTAAAAGCAACACAATTCTTGCCGAGGGTGGTGTGGAAAAAATTGGTCTGCCCGACGCATTCATCAAAATGAAGCTCGCCGACGGCAAGAAAAACGTTGATTTGGGGCTCATCAATCATGACGGTGCCATCAAGGCTATCCTCGACGCGCTTGTAAACCCCGAGTATGGCTGCATCAAGGGCTTTGACGAGATTGACGCTGTGGGGCACCGCGTGGTGCATGGAGGCGAGAAGTTCAACAAAAGCATGCTCATCACCCAGGAGGTAAAAGACATGATCAAGGAGTGCTACAGCATCGCTCCACTTCACAACCCAGTGAACATGGCAGGTATCGACGCTATCACCAAGGTGCTGCCCAATGTGCCTCAGGTGGCCGTGTTTGACACAGCATTCCACCAGACCATGCCCAAGCATGCCTACCTCTACCCGCTGCCCATGAAGTTCTACGAGCAGGACCACGTGCGCCGCTATGGCTTCCACGGAACCAGCCATCGCTTCGTGTCGCGACGCGTGTGCGAAATGCTGGGTACCGACTGGCAAGACAAGAAAATCATCTGCTGTCACATTGGCAATGGAGCCAGCATATCGGCTATCAAGAACGGTAAGAGCATCGACACATCAATGGGCCTCACTCCAACCGAGGGCTTGATGATGGGCACTCGCTGTGGCGATGTTGACCCAGGTGCTCTCGTTTTCCTGATGGAGAAGTACAACCTCACTTCCAAGGACTTGATGCGCATCATCAATAAGGAAAGTGGTGTGCTCGGTATCACAGGCATCTCGAGCGACATGCGTGAGATCTGCGACGAGATCGACAAAGGCAACCCCATCGCACAGCTGGCTATGGACATGTATGAGTTGCGCATCTTGAAATACATCGGAGCCTATGCTGCCGAGTTGGGCGGTGTGGACATCATCGCATTCACCGGTGGAGTGGGAGAGAACCAGACTCCAACCCGACGCAACATCTGTCGAAGCCTCGAATTCCTGGGTGTGAAAATCGACGAGCAGCTCAACGAGAAGTTGTGGCGTGGCAAAGAGGGCGAAATCAGCACCCCCGACAGCAAGGTCAAGGTTGTTGTGGTTATGACCGATGAGGAGTACATGATTGCCCGCGACACCGAGGCCATCATCGAGGGACGTGAGCCATAGACACGGCACCTGTTGAACTCTTAAAAGTGGACAAATTTTTCTTGTAAAAATTTTGTCCACTTTCTTTCTTTCATTTTATAATTATTCAAGAGTAAACAGTTAACAAATCAAGCATTTTTGCGCCAATCACGACAAAGTAAAACCTCAGATGGCGAAACCATAAAAAATCGTTTTTTGGCAACGATTTTTTTAATCGTGAAATTGTTTTAAATAAATGTGTTTCAGCAGTTTTTTGTGTGAAATTCTTTTGCCATGTGAGAAAAATCAATTACATTTGCTTGCTTTTTAATAACGAAGAAATAATAATTCTTAAAACACTTTTTTTATAAACAACATTAAAACCAAAAACGAACCTGATGGAACTAAAAAATGCAATGGCCGGCACTCTTGAGTCGGGCGACATTCTTATCCAAATTGCGCCATCTGACGTTGACGGACTACACATTGAGCTCGACAGCACGGTAGCCTATCAATTTGGCGAGCAAATCAAGAACGTGATTATTAACACCCTCAAAGAATTGGGAATTGAAAAAGCAAATGTGAAAGCTACCGACAAAGGTGCTCTCGACTGCACTATCAAGGCTCGCGTTACCGCTGCAGCTGTGCGCTCGACTGGCGTTGATGTGTGGGCTTAATCATTTCGTCTAAACAATCTTGTAAAATCAAAAAACAATGGAAAGATTAAGAAGAACAATGATGTTTGTTCCAGGTAACAATCCTGGAATGATGGCAGATGCCTATATCTATGGTCCCGATTCTATCATGCTCGACCTTGAAGACAGTGTTACAATGGCTGAAAAAGACACTGCTCGTCTGCTCGTATACAACGCACTCAAGACTATCGACTATGGCGACACCGAGATGGTTGTTCGCATTAACCCATTAAACACTCCTTATGGCAAGAAGGACATCGAGGCCGTAGTAAAGGCTGGCGTTGATGTGATTCGTATGCCCAAGACCGAGACCGCCGAAGAGGTTATCGAAGTAGAACGCGAGATAGAGAAAGTAGAGAAAGAGATTGGTTGCCTCGGACGCACCCAGATTATGGCCGCTATCGAGAGCGCTCTTGGCGTTGTCAACGCCTATGCCATCGCCACCGCTTCTAAGCGCATGATGGGTATCGCACTCGGTGCCGAGGACTACAGCGCCAACCTGAAGACCCAGCGCACTCCCGAAGGAAGTGAGCTGCTTCTCGCTCGTGAGACCATCGTTGTTGCTGCTCGTGCAGCTGGTATCGACGCTCTCGACACTGTTTACTCTAACCTCAACGACATGGAGACATTCCGCAACGAGGTTGAAGCTATCAAGAAACTTGGTTTCGACGGCAAATCTATCATCAATCCACGACAGATTGAGGTTGTAAACGAAGTATTTGCTCCAAAGGAGAAAGACATTCAGAAGTCTCTCACCATCCTCGCCGCCATCAAGGAGGCCGAGAAGAAGGGATCGGGCGTTATCGCCGTTAACGGTAAGATGGTTGACCGTCCAGTAGTTTTAAGAGCACAACGTACAATCGACCTGGCTATCGCTTCAGGCATTTTAACAAAGGAGGACATACAATGAACAGCATAAAAGACAGAGCAGATCTCATCGCAGCAGCTGCGAAGAAAATGGGTAAGGACGTCTTCAAAGACGATCTCGTAAAAAACAGCACCCCACGCCACGACTTGCAAAGAAAATCAGGTAAAGTGGTAACCCTTGAAGAAGCTATTAAGAAAAGCGGACTCAAGGACGGTATGACAATCTCGTTCCACCACCACTTCCGCGGAGGTGACAAGGTAATCAACATGGTGGTTGACAAACTCGCCGAGATGGGTTTCAAGAACCTGCACCTTGCATCTTCAAGTCTTATCGACGTTCACAAACCTCTTATTGAGCACATCAAGAACGGCGTTATCACCAAGATTTCGACTTCTGGTCTTCGTGGCGACCTCGCTACCGAGGTATCACATGGCTTAATGGACGAGCCTGTTGTGTTCCGTTCACACGGCTCTCGCGGTTATGCCATCGCTACTGGCGAGCTCCACATCGACGTGGCATTCCTTGGAGCTTCTTCTTGCGACCCTCTTGGTAACGCTGCAGGTTTCTCAATGAGCGAGAATGCTAAGAGCATCTGCGGTTCATTGGGATACGCACTTCCCGACGCTAAGTATGCCGACAAGACTGTCATCCTGACTGATGACCTGGTTGACTATCCTAACCAACTCAATGCTATCAGCGAGGCCGATGTTGACTACGTAGTTGTTGTTGACTCGGTAGGTGACTCAAGCAAGATTTCTTCGGGCGCCATTCGCGACACCAAGAACCCACGCGACATCCTCCTCGCCAAGAAGGCTGCTAAGGTGGTTATCAACAGTGGATACTTTGAGAATGGATTCTCATTGCAGACCGGCTCCGGTGGTGCTTCACTCGCCGTAACCAAATATCTGCGTCAGGCAATGATTGACAAAGGCATCAAGGCTCGCTTCGCACTTGGTGGCATCACCAGCCACATGGTGAAACTGCATCAGGAAGGCCTCATCGACCGCCTGATTGACGTTCAATCATTTGACAAGGTTGCTGCCGAGTCACTGATGAACGATCCAATGCACAAGAGTGTATCGGCCAACGAATATGCTGCCTTGTTAGAGCCAGGATCTGCAACTCACTTCCTTGATGTTGTTATCCTTTCGGCTCTTGAGGTTGACGTGAACTTCAACGTTAACGTGCTCGTTGGTAGCGACGGTATCATCCGCGGTGCCATTGGTGGTCACCCCGACACTGCTGCCGACTCAGCCCTCTCAGTTATCGTTTGCCCATTGCTTCGTGGTCGCATTCCTTGCGTTGTTGACGAGGTTACCACTCTCATCACTCCAGGTTCTACTGTTGATGTTGTGGTTACTGAGTTTGGTATCGCAGTCAATCCTCGTCGTCCCGAGCTCAAGAAGCGTCTGCAAGAGGCTGGTATCGAGATTGTCGAAATCACAGCATTGCGCGACAAGGCCAAGAGCATCATTGGCGAAGCCGCACCTCTGCCATTCGGCGACAAGGTTGTGGGCATCGTGATGAACCGCGATGGCTCGGTTATGGATGTTATCAAGAACATTAAGGACTAAATTCTTGAAGCCTAAATATTAATAATGGAGATTACGCTTGACAAGTTGCTGGCAAGCCGTGACCGCAGAGTTGAAATGCAACAAAAGTTGAGGGAAAAACACCCCAACCTAACTCTTGTGTGCCTCACGGTGATAATGCCAGGAAACATCAAGCGTAATCTTTCCTCTTTAATTGTCTCACAAGCAGCAGTTAATGCCATTGTCAACAGTCTTGAGGGTGGTATCGTTGATATTGTTACCCGTGACCTTGAAACTGGCTATGAGGCTTATGTTGTGACCAGTAAGTCGCAACACGATGCCAAGATGATTGCTTGCGGCATTGAAGACAGCCATCCGTTGGGACGTCTTTTTGATATCGATGTGCTTGATGACGATGGCTTTCCAATGAAACGCGAGATGGTGGGTTTTAGCCCACGTCGCTGCTTGATTTGTGACAACGAGTCGCGCTACTGCATGCGCAACCGCACTCACACTCCACAAGAGCTTAACGCTAAAATCCAAGAGATGATTGACGCCTATGTTCAACAACTATGACATAGTGGAAATGCCCTTGTCGGTCAAGCGCAACCGCTCGATTGTCGAGAATTTCCTCGCCAAGAGTGACTTGCGTCTTGACAACATGGACTACTATGCCGCTGTCGTTGACCGCGAGAGCTATGCAATGCTCGCTGGAGGCGGCTTCAAGGACGACATCATCAAGTGCATCGCAGTGGATGATTCGCTGCGTGGAACAGGAATGAGTCAGCAACTGATTTCCCACTTGATGTCGCAGATGAACGCTCAAGGGCACAATAGCGTGAAAGTTTTCACTAAGCCTGGCAATATCGATATTTTCGAGAGCTTGGGCTTCAAAACCCTGGGTGAGAGCAGCAAGGCTATACTGCTTGAGAATGGTCTTGATGGACTCTCAAGCTATGTGAGCTACCTCAATGGCCTCAAGCGTGAAGGCAAAAACGGCATCATTGTTATGAATGCCAATCCTTTCACTCTTGGGCACCAATATCTTGTGGAACAAGCTGCAGCACAAGTCGACAACCTTTACGTCATTGTTGTTGCCGAGGACAAATCGCTGTTCTCGAGCGACGAGCGACAAGCTATGGTAACGGCTGGCTGCGCTCACCTCAAGAATGTGACAGTGTGTCGCGGCAGCAGCTACATCATTTCGGCTGTAACATTCCCATCCTACTTCATCAAGCAGGCGAGCGATGCTGCATTGGCGCAGATTGAGCTTGACCTTGATATCACAGCCAAGCACATTGCTCCAGCTTTAGGCGCTAAAGTGCGCTTTGTGGGCAGTGAGCCTGGAGATGAGCTCACACGCGATTACAACCAAGCGATGAAGACAATGCTTCCACAACGCGGCATCGAGGTAGTGGAATTGCCTCGTCTTGAGCGAGATGGCACCCACATCAGTGCTTCGGCAGTGAGACGTCTGCTCGATGAAGGCTGTTTGAATCAAGCCATGAAGCTTGTTCCAGCCACTACTGTGCCTTATCTTGTGGCATGGCTCGCTAACGATGCCTTGAAGCAGGAACTTGACTTAACCCCCAAGCCAGGGCTTGTAGACACTCACGATAACGGCTCACACAGCGATATGGACTACGCAATTATGCTCAAGAGCATTAAAGCTTTAAGGCCATATTTTGCTCAACTTGCAGTGATGAGTTATTGCGAATGTCTACCAGGGGCATCACAACTGCAAAACATGGGCATCGATGCCGAGAAGAAGATGCTTGCCGCAACTGATGGAATAAACACTCATCGCGGAGCACTATTCTCAATGGGGCTGGCAGTGGTTGCCGCATGTAACATTTTAGCAACAGGTTGTAGCAGCAACTTTCTTGACCAATGGTCCAAGATTGTTACCAGCATTGCTAGCCAAATGCCCGGAAGCGACAATTCTCATGGCAACAGTGTCAAAGCTCAGCACAATGTGGCTGGAGCTCTCGACATAGCACGCACAGGATATAGCGAAATGGTCAACAAGTGGCTAAAATACTATTGCGACAACTGCAACGATGAGCACATCAAGCACAAAACACTCTTATTAATAATGTGTAGCCTCGACGACACCAATGTCATTCACCGCGCTGGTTTTGAAATGGCTCAGCAAGTGAAACAAGAAGCAGCTCATCTGCTCGAGAATTTCTCAATCGAAGGTCTGGAGCAAATGAACCAAAGTTTCATTGCCAGAAACATTTCACCCGGCGGGGCAGCCGACATGCTCTCGCTCACATTATTCCTCTCGACTCTAACAAAACAAGACAATAATTAATTCATTTTTTAATAGTTATAACTAATTAAATTTCTAAATTCACTATGGTAGAATTAATCAAACATGGAGTTTACTTGATTGACGGTGCCGAAATCCGCACCGATGCAACTGGCATGCCCTCGGCCGACGAGGCACGCGAAAACACTATTACCTACGGCATTCTGCGCTCTCACGACGTGGATGGCAGCAAGGGTAAGAAGATGAGAATCCGCTTCGACGCTATGATGTCGCACGACATCACCTACGTGGGCATTATCCAAACTGCTCGCGCCAGCGGTCTCGACAAGTTCCCATTGCCCTATGCAATGACCAACTGCCACAACTCGCTTTGCGCCGTTGGTGGTACAATCAACGAAGACGACCATGTATTCGGTCTCTCGGCCGCCAAGAAGTATGGTGGTATCTACGTTCCCGCCAACCAAGCCGTTATCCACCAGTATGCCCGCGAGGCAATGGTTAAGTGCGGCAACATGATTCTGGGTAGCGATAGCCACACTCGCTATGGCTCACTCGGTAACATGGGTGTTGGTGAAGGTGGTGGCGAGCTCGTTAAGCAGCTCCTCAAGAACACTTGGGACATCAACGCTCCCGAGGTAGTTCTCGTTTGGTTGGAAGGCAAGCCCCGCAAGGGTGTTGGTCCTCACGATGTTGCCATCTCTCTCGTAAAAGCCACTTTCGAGAGCGGTTTCGTTAAGAACAAAGTTCT
>CAMVKS010000049.1 GCA_947167995.1 uncultured Prevotellaceae bacterium
TTAGGAATATTACATCTAATTCTACTCAAAATACAAATCTTGCATTACAGCGAGTATTTTTATACAAGCCTGCCCAAAAATATGACATCATTACGGAAACAGATGGACATGGCACAATAACACTCCGTGATGGTGTTGTAATCGACGGAGATCACAACTACTCTCAGATGATGGACAATGTCACCTTCATTGTGGCACCAGCCGAAGGTTACAAGGTCAAGAATGTTACAATCACTAATTTGAGCGACAATAGTGTAATAACCCCAACAGTGACAACCACCACATTGGGACAAAATTATGCTTTCTCAATGCCAGCCTCAGATGTTCGTATCTATGCTGAATTTGAGAAGGTGCAATATCACAATATCACCATGGAGATAAAGCCAAGTAATCGATGTGGCAATATTTTCCTCACCGATGGATATTTAGTCCAGAATGATAACGTAATGTCTTACGAAGGTGAAAATGTAGTATTTAAGGTAACGCCTAATCTTGTTGATATTGAACATCCAGAAAATGGATACTATGAACTGTCGTATGTCACTGTAAAAGACAATGTTACTAACACTGAGACCACAATCGCTGCCGACCAGCTTGGCAACTACAACTTCACCATGCCCGATGCCGATGTGACTATCACCGCCTACTTCTACGATAACACTAAGGCGCCGCTGTGGCTCTTGGGTACAGCCAACGGCAATGAGACCTGGCACACCTATGGCCCGCGCTTCAACTACAACGATGAGACCGACGAATATTATATAGACGTTTACTTCAAGGGCACCGGCAACTATGGTGACAACACTGGTGAGGCTTATGGTCGCTTCAGCGTGACTTGGAAGATTGACCTCAACGATAACTGGAGTAACATCAACAACCAAAACCTGCGCGGTGTTCCTGGTGAGCCTGATTTCCTCGTTGACGAGAACATCACCAGCAATAATGCTATTTATCTGTGGTATGGCAGTCAGTACGAAAACAATTCTTATAAGATTCCTGCCGGCATCTACCGCATTTATGTGGGAACTACCGCAAGCCAGAACAAGGGCAACCTTGCCAGCAATCAGTTGAAGATTGAGAAATACCCCACCACTCTTACCTTTGACCCTGCTGGTGGTGCTGATGCCGCAAGTGCTGTAGAGGTTCCACAGAATCAGTTAGTAGCGCTTCAGGGTGATCTTTACAACAAGATTAAGGCTATCAATCCTAATGAGGCCGACGCCAACTTCATGTACAAAGCCACAGTTGATGGCAGCACCACTACCACCGAGAGCGCAGGTGCAAGCACCACCCAAATTGCCACTCTCGACGTGGTTAATGAGGGCGAGACTGTGACTCAGCTCGAGGGCTGGAACTATCTTGGCTGGATTGTTGCTAACAATACTGGCTACTACAAGGTTATCGATACTCCTCTGCACTGGATTGAGGAGAATGGCGAGAAGGACAAGACCTATACCGTGAGCGACCGTCTGCAGGGCGTCTATGCTCAAGGCTCAAGCCTGTGGTGCAAAGACCTTGGCGACATCTCTATCGTGAAGACCACTCCAAATACTGATCAGGTTGACTACTTGATGAACGACAATCACTGCAAGCGAGAAGGTGGTTGGGACCAGAGCAACTGGGTAGAACTCGACTTCTCGGGCTTCGGTGCTAATGGCAACAGTATGGCTTCTGCTTTAGTGAACAAATACATCAAAGAGAAGACTATCACCGGTGTTTATAGCGATGACGTGAACTATACCATCACCCTCACCACTGCGCCAGAGGCCGATGGCGATGCAAGCTATGTGCCAAACACCTACTGCACTGTCAACTTCCTCGAAGGCAACCTTACGCTCAAAGCTGGCGATACAGGTCCTGCTGTTACCAAAGACGGCACCACTACCTATTACTATTTCTTGAATCCTAAGATTCAGGAGTATGCCATCATCACCTATGCTATGTGGGACAAGCCAAACCAGATTATGGTAATCCCCAACAACACTCCATTCAGTGGTGCTGCATGCATCGGTCGTTGGGATTTGAATGAGTTTGACAATCAGTTGACAGCTCTTGATGCTGCTTATGATGCACCTGAGACTGGCGACAACCAGTATGAGTTCCACATCATTGTGCAGCGCACTGGCAAGAGTTATGGCACTCCAATAAATTCATCTAAGGCAGTGCCATCGCTAAAGCCCAACCAGACGGCCTCGGATGTTATTCGTACTCAGCCTCTCGACCTGAAGGCCGATAGTCCGCTACCAACAGCCATCACCCGCGTTGGCACCGAGGCTCAGGTGGTTAGCATTGAGTATGTCAACGTTGCCGGTGTGCGCAGCCGCATTCCTTGGCAGGGTATGAACATTGTGGTGACACGCTACAGCGACGGAACCATCACCGCAAGCAAGATGATCAAATAAGCTAACATATTTGCTCAACCTATCAAAGCAGCATCTACCCATCAACCGGCAGATGCTGCTTTTCTTGTATGACTTTTACTGCGTAATGGCAAAAAACCGACAACTGATAACCAACAACTAAAAACTTTTTCGTAACTTTGCATGATTTTTCATAAAATGGGTATTTAGCTCATTTTCTTAACCATATATTACAGAATACTAAATTAAACACAACTAAAATGAAGAGATTATTCGGTTTATTAATTTTATGCGTGCTGGCAGTGACTTCCTGGGCGCAGCCCACGGCGGTGAAGAACCGTGCGTTCTTTGAGGGCATAACTTACCAGTGGCCTTTCAACGCACCCTCTGCACAACAGCAGACCAGCAACCTCGGAGAGATTGCTACCGACCCCGACCAGATTATCGCCATGCTGCGAGAAATCTACACTAACCGCAACATCCCCGGCAACTACACCCGAGGATACTCCGCTGTAGGAGTCAACGAAGGCACCTGGGCCAATGGAGTTGCCACCGGCAACTATCCAGTGGCATATCCGGCGATAGGAGCACTAGGCATGAGTAATAATACTTTTGAGTACTTCCGATACAATGATTCATACGGATGGAACATACCTGGAACAATAAAAACTTCTGAGGGCAAAGGCAGCGTGACCTTCCGCGCCAACAATCAAGCCGACCGCGCTCGCTTCAATAGTATTAAAAAGTCTGGCATCACTGTGAAAGCAACAAACATGTGCTATACTGAAGGCACTTCACAGAATTACAACGCTTACTACAGTGTAAATAAAAATGACACATTAGTTATTACTGCCGCTCCTGGGAGGAAAATCACCAAAGTAACCTTAGCGTTCCGTTCTGGTTACACCGGTGGTACAGCAGCTAATTTTTACAGCGGACGAGCATCAAAAGTCTTTAGGGTCATGACAAGTCTGTGCTACATAACCCAGATTGATGTGGAATATGAAGCCGAAGCAGTGACAGAGGTACCTACAAGTGCCACGTTCCCCGACTTTTATAGTGATTCCGAGACGGTGAGATTCACTCCGGGTATCAACTATGGTGTAGGTTATAGTAGTGCTTACTCAGGAAACCGCGCCAACCAGGGCGCTTTCGGTATTGGGTACATGTCAAGCATGGGTACGAACACAAGCACTTATTACAGAGCCAATAATTCCTCCACACAGTGGTTTTTCACTCAAGAAGGTTACATAATGACCAATTTCAAGCTCACCTTTGAATCGGCCACCTATGGTACATCTAACATCAAGTCTATTTCCTACCTTGCGTTAGACGGCAGCACTTACACCACAATAACCGCCAGCACCACACCATCGCTGAGCGACTTCCTTACCAGCGCAACAACGATGGAGTTTACTCTACCCACCAACTATGTGTCAATAACTCCTAATAGTAGCACTTCTGACATGCATATCACCAGTGTTGAGGCCACCTACGTCTACAACAAATTCAACGACATCTACCTCGCCTACGACACTTATGTTCCCAATGAGGAGGGTAACACCTTGTTGCTTGTTGAAGTTAAAGATGGCGTAACACCAACTACTCTCCAACAATCAGGACTGGCAACATTTACAAATAACACCTTTGACAACTACAATATTACCGATTATAATTCATTGCGCAATGTTGTAGATGCCACTATTAAGTCAGTTCGTGTGGTTACAGAGGCAAAGCGCATGGGTGAGGGAACGGAGAATGCTGGCACCCTGTTTAAGATTGACTGCGACAAGCTCAACCGTTTCTTCTTGCTTGGCAAGGGTCAGTTGCGCTGGTTTGACAATGACTACAACACAAATGCTGTCAATGCGTCCACACCACCTCGTAGTAGCACGCAATATACTGAGGGCCAGCCCTTCTTCTTAGCTGGCACCACCACATCTTCCAACCTAAATCAGACTTACACCTATGACCGCTCCAAGTACTTCGACCAAAGCATGGAGTATCTGTTTGGTCACATGTTTGAGCAGTTCAGCCCCTCAATGGCAAGTGGTGGATCTTCGCTCAACGATATTTACAAACTTTTGGCAGTGAACATGCAGAGTTTCAATGTTGTTCATGACTGTATCGACGTGTTATCTGCCGAGAGCACTGGTCATGAGTTCAACATGTATGGCAAGACATCAACCAGTGATGACTGCCAGGATGTGCGTGACATGATGTTCTTCATTCCTGACTACCGCATGCTGGCTCACAATGGCAATTCTACTGTGAGCAAACGTGACCCCTATAAGGCACAGAAATTCCTTTATTACAACCCCGACCATGCTCCAAAGATGGGACTCTTTGTAATCAAACTTGATGAGATTACCGAGGATAAGGCTGTGAAAGTTGAAGGTCAAGATGCCTATGATGTGACTCTCACCTGGAACTCTAACCTCCTCAACTTCTTGCCTGGTGAAGATGGTGTTTACAATCTCTACCGCGTGACCAACATCGACGGCGTTGAGACCTATACTCCAGTGAAGGACAGCAACGGAAATGATGTGACCATCACTGCCAACACTCAAGCTGGCCTCACCTACACCGACCGTGTGGCACAGTTGCCCAACGAAGGTCAGACAATCACTTATGTAGTGCGTGGACGTGATGCAGGCAACTTCCTGAGCTTGCAGATGTCGAACAAGGAGAGCGTGTATATCCCCGGCATCGATGTTAGCGAGGACCTGAACCTCAAGCTTAAAGCCGACTACTACAGCCGCTTCGACCCACAAGATGAGAAGAACAACTACTCTAACCTCGTTACTATGGGCACTGTGGTATCAAACATCACTGGTGAGGAGCTACAGCAAGGTACTCTCACCTTCACACGTGCCTATACCGATGCCACAGGCAACCACTGTGATCCCATTGCCGTGGGCACCGTGACCAACCTGAATCAAAGTACTAAAAAAGGAACAATGAAAGTGACAATGCAGAACCAGGACTTCTTCAAGTATGGCTACAACAGCAATGGAACAGCAAGCGCAAATGCTCCAAATCCTTCCTTCAATGTTACGTTCACATACAATGCTAATGGCGTAACCTTCAATGGTGACGGCATCAAGTTCTATGACAACTTCTCGGCTTCGGTGGCCGACAACGCCCATCCAAGCAAATATACTTATCAAGTGAACTTCGTCTTTGGCGACAAGTTTGCCAACAGTAACACCATGGACATCTACGTTCACAAGACCCGGCTCGTTATGGATCCCGAGGGCAACCGCAGTGTCACAGCCGAGCAAATCGCAAGCGATGACGAGAAGATTAACCGCTCGCTGCCCGCCAACGGTCCTATCGAGTTTGGCATCGACGTGAAGTACAGCAGCAAGAGCGAGATTCTGCGTTACGACGCTTATCGCTGGCCCAATGGTGCTCCACGCTACATCATTGAGCCCAGCAGTGACCCCGCCAATGAGCAGGATGTGGTCCCCAACGGCATTGCCGGCAACCAGGGCACCTATTACACCACCGCCATGAACGCTGTGGCAGGTGCTAATGTGGCAGTGAGCGAGGGACAAACCGCTCAGGCTATCTTCAGTGACACCTATCCGGTGGCCAACGTGGGCACCTACATCTACGCCCCGGTTGTTGAGACCTTCGCTCCCAGTGCCGACCGCAGCGACTACAACACCTATGGCGCACCACTGCAGCAGGCTGCTACTGGCAGTATCGCTGTGAGTGTGAAGGATCCTGTTTATGACGAAGACCCAACCCTAGATTACTCGTTGATGAGCGACCACACTTGGGAAGCTGACAATGGTGACAAATATGCTTACTACAACATCTATCTGCAAGTTGACCAGAGCAGCATTCCTGCTGGTTATAGCATCTACAAGGTGCGTGCTTGGCGCAAGGTCAACCCAGACTTGCTCGGTGAGGAATACAGCAAATATTACTACCGCATGGGAACCAATGGCGAGTATCTCTATGAGGAACTTGACAACGTTGTGCTTGAGGAGGGCGCCCTGTTAGGCACTGGCAATGACATTAATGGTCAAGTGAAATGCACCTTTGGTGCTCGCAAGCTGCGTACCGATGAGGATGAGACCGGTGTAATTGACGAGCTCACAGCAGAGTTTGTGGTTCGCATCTACTTCACTCCAACAGTCAGCACCCCATCTGGCGCACCAATGATCAAGGCCGATGGCGACACCAAGTACTATGTGATAGAGACCACCACCAAGCGCACCTTCGACTGGAAGGATGGCGTTGTCACTGGCGTGGCAAGGCTCACCAACAGTGGTCAGATTGAGAGCGTCACCTACTACAACGTTGCAGGTGCCGCAAGTTCTCGTCCATGGCAAGGAGTGAACATCATGGTAACCCGCTACAGCGACGGAACTACCTCAAGTTGCAAGATTGTTAAATAAGCTCCTTATTTATCTCAATAACTAAGCAGCACTCACCCTCGGGCGGTGGGTGCTGTTTTTGATTTGCTTATTATGAAATTAATGTCTAACTTTGCGTGAAATAACAAAGATACAGACTATGGACTTAACAGGAATTCGCGGTATAGCATTCGACGTGGATGGCGTGTTGTCGCCTTGCACCATTCCCATGAACGAGGACGGCGAGCCTTGCCGCCTGCTCAACGTGAAAGACGGATATGCCATTCAGTTGGCGGTTAAGAAGGGGCTTAAATTGGCGATTATCAGCGGCGGCCGCTCCAAGGCGGTGGCGCTGCGTTATCGCAACCTGGGCGTGCAGGACGTGTATATGGGCGCTCAGTTCAAGTTGCCGCTGTTTGAACAGTGGCTCGACGAGAACGGGCTTGATGCCAACGAGGTGATATTCGTGGGCGACGACATCCCCGACCTCCATGTGATGGATGCCGCAGGTCTGAGCATAGCCCCCGCCGACGCCGCATGGCAGGTAAAGGAGGCTGCCGACTACATCTCGCCCTACGATGGCGGCCATGGTGTTGCCCGCGACATCATCGAGAAGGTGCTCATTGCCCAAGGCATGTGGATGGACGACGACCACGCATTTGGCTGGTGATTCTACAATACAATGCACAATTGCGTTAAATGCTTGAAGGGCGCACTGCGTGCTTAAAATTGAATGAAAATTTAATAAAAAATTGCTCCGAGCGATTATGAAATTTTAAATATATTTTTAAGCGAAGCACCCATCCCTGCAGAGTCGCCTAACGGCGAGACATCTATCGAATCTTTCCAAATCTAACAAAAAAATACTTGTTTGATTTTCATATATAATTTGTAGGATTTCTGCGAGAAGCGCAGAAATAACAATAAATAAAGAATACTACATGCTATTAGAAAAACTAAAACAATACAACGTGGTGCTGGCGAGTAACTCGCCTCGGCGCAAGGAGCTGCTCGCCGACCTGGGTATCAATTTTGTGGTGCGCACCATTAAAGGCATCGACGAGAGTTATCCTCACGACATGCCGGTATTAGAGATTGCCGAGCACATCTCGCACAAGAAGGCACTAGCCTATCAGGCCCAAATGGCGCCCGACGAGCTCATCATCACTGCCGACACCGTCGTCATCTTGGGCGATGAGGTCTTGGGCAAGCCCAAAGATGCCGACGATGCCTGCCGCATGCTGCGAGAACTCTCGGGCAAGACCCACAAGGTGGTGACCGGAGTCACCATTGTCACTACCGCAGGCTCACGCTCTTTCAGTGCCGTGACCGACGTGGAGTTCGCCCCTCTGAGCGACGACGACATCAACTACTATGTTCAGCACTACAAGCCTCTCGACAAGGCTGGTGCCTACGGCATACAGGAGTGGATTGGCTGCATGGGAGTGCGACACATCAACGGCAGCTTCTACAACGTGATGGGATTACCATTGCACCGCCTCTACAACGAACTCGAGAAAATGCTGAGCGAGTAAACGAGCAATTAACACTCGCCATATTATAAAAAAAGCAAAAAACTGACATTTTTTCAGTTTTTTGCTTTATCTTTGTAGCCACTATTGAGGCCAACAACTCGCCTCAATAATGATATTACTTTGAAAATCAGTATCTTAATAGAAATGAACGAAGAAATTCAAGATAAAACCAACCAGCAGCCTCTCAAGCCCATGGTGCTCGACTATGACGACGTGTGTCAGGTGGCGCCATTTTTCAAGGGCAAGGAGAAGCTGGTCAATAGACTTTTTCATTGGCTTTCGGTTGACAAGACCAATGATTTCCACCGCCGAAACATGCATCTTTCGGGGGCCGACTTCTCCCACAACATCTTTGAGGATGTGGGAGCCACACTCACGATAAGAAATGAGCAGGTCCTCAAAAACCTCCCCGAAGGGGCTTTCATCACTGTTTCGAACCATCCCTTCGGAGCCATCGACGGAATGGCCCTGATCGACATAATGGGGCACTGCCGTCCCGATTACAAGGTCATGGTAAACATGATACTCAATAAAATAGGGGCCTTGCGACCCAGCTTCATCGCCGTGGACGCACTTGCCAGCAACGATCCCGCCAAACGCGCCGTCTCGGTAAAGGGCATCACCGATGCCATGCGACACGTCAAGCAAGGCCATCCCTTAGGATTCTTCCCTGCCGGCGCAGTGTCGAAGCTCACCTGGGGCATGCGCATCGAGGACCGCGAGTGGCAGCCCTCGGTGCTACGCATCATCCAGAAGCTCAAAGTACCCGTCCTGCCCATCTATTTCCATGGCCACAACAGCTGGGTTTTCACCGCCTTGGGAATGATTGACTGGCGCTTGCGCACCCTGCGGCTCCCTACCGAGGTCTTCAACAAGAAGGGTTACAACTTCCGCGTCTCGATAGGAGATATTATCTCACCCGAGGAACAGGCTAAATACAACACGCCCGAAGAGTTGGGCATATTTCTAAAACAGCAAACTTATAAAATGAAGAAATGGCAGCAATAACCGACAACACAATAAAAACCACGATGCAGCGCTACAGCATCATTGGCTCGTCACCAAAACTCGTGAGCGCAGTCAAGAGAGCGCTGATAATAGCACCCATCGACATTTCGGTGCTCATCAATGGAGAGAACGGTACCGGTAAGGAGTTCTTTCCACGAATCATTCATGACAACAGCCTTCGAAAGCACAACAAATACATTGCCGTGAACTGCGGCGCCATTCCTTCGGGCACTATCTCGAGTGAGCTGTTTGGACACGAGAAAGGCGCGTTCACCAATGCCGACACCGAGCATGCCGGATACTTTGAAGTCGCCGACAAGGGCACCATCTTCCTTGACGAGGTCGCCGACCTCACTCTCGACGCTCAAGCACGATTGCTGCGTGTGCTTGAGTCGGGCGAGTACCTTCGCGTGGGCTCTTCCGAGGTCAAGAAAACCGACGTGCGTGTGGTAGCCGCCACCAACCGAGACCTGATGCAGATGGTCAAGAAAGGCGAGTTCCGCGAGGACCTGTTCTACCGCATCGCCGCCATCCGCATCGAGGTGCCACCATTGCGAGAGCGTGGCGAGGACATCAAGATGCTCGCAACAAAGTTCAGCTACGACTATGCCGAGCAGCACAAACGTCCGGCGTTGCTCTTTGACGAGAGTGCCTATCGCGAGTTGATGGCCTTCCGCTGGAGTGGCAACGTGCGAGAACTCCAGAGCCTGGTGCGCGAGATGTCGTCATTCGAGAGCGGAATAGCGACCGGCGAGGTGGTGAAACGTTACCTCAACCAGAAGAACCACAACGCCAGTCTTCCTGTGGTCTATGATTCTGCCCATCACGACTACACACAGGAGCGAGAGCTCATCTTCAAGCTCATTCTACAGATGCAGCAAGAAATCAAGGAACTGAAAGAGGCTTTGCGCAACGGCGACCTGGGAGGCACACAGCATGGCAACAAGCTGCACCTGAGTTCCAACATTGGCGACATTCAACGTTCCAACTCGGTCATCATTGATGATGTCAACAATCCAAGCGACGACATGAGGTGGCAATCCTCCACCAGCAACTATGAGATTGAAGAGCCCGAAAAATCGCATGTAATACAATCACGCCATGCCATCCATGACATTAAAGCCAACGCCATCGACATTGAGGAAGACAAGATAAAGACCCTGCACGACACCGAAAGGGAGGTCATAATCAATGCCATCGACCGCAACAAGGGACGACGCAAGCAGACGGCCGAAGAGCTCGGCATCAGTGAGCGAACACTCTACCGCAAGATTAAAGAATATGGTCTCGAATACCGCAACAACCGCAAATGATGAGAGACATGAAGCACAACAAACTGGCACATAAATTGATTTTTTCGTTGGCGGTGATGATCATCGCTCAGGGATGCATTAGCTATAAGTTCAACGGTGCGTCGATAGACTACAACAAATATAAGACAGTATCGTTTGCCAACTTTCCCATCCGCGCGGCACTGGTCTACCCTCCACTACAGCAGCTCTTCCAGAACAAGCTTCAAGATGTGGTGAGCCAGCAGACGCGCCTGAGCCAGGTCGACAACCCTCACAGCGACCTCAGGTTTGAGGGTGAGATCACCAACTACAGCCTTTCGCCTCAAGCCGTTGGAGAGAATGCCTATGCATCACGAACGAGACTCACCATCTCGGTACGCGTGAAATATATCGACAATGTCAACGATGCCTTGAGCAACGACGTGAGCGTGTCGGCCTATCGTGACTTCGACAGCAACCAGCTGCTCATAGATGTGCAGGACCAGCTGTGCGAGGAAATATGCGCCGAACTTGTGGACCTGATTTTCAATCAAACGTTGGGCAACTGGTAACCACCCTACCCTTGCTCAATGCGCTATTCATAGAGGATTTTGGATCTTTGGGAAGACATAGAGAACTTTATCGACGGGAGCAAGTCGCCCGGCAAGCAGTGGATTGAAGAGATAACAAATCGTTATCCCTACTTCACGCTGCCCCTGCTGTTGCAGGCAAAGCAAAGCGGCGACAAGAAAACTCTTGAGCAACTGGCTCTACTGAGCCCCGACCGTCGCGACCTCGCCATTGTTGTGGGGCACACACCCGAGGCGTTTGCACACTTCTACCCCGAGCAGCAATCAAGCGTGCAACAAGGAGTGGACGACGTTATCGACAAGTTCCTCGAGACCTACTCCCATGGCTACAACCAAAAAGAGATCGACGCTCTGAGCTCGGCAATCTTCAACCCCACTCCCGACTATGCCGACATACTTGCCGCACAAGACAATGGAGAGACCCTGAACGACAGCGAAGACAGCCTCATCACAAGCTTCATTGAACACTCACGCGAGAAAGAACGCGAAGCTCTGTCACGCCAGCCAGTCGTGGCACAACATTTGCAACACGAGAAAGTCGAGCAAGCAGCACACGACCAGGTGCAAAATTCCACGCAAAACGACTCATCGCTACTCTCAGAAAGCCTGGCTAAGGTCTACATTGCAAGAGGAAAATATTTAAAGGCTCTTGAAATTATTGAAAGCATAAATTTGAATTTTCCAGAAAAAAGTATTTACTTTGCAGACCAAATTCGCTTCTTGCGTAAATTAGTACTTAACGAAACACTAAAAAATAAACTATAACTATTTGATAAAATGGCAATTACATTATCTGTTTTAATCCTTCTGGCATCATTTCTGCTCATTGGCGTGGTGCTCATTCAGAAGTCAAAAGGTGGTGGCTTGGCAGCAAGTGCCAGCAATTACAACCAATTTATGGGTGTGAAAAAAACCACCGATTTTGTGGAAAAAGCTACATGGGGACTCGCAATTTTCATTTGCGTCCTAAGCATTGCTACTCCTTTTATATCTAAACCAACCATTGTATCGGACAAGAAGGTGACTCTTGAAGACCTCAAGACATCTAACGAGCAACAGAATGCTCCCAAGTTCCCAACACAGCAAGCGGCTCCAGCAGCCGACGCTAAGCAGGCTCCCGCAGCCGACGCCAAGCAAGCTCCTGCTGCCGACGCCAAGCAAGCTCCTGCTGCCGACGCCAAGCAAGCTTCGGGAGAGAAGAAGTAACATCGCTTCACATGTGGTTGATAGCTGTCATCAAAAGGGTCAAGCCTCTTTTGATGACAGTTTTGTTGAAAGACTCACTTCGTGACCATTGTGGTCGTTGCCTAAAAGGGTGATAACAACACAGCTTATGGAACTTGAAAAGATAAAACAGCACTACCTGGGGCACCTGCGCATCGAGAAAGGGCTATCGAGCAATACCGCCCAGGCCTACTGCCACGACATCGAGCACCTTGTGCGGTTTCTCGACGCCGAGCACAAAGATGTTGTGAGTGCCACAACAAGCGACCTCGAGACATTTTTGGCGACTCTTCACGACCTGGGCATCGCACCAAGATCACAGGCACGCATCATCTCGGGCGTGAAAAGCTTCTACAAGTTCTTGAAACTGGAAAACATTGTCGATGTCAACCCCACCCATCTGCTGCCATCGCCACGGCTGGGACGGCACCTGCCACAGGTGCTCAGCCTTGAGGAAATAGACCGCATGATTGACTGCATCGACCTTTCCAAGCCTCAGGGGCAGCGCAACCGCGCCATCATCGAGGTGCTGTATGGGTGCGGGCTCAGAGTGTCGGAACTCATCGACCTGAAGCTGTCGCAAGTGTTTGAGCAGGAGGAATATATCACCGTCGTGGGAAAAGGCAACAAACAACGCCTCATCCCCATCTCGGGCGAAGCACTGAGGCAAATCGACCTCTACTTAGAACAAACACGCAGCAACCAGGTAGTGAAGCCCGGCTGTGAAGACATCTTGTTCCTGAACCGCCGCGGAGGACAGCTCTCAAGAGTGATGATTTTCTATATCATCAAGGAGCTGTGCGAGATGGCGGGAATAAAGAAAACTGTGAGCCCACACACACTGCGCCACTCGTTTGCCACCCACCTGCTCGAGGGAGGTGCCAACCTGCGCGCCATACAGCAGATGCTGGGCCATGAGAGCATTGCCACCACCGAGATCTACACCCACATCGACCGCACAACACTGCGCAACGAAATTCTCAACCACCATCCACGCAACAAAATGCATGATGCCTAATTAAGCAACCGTCCATAACAATCTGTCATCTGCTCGCAAGATACCACTTTGCGAGACGAGACACACAAAAAAACAACTATGAACAATAAAAAAACTACCCGTCGAGGTCCCGCCACCGACAATGTGGCAAAGCTAAGCATCAAGCAAGACGGCACTCTGCTTGCCGCTGCAGCCGCGCTCCTGCCCGACCACAAGCCCACCAAGCTCAAATCGATGCTGCGACACAACCAGCTTGCCATCAACGGAGTGCCAACCACACAATTTGACCACCCTGTCGTTGCCGGCGACGTGTTGTGGGTGAACTTCGACCGCTCGTTCCAGATTTTCAGCCACCCCCGGGTGAAGCTCGTCTATGAGGACAACGACATTATCGTTGTCGACAAAGGCTACGGTGTGCTGTCTACCGCCGCAGGACGTCCCAACGACGACACAGTCTATAATATAATAAAGAAATATGCCCGCGGGTTCAGCGACAAAGCCAACGTCTATGTCGTGCACCGTCTCGACCGAGACACTTCGGGACTCATGGTACTCACGCGCACCAAGCAAGCACGCGACAAGCTCATCGACAACTGGAACAACATGGTCGTCGAGCGCAAGTACATCGCAATCGTCGAGGGCAAGGTTGCCCAACACGAGGGAAGCATAAAGAGCTACCTCGCCGAGAACCCCGACACCTTTGAGATGTATTCCACCGACGACAAGAAGGTTGGCCGACTCGCGGTAACACGATACCGAGTGGTAGAACAAGGCAGGAAATTTGCCATGGTGGAACTCGAAATTAAGACTGGACGAAAAAATCAAATCAGGGTGCACATGCACGACATGGGGAACCCCGTGAGCGGAGACCGGAAATATGGCGGACACCCAAGCCCCATCAACCGCGTGGCACTACACGCCACGGTGCTCAGCTTTGTGCATCCCACACTTGAAAAGGTGGTAACATTCAACTCGCCGGTACCTGAGAATTTCAAAAAAATGATTTGATTTTTTAAAAAAAAATATTTGAAATGTTTGGTACTTTGAAAAAAAAGTATTTAATTTGCATGCTGATATTAGGAAACATTCAATCCGAACGACGTGACTAATAAATAATAATTACAATTTTAACTATTAAACTATCATTTTAAAATGAAGAAGATTTTTACACTTTTTGCTGCTGCAATGCTGGGTGTTTGCGCTTTCGCTCAAATGCCAGAGACTTGCCCTTCTGAGCTTAGCTTGAAGCTTCTCAAAGGCGATCAGCTCAATCTCGTGAAAGTAGAGCTCCTGTGCACCAACTCAAGCCTTAACCTCAATGGCTTCAACGTTGAGCTTGACAAAGGCGAGAGCACTGCAGTTTTCAGAAAATCAGGTGGCTCAGCCTTCAGCGCTGCTGATTATGCTCCTGTAATCCTCCAAAGATGGGAGACCACTATGGGTGAGGACGAAGAGACTGGCGATGAGATTGAGGTTCCTGTAACCGACGAGATGCGTACACAAAAATTGCTCGAAATGTGCGACGTTCAGAGCAACATCAAAGAGAATGGCAACTTGGTAATGATTGAGCTTCTCAAGACTAACGATTGCCGTTTCTTCCCTGTTCTCGACGAGCCAACTGCTATCGGCGTATTCTACTTGAACTGCTCTTCTCTGGCTGCTAAGGACGGTGAGGCTGTTCCTTCAGTAACTCTTACTGCTCCAGCTATTCCTTCTCGCTACTCTTTCTCTTACACCGGTGGTGTAGAGGGAACTCGCGCTTGGACTCCAGAAGCTCCTCTCGAGTACACTCTGTACTTGGTTGATGGCCAAATTACCGACGAGGATCCTATGTCTGCTATCAGCACAATCAACGCTGACCAGAATGTTGACAACCGTATCTTCGACCTCCAGGGCCGCGAGCTCCAGAGCGTTCCCGAGCACGGAATCTACATCCAGAACGGCAAAAAGTATGTTAAGTAATTAACTGCAGACGCAAAAAACTAAAAACCACCCTCAACCGGGTGGTTTTTTTATTATTGGCCATACACACATTCTTCATTTGTTATATCAAACAACCAGAACAACCTCTATACAACCCGAACAACAAACATTAAAATTCTCCTGTTGTATTTGTTGTTTATTTGTTGTGGTTGTTGTTTGATATATTATACGGAGATTTGTTGGGAGAGAAGATTTTATGTATTATGAATTAAACATTCTTAGGTGAGCAGCTATCACACTTTCCACAGACACTGATGAAAAAAATCATTTTTTTCGTGTTTTTTTATAAAAAAGTTTGGTTGTTCAAAAATCTTTTACTTATTTTGCATTGAATTCCATAAAAAGCGACCGAAAAGACGCCGAAATGGAAACCATCATCATAAGTATAAATGACGTGACTAACAATATTAATTAAATTTTTTAACATTAAAATCGATTTAAAATGAAGAAAATTTTTACTCTTTTTGCAGCTGCTTTGGTTGGTCTCTGCGCTTTTGCACAGGGTGAATACGGACCATGCCCATCAAGATTGTACATGGACTTGATCGATGGCAGCCAAGTTAACAAAGTTGTGTGTGCGCTCACACTCACCAACTCAAGCCTTAACCTCAATGGCTGGAACATGGAGATTCAAAAAGCTCCAGGTAGCGAGGCCCTTACATTCAGAAAATCAGATGGTTCTTACATCTCTGGTGCTGGTTATGCTCCTGTAATCCTCCAAAGATGGGAGACCACTATGGGCGAGGACGAAGAGACTGGCGATGAGATTGAGGTTCCTGTAACCGACGAGATGCGCGAAGCAAAGCTGCTCGAAATGTGCGACATTCAGAGCAATGTTAAAAACGATAAGTTGGTTGTTATTTACATTCTCAAAACCAACGAGTGCCGCTTCTTCCCTGTTCTCGACGAGCCAACAACTATTGGCAAGTTCTTCTTGAACATGTCTAATTGCCCCGACGGTGAGTATGAAATTGATTTCGAAGCTACTCCCGCAGGTTGCTCGTTCTCTTACACTGGTGGCCCAGAGCCTCTGACTTCTTGGACTGCCGATCCTAAGGTTGACGAGGAGAACAATCTTGCTGGCAGACTGACCCTCACCAAGGAAGGTGACAAGGTTACAACTGGCATCAGCACTATCGCAACCGACAACCAGCCAGTAGACAACCGCATCTTCGACCTCCAGGGCCGCGAGCTCCAGAGCGTTCCCGAGCACGGAATCTACATCCAGAACGGCAAAAAGTATGTTAAGTAATTAACTGCAGACGCAAAAAACTAAAAACCACCCTCAACCGGGTGGTTTTTTTATTATTGGCCATACACACATTCTTCATTTGTTATATCAAACAAACAGAACAACCACTATACAACCCGAACAACAGACATTATAATTCTTTTGTTGTTTTTGTTGAGTAATTAACTACTGATGCAAAAGACTAAAGAGGATGTGTCAAAATTCAGAATTCCCCATTATGTAGGGACAACGCGTGCGTTGTCCGAAATACATGGAATTGTAGATCATGTTGTTAATTAGGGTATTATCTGTAAGCGGACATGGCACGCCATGTCCCTACATTGACCTCGAATATCAAACATTTGTATTTTGACACACCCCCTTTTTTATGTAATGAGGACATGTTAATAGGCTGAATCCTCATGGTGTAGGGACAACGCGTGCGTTGTCCGAAATACATGGAATTGTAGATCATGTTGTTAATTAGGGTATTATCTGTAAGCGGACATGGCACGCCATGTCCCTACATTGACCTCGAATATCAAACATTTGTATTTTGACACACCCCCTTTTTTATGTAATGAGGACATGTTAATAGGCTGAATCCTCATGGTGTAGGGACAACGCGTGCGTTGTCCGAAAATCACACCATTGGATATATCATTGTTATTCAAATATTTACCGACAACCGGACAAGGCACGCCTTGTCCCTACATTAACACCGTGTATGCCATCACATTTACTCAAGTATAGGCATCTCTTCCCAGGGGTGGTAGGCGTCCTCACCTTTCAGGATGGTGATATATTCCTTGTAGCCGATGAAACGCGCGCCCAAGCTCTTGAGATGCGGTGTGGGTTCCTGGCAGTCGATGAGCGTGCCGCCATGCTCCTGCATCTGCCGAGCCAGAGCGATGAGCGCAAGCTTGCTCGTGTTGGGTTCGAGCGAGAACATGCTCTCTCCCACAAATCCGCTGCCGCAAGTCACGCCATACAGTCCTCCTGCAAGAGTGTCGCCACGCCACACCTCCACGCTGCGGGCACGCCCCAGGTCGTGCAACTTGGAATAGGCCTCGATGATATCGTCACCGAGCCATGCACCATCCTCGAGGATGCGTCCATCTACTGTGCTGCATGCCCTTATCACCTGGTCGAAGGCCGTGTTGAACGACACCCGATAAACACCCTTGTTCATCAAGGTGCGCATCGAGTGACTCACGTGAATCTCATCGGGGAATATCACAAACCTGTTCTTTGGGCAGAACCACTGCACCTCCTTATACTTGAAGGCAAACCACGGGAAGTAGCCATGCTCGTAGGCAAGCAACAATCGCTCAATGCTGAGATCGCCGCCCACAGCCACCATGCCATAAGGGTCATCAAGCATGGGCAACTCAGGATGCGGAAATGCTAATATCTCTTCATCAAGTTCGAAAACCATTTTAGTTTAGAGGAAAAAGGAAAAGAGGTGAGAGTTAATGTTACTATCAAACAACATGAACAACTGGTCAACAACTGAAACAACAGCTATTTAAAAAATAGAGTTGTGTCTGTTGTTAATTTGTTGTTTTAGTTGTTTGATATATTTTCGTCTTTTCATTTTAAAGTTATCTTGCCATCGGTGAGGGAGATGTGTGCTGTGCCACCGCGCTTGAGCTTGCCAAAGAGTATTTCACGCATGAGCTTGGTCTTGATCTCACGATGAAGCACTCGGTCGAGCTCACGAGCGCCATACTCAGGAGTGAACCCCTCTGTGAGAAGAAAAGCACGTGCCTCGGCGTCGATCTTGAGCGTCACCTTCTTGCTCTCAAGCTTGGCTTGAAGCTCACGCAGCTTCTTGTCGAGTATCATGCCAGCCATTGTCTCGTCCATATCGTTGAAAACCACAATGTCCGACAGACGGTTGATAAACTCGGGCTTGAACGTCTTCTTCACCTGCTTGAGCATGTCGCCACCGCGGCTGCCATTGCTGTCGAAACCCACACTCATGCCGGCATACTGTGCGCCGGCATTGCTCGTCATGATGAGGACAACGTTGCGGAAGTCGGCGCGACGGCCCTTGTTGTCGGCGAGAGTGGCATAGTCCATAACCTGAAGCAGGATGTTGTAGATGTCTTCATGTGCCTTCTCTATCTCGTCGAGCAGCAGCACGCAGTTTGGTGTCTTGCGGATGGCATCGGTCAGGAGGCCTCCGTCCTCATAGCCCACATATCCCGCAGGCGAACCAATGAGCTTGGCGACAGTGTGCTTCTCGGTATATTCGCTCATGTCAAATCTCACAAGCTCCACACCTAATTCCCTTGCCAGAACGCGCGCCACCTCGGTCTTGCCCACTCCAGTGGGTCCCACAAAGAGCAGCGACGCCAGTGGCTTGCCGTCTTCGATAAGACCGGCCTTGGAGAGCTGCACAGCCTCTACCACCTCGCGCACAGCTCGATCCTGACCATAAATAAAGCTCTTGATGCGCTTTTCGAGCGACTTGAGCAACTGGTTGTTGTCCTCCTTCATGGCTGCGGCCTTGATTTTCATCACTTTCATGAGAACGTCGTCGATAAGCGCTCGGTCGACAGTTTGCCGTTTTTTGTTGGTAGGATGAATGTGTCTGAAAGCTCCCGCCTCGTCGATGAGATCTATCGCCTTGTCGGGCAAGAATCGGCCCGTGATGTGCTTGGCACTCGCTTTGACGGCATAGTCGATAGCCGACGGAGCATATTTCACCTTGTGAAACTCCTCATAGCCCGCTTTGAGACCATTCACAATCTCTATAGTCTCCTCGACCGACGGCTCAAGAATGTCGATTTGCTGGAAACGGCGCACGATGCCCTTGCTTCGTGAGAGCTGACGATTGAGCTCGTCGTAGGTGGTAGAGCCAATGAACCGGAGCTTTCCGCCCTCGAGATAGGGCTTGAGCATGTTGGAGGCATCCATAGCACTGTCGCCCGTGGCTCCCGCTCCCACTATGGTGTGAATCTCGTCGATATACACAATCGCCTTCTCGAGTTTTTCAAGCTGCTCCATAGTTAGCTTGAAGCGTTTCTCAAAGTCGCCGCGATATTGTGTTCCTGCCACCATTCCCGCCATGTCGAGCTGGTAAATCTTGAATCCCAAGAGCGTGTCGGGGACGTTGCCGTCCTCGATGCGTTGCGCCAGGCCATAGACCAGTGCAGTCTTGCCCACTCCTGGCTCTCCCACGTGCAGCGGGTTGTTCTTGTCCTTGCGGCACAGCACGTGGATAGTGCGCTCAAGCTCTGTCTCTCGCCCAATGAGCGGATTGTGCTCCTTGAGGTGGTCGTTGAGGCAGGTGACAAAAGCGCTGACCTCGGCACCACTTGACTTCTTGGACTGTACTTCTCCATACAGCGCCTCGGCATAGGAGTCCAAGCCTTCCATCTCATGCTCGGTAGTCATCCGTTCAGTGTCGCTCAACGGGTCGACTCTCTCATAGTTCTCAAGACCGATGTATTTTGTGGGAGTCAAACCTTTAGTAACAGTCAAGTTACTGCCCTTAACAGGGAATGTGTCGGCATACAACTCCAACTTTGATATGATAGCACTGAAGAAATCGGGGTACTCGCTGGCATAATGGTCGATGATATTACCTGCCAAAGAGTCATTCAATTCCATAGCGGCCCTCAACACATGAGTCACCTCGAGACAAGTTTGCGATGCCGAGTTCATGATATTCACAGCCTCAAAGATGAGCGCCTCAAACTGTGCCGACGGGTCAAGAGAATATTTCTTGTTGTCAGGCACATGACTCTGCCGCATGAGACCGTGGTCAAGGATGTCAACAATAGAATCAAGGTTGACACTCAAATCGGCCATCGCGTCGGCAACTGGAGGGAGTGTCATTATCGCCCTCACAAGATGTTCTGGAGTGAGGAATGGGTTGCGATACTCACAAGCCTTGTCGACAGCGGCCTTCATCGCAATGTGCATGTAAATGCTATTTTTTATCTCTTTAGACATAATGATTGTGATACCTTATTTTAATGTTCATTCCTTATATGTGTTTTATTCGGGTTCATAGTCGATGCGTAGCGGGAAGCCGGCATCGCGGGCCATCGCAGTAGCCCTGCGCACGAGCGATACCGCCATGTCGTAGCTATAGATTCCCACCACCCCCTTGCCATGCTCATGAACCGAGAGCATGATTACAGTTGCCTCGCTTTCGGTTTTATAAAACACTTCGACAAGGAGTTTGACAACGAAGTCCATCGTTGTGAAGTCATCGTTGTAGATTGTCACCTTGTAATGCTTGGGAAAGCGAGTGAACGTGTTTTCTTTTTCCCTTATCGCACCCTGTTGTTTTGCCATAATAAGTTGTTTTCGGGAGGCACAACATGTGCCACCAAGAATTGCAAAGTTAGTAATAATAGTGCAATTTATGTGCCAAAATAGTTATTTTTATAATAATATTTCTTACCTTTGCACCGCAAAGTGAGCCATTAACGCCACTTTTGCTGCTCTGATAGTTCAACGGATAGAACGTGGGTTTCCTAAACCTAAAATCTGGGTT
>CAMVKS010000050.1 GCA_947167995.1 uncultured Prevotellaceae bacterium
TCGCAGCTTTTTGAATAAAATGAGCGACTATGAAATTTTAAGCGAAGCGCCCATCACGCATCAAGGGGCAAACCATGAGGCGACAATAATCTCACAAAGTTGCACCTATCGGTGTCACAAAGCCAGCTTACGCAGGATTGATATTTCCAGTGTGGGGCAGCCATCTGGGCAGCTTCTCTCAACACTTAGAATCTGATTCCTGTAGAGATGGTGATGTCTTCTTGAGAATTGATGAAGTTGTGATATTTGCTATGGTAGAGATGTGCGTCAAAGAGAAACTGAAGTCCGATGAAGAACCTCTCGGAATTTCTCACAATGCTTATCTTTCCTCTCAGGTCTATAGCTGGCATGTCTCTCTTTCCGTCGACCGAGTCGTCGAAGGAATGGTTCCATCCCACCGATGGTGCCGCGGTGATGTTAAACAGCCAGTTGCGATGGAATACCCAGTTGTAGGCATATCCCAGCAAGAAGCAGTAAGAACGATGGTGGTATTTATAAAAAGTGCGGTCGTCGGGCAAGTAATCCAGCATATCTTGCGGCAACTCCGAGAAGTCGATATCCACATTCTGAGTAGAGACAAGCAATCCCAAGATGAAACTGCCCGCGCTGCGCTTCTGTATTTTAGAGTAACCATAGGCGGCCGCCTGAGAGTACTTACGGTGGTTGAAGAAGTAGTACATGTCAAATCCCCATGTCTTCTGCGTGAGTCCGAAAAACTTCTTATTCACATACTTCTTGTTGTTGTAGTCTCCAAACCTGCCTATTGTCACCCGTCCTGTATTCTTTGACTTATAGGCCTCGAACGAGAATCGCGACGTGGCAAACGAGAGGTCCCATCTTGAATGCCGTGTGGGGTCACCGCCAAAGATGTTGTCGAGGTCGAACATATAGGTATACCCTATTCCCATATAGGAGAAATGCAGTCCCACGCTGGAGTTGACATCGGAGTTCATGAAAACCTTCATGTCTTTGTCGGCAATCATGCCCCCATAGCTGTCGAACCAGTTGTCGTTGATTACCATGATTTTGAAGTCCTTGGGAATTCCCACCACATAGGCCGTGTCGTAGTTGTTGAACGCCTTGGAATAGAAATTGTAGGCTTTATAAGCCAAGTTGAGTACTAATGGTTTCTTGACGGTGGGGTCGGTGAAAAAACTCCACTTGCCATTGACGATAGCACGCCGCCAGTAGTCATTGTCGCGCGTGGTGTCGAAAGGAATGGCGTCGATACTGTCGCGGATGTGCTTGAGGTAAGCCTTGCGGTTCTCCAGCGAGCCCGTGGGGTAATATCCATCGCCATAGTCCACCCTGAGCACAGTGTCGCCTGCCACATGCCGCGCGTCACGGTCTTGCGAGAAGCCACACAGTGACACGCCAATCAACAACAACAATATGAAAATATAGCACTTCATGCTGAATCAAGGAACGGTTAGGTTATTGTCTTTTCTTGTTCCGAATCGCAACAGAGTGGTGTCATCGGGGATATAATAGTTTCTTATGATGCTGTCGCTGGTTGACGTTTTTTTGTTCAAGAAGCTGTCGAAGTCGTGCTTGAACACCACTCCCACACCCTGCGTTGTCATGGCGTTTCGCACATAGTAGTTCTGGTCGTTGAAATGGTTGTAGGCCTTGAGCCTGAATGTACCCTTCCTGTTGAGCAGATACTCAAGGTCGAAGTCGCCAATGAAGTTGGAGTTGCGAGTGTTGAAGGTGTTGTCGCGATATCCAAAGTTTCCGTTGAAGATAAGGCGGTTGTTGAGCAGCTGGCTCGAGAGTGCGACATCGACTTCCACATCGCTGAAGTCGCCCTTGTTGGAGCGGAACTTAGGCGAAATCTGCCAGTTATCACTTATCTGTCCCAGAATGTTTGACAATTGCGACGAAATGGTAGACGAAGCCACCGAAGTGAGCTCGTTGTTTTTGTTGGTGTTCTGCATGTAGTCGGGGGTGTAGAACCTGTTGAGTGCCAGCAGATAGATAATCTGGCGGCTCATCATCTCGTCGGTGCTAATCACACTCTTCACCTTGCGGTAAGCATCGCTGGTGAGCGTGGGGAATTCCAAGTCGAACGACAGGGTGGGCTCACTGATGCCTCCTTTCACCATGAGCAGGGCGTTGACCGGCACGTTGGTGCGGTTGAGGTCACGGTCGGTGGAGAACGAGTCGTCGAGGTCGGTGAGATTGGCAGTGAGCGAATATATCGCGCTGATGTCGAGAATTGCATTGTAGGGGTCACCATCGAAGCTTATTGTGCTACCGTTTCTAATGGTGAAGTCCTTGATGATAATGTCTTGAAGCGTGAAGTTGTAAGAACCCTTTTCCAGAACATATTTTCCAAACATGCCAAAGTTGTCGTCGATGTTGTCGTAGTTTATTCTCAAACTACCCGAGCCAAAAGAACGGATGCGGTCGCCTCCCACAGGGTCCATGACGAGCACAATCTCGGCCTCGGGGGTGATGTCGACCTGCAGTTCGATAATAAAACGAGAGGGAGCCGAATTCTGCTGGGTGTTGTTCTCAATCTTCTGCGCCAGCTGCCGCACAATGTCGGGCACGGTGTCTTGCTGTGCCACATGCATGTCGGCAGGAGCTGGCGGCTCATCTTTCTTTTCCCTGTCGCGGAACGAGATGAAGTTGTACTCGCCCGCCTCCTGGGTGTCGTTAAGTACAAAAGTGAACTTGCTACCCGTTGCCGACTCCATGTTCACACCAATGCGCACCTCGCCCGGCTCACCGGCGATGATAGCCGTGCCATTGCCGTAGATGGTGCCATACCAGTCGGGGTTCATCGACGGAGTGATATCATAGCACAGGAAGTCTCGTGCATCGGTTACCGTGAAGTTGAATTCCGGGTTGTGGAAAGCGTCGTGCTTGAGCCAGCCATTGAGTTTTGCGGTGTGCTTGTCGCGGTCGGTTATAGTGATGTTGTCAAATCTTATCATGCCAGGCCTGATGTGCACCGAGTCGGTGCAGCTGTAGGTGGTGTTGGTATATCCCACCTTAATGCTGAAGTCCTCGGCATAGACATCGCCCTTGAGGTCGATAGTCTTGAAGTTGCCAAACAGGACTGCATGCCCCGACACTTGGCCATGAACCTCGTCGGTGAACGCTTCCATGAACGGTTTCATGAATTCCACGTTGGCCTTGTCGGCATCAAACTCGAGGTAAAGAGAATCGGAAGCGGCAAAGATCTCGCCATTGATGCGGGTGTGCCTTCCATTGCTCTGCGTGAGGTCGCACCCAAGCACCACCCCAGTGTTCTCGTTGTCGAAATGGCTCTTTATCTCGGCATCACCCATTGGCGCTCCGTTGTAGTACAAGTCCTTGACGAAGAGCGACGGCGAGGTGCTCAATCGTGGCGACTTGGAGAACAGGTCGGCAAGCTGCAGCTCTCCTGTTGCCACACCGCCAAAGTTGACGTGGTTGATTTTCAACGTCTCGAAGATATAATCGAGATGGATGTTCTGCAACGACACGTTGAGAGCGTCGTCGGGGTCTTTCGACACCTTGCCCTTAATCTTGATGAACTGGTCATCGCAAGAGCCCTCAAGCCCTTCCACATCGATGACCCCGGCCTCATACCTGATTTTTCCCTGATGCACGTTCCACACGGTGTCATTCACCACCACCTCGGTGGGATTGACATTGACATCGGTCATGAACTTGCCGTTGGCATCCCTTCCCAACAATGCCGACAGACTCACTGTTCCGTTATACTGTCTTTCTCGGTTAAACACCCAGTTCACACTTGCATCCACGCCATCGTCGACAGCATTGGCAAGCAAGTTGAGTGCGATGTCGCCTTTTTTGTTTGGGAAGATGGTCTGCGCCGTCATTACCACATTGTCGGTTTCAGAATCCTTGCTGATGTGCAGTTTTGTCCCCTCGATAATCTTGTTGCCATGTTGCAGATAAGGCAAGTTGAGGTCTACCGCAAGCTCTTTGTCACGCTCGTTGAAGAAGCCGTCGATAGTAGCTTTGTAGATGAGCTTCACGGGCAATTTGGCATAGGACGAGATGTAGGTCTCAAACTCCTCGTTTGGCTCAACGACAAAGTTAAAGCTGAAATTGTTGTTTCCTGTGCTTGGAGGTGTGTGTCCATGCATAAATCCCGGGAAGCACTTCGACGCCATGCTCTTGAAGGCAGGCACCAAGCTCTTGAAGTCATAATCACCTGTGATAGACCCATGCATGAAGTCGGTGTTGATGTCTATGTTCTTGTCACCGTCCCCACTGCTTGCATCGACGGTGAAGTTGCTGATGTGGAATCCCTTGCCGGTGTTGGAATTGATGAACGAGGCGTTGGTGATGTCCACGTGCCCTGCTGCGTTGTCAAGGCTGTTGCCGGTGAGTGAGGCCGACATGTTGAGGTTGAGATTGTTGGCGGGGTATTTTTTTGAAAGGTTCAGCTTGGCAAAATTCACGTTTTTAGCTTCTATGTCGAAGTCGTAGGTCGAATTAGGACCTGCGAGTGTGGCAATACCGTTGAGGTTGACCTTGCCGTTAGCGTCGTTGATGGCAAGCATGCCCTTGTAGGTGTTGTTCTCAACATTGATATCGGCATCTATGTTGTGGTATCGGTAACCCTTGAAATCGACATAGTCGACCTTTCCCGCCAGATTTCCCGCAAACCTGCTGCCATCATAAATAGTTCCATCGACAGTGGCATTCATCGCCACCATGCCCAGCAGGTCCTCTTTTGACAACAGGTTGCCAATATTCAACCCCGAGGTTGCGACATTGCCATCCATGAGCATCGTGCCTTGATTGTTCACAAAGTGACCATTGACAGCCAAGTCGCCTAACGAAGTGTCGAGATTGATGTCGCCCAGGATGTTGCCGATGTTGCCACGAGCCCATCCGGTGAGGTGGACGTCGCCACACTTGTCGATGATGGCTTGGACATTGCCGGGGAGGTGGGCATAGGTTCTTGTCAGCCGCGACAGCTCGCCACGAGAGGCGCTCAAGTCGATGTTCTTGACATCAAAGTCCATTTCGCGAGGTGTGCGGTAGTTTTCTAAAATCGCCTCAAGGTCGAGTTTTAAGTTGCCATTCTGAGCGTTGGCCACAAGTTTCCTCACGTCGATTTTGTAGGGAGCCACTGTTGCATCGACTGTGAAGTTCACCGGGTCGACATACTGCGCCAACTGCGGCACAAAACTCTTGAGGTCGCTCAAGGTGATGTAGTTGTCGGTCATGTCGAGCGTGATGGGCTGTCCCTTGATGTCCTCGACCGCCGTCTTTAGCGACGAGTAGTGGAAGGTGGTGTTGGCAGGCGTGAGATGTGTGCCAGGCAAGTCGACCACCAGGTTCTGAATCTCGGTCCTGGTGTCGTCAATCTTGAACTTGCCGCTCAACCGCCTGAGCTCGAATCCGTTTTTCTCGTTGAGCGCGAGTCGGTTCACATCAATCACAAAATCGTTGTTCTTGATGCGTGGGAACACCAGGTCGGCAGTCAGGTTAGTTATCTGCATGTGATTGGGGTCGAACTGTCCTGCCGGCTTGTGAGGCTCGCTGAGCACGTCGTAAGCTATATCACTATTGCGAATGATGGCATTGTTGATGCGTATGTCGTAGGGTGTGGGCGGCTTGCCGGGCTTGGGCTTGAGCTTGTCGATGATGAACTGCAGGTTGGTGGGGCTGTCCTTGTCGGGGCGTGTCACCGTGCCGTGGAGCCCGTCAATCTCGGCAAAGTTGAAAATCACCTTGCCGTTGACGATGAGGTCATACAGACTCACACCGGCCCCTAATTTGTCGACCTTGATGAGGTCTCCCCCACTCTGGTCAGGAATCTTGACACCTGTGAGTACCACTTGGTTGAAAGGCGAGATGCTGATGCCGTCGATAGTGACATTGGTTTCGAGAAACTTGCTCAGCTCGCGCTCTCCCACCGCCTTGATCTTGTTCTGGAAATAGGGCATGCTCAGCGCCAAGTAGATGGCACCATAGGCCACAACGAGTAGCACTACCACCGTCATGATGATAGCACGCAGGGTGTTGTAGGTCCATCTAAATGCTTCGTTTGCTTGATTCATCTCCCAGAATAAAAGTGAAAATCAAGTGATATTGCAGAAGCAAGGCACACTCGGCACCACTCCTAAATTGATATACTCGATAATATTATTTGTTTTATTATATTTATCCATATAATTTTCTACTTCGTAGAAATTATGGTTTTAACTTACAAAGTTAGTTAGTTTTTTTATATTTCATCGGTTTTGCCTCAGAAAAAGAAAAAAAAAGAGCTTTAAAGAGTAATTAAACAGGTTATCTGCTATTTTTTATTTTTTTCTTTGTATCTTTGCGTCACATACATTTACAAAAAGCCTTTTTATTCTTTCACTTCTTTAAAGCTAAAAAAATATGGCAGTACCCAGTTTTTCTAATCCAAGAATAATAGGTGGATTCTTGTTTACTTACGAAATAGAAAAAGTTATTGGTCAGGGTAGTTTTGGTGTTAATTATCTTGCCAGCATCGTTGCTCCTAATAAGTGTAAGGGCAAAAAATTTGCTGATGGCATTCACAAAGTTGTCATAAAAGAATTGAGGTCTTTACCATCATCTCCCGTTGCCGTTGAACCACCAAGAACTTTTCGAAGCTCAACTACTGAACCAACAATAACTTTGCCTTGTGTTTCTTGCAGGAATTCTTTCCTAAGTGAGATTGTCAACTTGAGCAAACTGCAACATCCTAACATCGTTGATATTATCGAAGCGTTTGAGGTAGGCGGAGCCTTGTATTATGTTATGGACCATATAGAGAGCCTTAATTTATATGAATATGCGATCATCAACCATGGGCTAAGCGAAGAAGAAACCATAAATATTGCCAAACAGATTGGTTCGGCTCTTTCTTTCATGCACTCAAAAAACATTTATCACTTTGACCTAAAGCCCTCCAATATACTAAGAAAATTAAATGGCGACATATTGATTATAGATTTGGGCTGTTCAAAGCAACTTCATCCACTGATAGATCCAACTTGCTATTCCGAACTAATACCTTCGGGCACTATTGGCTATACCCCCATCGAACAAATGACCCATCAAGAAAAACACATCATTCCTGCTGCCATAGATATTTATGCCTTAGGTGGCACAATGTTTTATTTGTTAACCGGCATTCAACCTCCATCTTCTTCGGGCATATTCAATGATGGTTTCCCATTATATGCCCTTCAGGAAAAAGGTGTATCGACGGGCCTATCGTCCTGCATAGCAAAAGCTATGGCACCAAAGATTAAAGACCGCTTCCAATCGGTCGATGAATTTTTAGCCGCATTAAATGACAAAGAATCTTTCTCTTTTGAATATGAAATAGCTCAAAAGCCACTTCCTGCAGTTGATAACATTAACAAAGTTACAGAATATTCTATACTTACTGACACAAGTCTTGTGGTTATAACCTTTACACAGAATACATTTAAACTGCTTGAACGGAGGACAATTATTGCTCCTGACCATGTAAAAATAGAAAACAATCAGAATGATAAGTTTTTTCTACATAGCATGGATAAAGAGAAGTATGATATTTTCCTTCTTGACCTTCAAAATTTGAATTTGAGCATCAGGGAAGAGAAAGTGCCATCAGAAATTGAATTTCTTACGGGTCAACCAGGAAGACTTGAAATAAATTTATATGATAAGCAACAAAAATTATATGCAAAATATTGGATTACAGGCTGGAATAATGAATTTGGAAACATCAACGACGATCTATTGAATCTTATGGATAAATTAAACAAAATTGTTCCTTATCACGATGAGTATTCAAATAATAACACCCGCCACTTACAGATGCCACCTATTCCAGAACCATTAACTTAGAGTATAAATAATTGCGCAATTATTAGTATATTTGCACAAGAAAGCACAAGATAAAGTCAAATACTAATTCACTATTTAATAACCCTATCACATGCTAAAGAAAATAAGAAGAATACTCGCAGTGCTGTGCTTTATAGCTGTGACGCTGCTATTTTTAGACTTCACAGGCACGCTGCACCACTGGCTTGGATGGACTGCCAAGATTCAGCTCATTCCGGCAGTGCTCGCCCTGAATTTCGTGATTGTGGCTGCACTGGTCGTGCTGACCTTAATCTTCGGGCGCATCTACTGCTCGGTGATATGTCCGCTGGGCGTGATGCAGGACCTCATCTCGTGGCTTCATGGCAAGCGCAAGAAGAACCGCTTCACCTACTCCCGCGAGGTGAAATGGCTGCGTTATCCCGTGCTTTTGGGCTTCATTATAGCGATTGCCTTAGGCTTAGGAGGTCTGATGGCAATCCTTGAACCTTATGGCACCTATGGCTTGATTGCCACCAACCTGTTTCAACCCATCTACGAGTGGTGCAACAACGGCATTGCCGCTATCGCCGAGCACTACAACAGCTATGCTATCTACAGCGTTGATGTGTGGATGAAGAGTGTGGCCTCGCTTGTTGTGGCAGCCTCGCTGTTTGTGATAATCGCCATCTTGGCCTGGCGCGGCGGCAGGACCTACTGCAACACGATTTGCCCGGTGGGAACGTTGCTGAGTTTCTTCTCACGTTTCTCGTTGCTCAAAGTTCACATCGACGATGACAAGTGCATCAAGTGTGGCATGTGTACCCGCAACTGCAAGGCATCGTGCATCGACTATGAGAACGGCACCGTCGATGCCAGCCGCTGCGTGACCTGCGGCAACTGCATCGAGAAATGCCACAAAGATGCTATCTACTACGGCCGTCCACGCAAAAATGCACAAGGCTTTTCAGACAGGTCAGACGGGTCGGACAAGTCTGACAAGTCCGAAAACGCTATCGACAAGGGCAAACGCGCCTTCCTGATAGGCAGTGGTATAGCCCTTGCCTCGGCTGCCATGGCCCAGACCAAGAAGAAAGTTGACGGCGGTCTTGCCGCTATCGAGCAGAAGGAAATGCCCGAACGCAAGAACCCCATCACCCCTCCCGGCTCGATAAGCGCCCGCAACATGCATCAGCATTGCGTGGCTTGCCAGCTGTGTGTGGCCGAATGTCCCAACCAGGTGCTTCAACCCTCGGGCGACCTGCTCACCTTCATGCAGCCCATCATGAGCTTTGAACGTGGCTATTGCCGACCTGAATGTAACCGATGTTCGCAGGTGTGCCCCACTGGTGCCATCAAGCCCATCACCATCGAGAAGAAGTCCTCGACCAAGATAGGCTCAGCCGTGTGGACCCACTTCCTGTGCATCCCCACACGCCACAAGAACGAAGACGGGACACCCGTTTCGTGCGGCAACTGCGCCCGTCACTGCCCTGCCGAGGCAATCACCATGATTCAACTCGACGAGAAAGACGAGAAGTCGCCCATGGTACCAAGCATCAACGCCGCCAAGTGCATTGGGTGCGGAAAATGCGAATATGTGTGCCCGGCACGCCCTGCTGCCGCCATACATGTAGAAGGTCTGGAAGATCACCGAACTATTTAAACATCTCACACTGCAATGAACAACGATAACAACCATAACATGAACCGTCGCCACTTCCTGAAAGTGGCAGGCGGAACCGCAATAGCATCGAGCGCATTACTCTACGCCTGCAGCGACAATAACAGTCAAGAAGGCGAGGCAATATCGGCTGCCGACGTGCCCAAAGACAAGATGACCTATCGCACTAACCCCAACACCGGCGACCGTGTGTCGCTGCTGGGCTATGGCATGATGCGCCTGCCAGTGGAAGGCGGCGACTCGGGCCGAGAGAACCCCGATGCAGCCATCGATCAAGAGCTTGTGAACAAAGAAATAGACTTCGCTCTCGAACACGGAGTCAACTACTTCGACACCTCGCCAGCCTACTGCCAGGGACGCAGCGAGAAATCAACAGGCATCGCCCTTCATCGACATCCACGTGACAAATATTTCATCGCCACCAAGCTCTCGAACTTCGACCCCTCGACATGGACGCTCGAAGAAAGCAAAAAGATGTTCTACAATTCACTCAAGGAACTTCAGGTAGACTATATCGACTACATGCTCCTGCATGGCGTGGGAATGGGTGACGACGGCATGGAGCAGTTTTATCAACGCTACATCGACAACGGCCTGCTCGACTGGCTTGTGGAACAGAAAAAGGCAGGAAAAATTCGCAATTTAGGTTTCAGCTACCATGGTGATGTCGAAGTCTATAACCTGCTGCTCGAGTGGCATGACAAGGGCACCTATAAGTGGGACTTCGTGCAGATAGAGCTCAACTATCTCGACTGGAAACACGCCAAGGAAATCAACGATCGCAACACCAATGCCGACTACCTCTATGCCGAGCTCAAGAAACGCAACATCCCCGCCGTCATCATGGAGCCACTGTTAGGAGGACGCCTTGCCAATGTGCCCGATGCCATCGTCGCCGACATGAAACGCCGTGACCCCAACAGCAGCGTGGCAGGATGGGCATTCCGCTATGCCGGCACCCCCGAGGGCGTGCTCACGGTGCTGAGCGGCATGACCTATATGGACCACCTGATGGAGAACATCAAGACCTATTCTCCACTCAAGCCCATCAGCGACGAAGAGAACAAATTCCTTGAGAATGTGGCCGACAAACTTGTTGCCCTGCAAACGATACCCTGCAACGACTGCAAGTACTGCATGCCATGCCCCTACGGGCTCGACATTCCAGCCATCTTTGTTCACTACAACAAGTGCATCAAGGAGGGCAACCTGGTGCGCAACGAGAAGGACAGCGACTACAAGCGCGCCCGCAAGGCATTCCTCGTGGGCTATGACTACAGCGTTCCCCGTCTGCGCCAAGCCGAGCACTGCATTGGGTGCGGCAAGTGCAAGAGCCACTGCCCCCAACGCATCGACATTCCTAAGGAACTGGCGAAAATTGATGAATTTGTCAACAACCTCAAGCTTAGCGACAAGAAGAACTAAAAACTAAGTGGTAAGTAGTAAGTATCAGGTCGTTAGATTCCTACTTCCTTGCATTTATTGTCAATCAAAAAGCGACAACTGCCCCACCAGGTTGAACGACTTGCGATGGTAGGGGCTGATGCCGTGTGCCACGATGGCTGCGCGGTGGTCTTTAGTTGGGTAGCCTTTATTCTTTGCCCAGTTGTAGTGCGGGAATTCCTCGGCGATTTTTCTCATATACTCGTCACGGTGAGTCTTGGCGAGAACACTCGCTGCAGCTATGCTCATCATCTTGCCGTCGCCTTTCACTACAGTGGTGAACGGAATGTCGCCGTAGGGATAGAAGCGGTTGCCGTCGACGAGAATGTGCTCAGGACGCACTTTGAGTTGGTCGAGAGCTCGATGCATGGCGGTGATTGACGCCTTGAGGATGTTGATGCGGTCAATCTCTTGAGGCGACACCATAGCCACTGCCCATGCCACTGCCTCGCGCTCGATGACGGGACGCAGCAGGTCGCGCTGGTGCTCGGTGAGCTGCTTGCTGTCGTTGAGTAGTTCGTTCTCAAAATCGGGCGGCAGTATCACCGCGGCGGCAGTCACAGGTCCCGCCAGGCATCCACGCCCAGCCTCGTCACACCCCGCCTCAATGCAGCCTTCCTGTAAATATCGTTGTAACATAGTTATGAGTTATGAGTTGTGAGTTGTCAACTTGGTTGCAAAGGTAATGCTTTTTTTACGATAACTGCACAAGGGCTAATCAAGATGATATGATTCTCGCTATTGAGTTTTTGCTCAAAAAAACACAGTTCAGATATTCTATCGGTAAAGAACTCATTCTCGACAATTGAACCAAATTTAAATGGATTTTTCATGACTTGCGAAATTTTTCGCAATACGGTAAATTGGGCAGAATTGTGCATTGAGTATTATGCATTATGCATTAAACTAAGCATTTGATCAATCACATTGCGGTTGTTGCTCAGGCGCGGCACTTTGCGCTGGCCACCGAGCTTGCCGGTTGAGGCGAGCCACTGGTCGAAGAGGCCACGTCGTGCCACCACCACCTGTGGGGCGTCGAGGAAGATGCTCTGGTAGCGCTTGGCTTGGTAATCGCCATTGACTTCCTGCAAGTGCTGGTCGAGCAGAGCGGCAAACTCGTCAAGGCTCGCGGGTTCCTTTTCAAATTCTATGAGCCACTGGTGGCGGCCCTTACTCTTGTCGCCAGCATAGACAGGCGCTGCGGTGTAGTTGAGCACCTGTGCTCCAGTTTCTTGCGAGGCACGCGTTATAGCCTTGTCGGCATTGTGCACCATCAACTCCTCGCCAAAGGCGTTGATGAAACTCTTGGTGCGGCCTGCTATGTTGATTTTCACGGGATTAAGTTGCTCGATGTGCACTGTATCGCCTATGCGATAGCGCCACAGTCCGTTGCAAGCGGTGATGATGAGTTCGTAGGTCTTACCTTCCTCTATCTCCCAAATGGGCAGCACATCGGGGTGGTCGCTGCCGACCTCGCTCAACGGGATGAACTCGTAGAACACACCCACGTCGAGCAGCAACAGCATCGCCGTGGTGCTCCAGTCGCTCTGGGTAGCGAAGAAGCCCTCGCTGGCATTGTAGGTGTTGAGGAAGTGCATCTTGCTCATGTCGCACAGGCGCTCATACTGCTCACGATAAGGCTCGAAAGCGATGCCGCCGTGGAAGAATACCTCTAGATTGGGCCACACATCATGAATACAGTCGCGACCAGTGGCTTTGAGCACCTCTTTGATGACAGTGAGGAACCATGATGGCACACCGCTCAGGTTGGTAATGTTTTCGCCCTTGCTTGCCTCGACCAGAGCTGGGAGTTTTTCGGCCCAATCCTCAAGTAGTGCTATGCGCTTAGATGGCACACGCACCAAGTTGGCAATAGGGTTGATGTTGTTGATGAGCGTTGCCGAGAGGTCGCCCACTTGGGTGCCGCGAGGCAGATTCAGTTCGTTAGCGAAGGAGCCACCTAAAATCAGTGCCTTGCCTGCAAAGAGCCTACTCTCGGGGTTGAGGTTGAGGTAGTGTGACACCACATCGCTTGAGCCACGGTAGTGATTCCAACGCAGCGACTCGGGAGTGATGGGGATGTACTTGTGGTTCCCGTCGCTCGTGCCACTCGACTGCGCAAAGTTGAAGCATCGCCCGGGCCACAAAATGTCTTTTTCACCCCGCACCATGCGCATGATTTGTGGCTGAAGGTCCTCGTAGCGGTAGAGCGGCACTCGGGTGGCAAACTGTTCATAGGTGCGGCATGACGAGAATTCATACTTGCGTCCAAACCAAGTGAGCGCAGCTTTCTCAACAAGCCTTACAAGCTGCTCCTGCTGCACAGCGTCGGCATGCTCGATGTAGCGTGCGTGCTGCTGCAAGCGTGAAGTCAGGTATCCTCGCAATATGGGAGTGAAATTGAACATATATTCGTTTATCGTTTATGGTTTATCGTTTGGAAGATATTGCATAGCTACAAAAAGTCTTTCAGTATCGTTGTTCTATGCGGAATGATGACCCTTTTGAAGACTAAGTTCGTCAAAATCAATTATAATCAACTGATTCGGCGTTGAATCCAAAGTTTAAAGACAGGGTCAGTAATATTAAGAGTGCCCTTGGCTTGCATTTCAATAAGATCTCTCTTTATTAGTGAAGACTTGAGCCGAGTTATATTTGACGGGCTTCCCAAGTTATACTCTTCTCTTATTTCCATTTCGCCAAATCCACGCTTATGTCCATCGGCGATTGCTCTGAGGAAATTCAACTGATAGGCTGATAATGGTTCAATGTGTTGCATAAACAAAGCCTCGTTGGCATTCAGCAAATCGTTAACTGCGCGATTGAGTTTCTCTAAGGTGGCGGTTTCTCCTTCATTTAGCAACGAGAATAGCAACCACGCTAATTGCTGAACATAGGAGGAGTAATTTTCAACAATTTCGCACAATTGCTGAGCAAGCTCACGTGATATATCTCTATTGCGATCCTGAAAATGCTCTACTATATAATCCACCCACTGTTCGGTGGGAATTTTATCTAAGAAAATCATATCACCGAACTGATAGAATGGCATGTTGCGGCGCTGGAAAATATTGCTCATGAGATGCTTCTTGCTGCCAAACAAGCAGTAAGAAGTCAATTGTTGATGCTGCCAGACCGAGCGCAGACGTTTCTGAACGGTTAAAGAATCGGGTAACTCGCCTATCTGCTGGAACTCGTCAATGCACACTACGATGCGCTTGCCGCGCTTGCGTGCGATTTCTTCGGCCAATCCAAGTATTTGCTCTGGGGTATGTGTTTTAGCTGTTATGCCCAAAGAAATTGAAAAGTCGCTATTGGCTTCGGGTGAAAAAGAAAGTTTTGGAGTGAGCCTAACTATAAAGTCTTTGGCATATTCCATCCATTTCTCGGCATGAGAGGCCGTCTGCTTGAGCACAGCAGCCGACAACGCATTATAGAATTCATATTCAGTCTTGCAGGCAAACATGTCGAGGTATACAATAATCACATCCTCGTTCGATTCAAGCAACTGCTTGACCTTCTTCACAAGCGAGGTCTTGCCTATGCGACGCGGAGATATAAGGATTGTATTGATGCCTTCGGTGAAATTAGCCATCAATCTTTTTATCTCTGCTTCTCGCCCAATAAAATTGTAACCACCAACAGCAGTGCCAAATAAGAAACTTTTGTTTTCCATAACTTTTCAAGTTTTATAGCGCAAATATAAGGACTTTTTATTTAATACACAAAATTGTGTAAGTTTTTTTATACAATATTGTGTTGCACAAGATTGTGTAATACAATTTTGTATAATGATTAATATTCTTATGCTAAGCACATTAATTGTGTGTTAATCCTTAAAATAACATCCTAAAATTTTGGCTTATTTGGGGGCTGATATACCAGTTGGAAATGAAAAAGTGCCTCGAGGCTGCTCTTCAGTCTCGAGGCACAAATGTAAAGAAATTTGGGTTTATTTAGGCTTTTTCTTTTATTGGGGTGTCATCACCAGCCGCTGCCACCAGAATAGTTCGAAAGCGATACTGACGAACCACCGCTGGCATTGCTATAGCCTTTACCACTCCAGAACGAGGTGCCGCTACCGGTTACGCCGCTATAGAGTTTGCATGATGGCGAGGTTACCACCATGGAAGTGCCACCGCCGCCACCGGGGCCCCAACCGCCGCCACCACTACTCAGAGTGGGTGTTTGGAATGCGGCAACTACGGTGTTGCCATTATATAAGGCATACCAGGTCTGCGAACTTGGCGTTGCTGAGTAGCATGTCTGGCTGATTGATGCGCCACTCTCAATGGCACCCATGCTACCGCCTATTGCGGCAAGATTGGCACCACTTTGAATATACACCTTGTATCCACCCTCGCTATTGGCATCAAGGCCCTCTTCACTGCCATAGCAGAACACCATGCCACCGCTCAAGTACATGTTGCCGTTGCTATCGATGGCATCGTTGTTGGTAGCCACAGCATAGACGTAGCCACCCTTGATATACATGTGCGAGGCACTATTGAGAGCATCGTCATAGGTATTGCTCTCAACGTAACCGCCGTTGATAGTGATGGTTTGCTTGCTCTCAATGCCCTCACTGCCTTCACCGCCTGTGGCGCTCACTTTAACAGAACCGCCGTTGATGGTGATAGTGCCCATCACCTTGATAGCCTTGGCTGTGCCGCTGACGCTGCTACCGCCACCGGGGCCCCAACCGCCGCCTGACGAAGATGCAGCTGCAGTGCCGGTAGTAGAAACGGTGAGTGTAGGACCAGTGCCGTCGCTTGCGCCTTGCACATAGTTTCCATTTACTTTAATGCCCTTGCCACCCTTGCCAGTCATGCTGATGTTGATGATGCCGCCCAGCAGGTTGATGTTGCCGTCGGTCTTAAAGCCCTTGGCGGTGTAGTAGTCACCTGATGTGCCGGCAGCCTGTGGGGCACCAGTGTTGGTAATGGTAATAGAGCCGCCGTTGGTGGTGATGTTGGTTGTAGAAACACCCTTACCAGCCACGCCGCTCGAGTTGATCTTGAGCTCGCCGCCGTTCATCACAAAGTCGACAGCCTTGATACCGCTGCTGTAGCTGGCGTCGTTGTTGATGACTTGCATAGCACCGCTTGGGGTGAGGGTGATGTCACCGCCGTTGATGGTGACGGTGGCCTTGCTCTTGATGCTCTTGCTCATCGAGCCGTTGTTGGCAACGGTGATTGTGCCAGCATCGATGGTGATATTGCCGTCGGCCTTGATGCCTGCAGCGTTGTAGCTGGTGCCGGTGTCCTCGCTAATGTCGCTTGTGCCACCGTAGGTTGCAGTGACATTGGTCAGCACATAAATTCGAGGATTACTACCTGAATAACTATTTGACACTTGATAATACACATCTGTGCCATTTGGAGCCGAGAATGTCGCTGTCTGGTAATTTGTGTTGCTGCCTTTTAAATAGAAAGTTCCGTCGGTAGGCCCGCCAAAATCGTAGTAGTAGAATCTAACGGTTGAATACCCCGATGTTTTGTCAACATAGTTGGTTAGGGTTCCCAGATTTGTGCCGTCGCTCTTATAAAGTGTGAAACTGTTCCATGAAGAACTATAGTTATTAGATGACTTGGCAATATATACCCTATAACTATTCTGAGTGTCACCGCCACTTGAGCTGCCTGCCTCGGCTGTGCCGCCCTGGCCGTTGGCATTGATGTTGATAGTGGTTGTGGCGTTAGCCTCGTCGATTGTGATAGTGCCATCGGCATTCAAGCCCTTGCCACCTTGTGCGGTGTTGGTAAGGTCAACGTTACCACCATGGATGAGGATGTCGCCACCAGCCTTGACGCAGGTGCCATAGTCGATGTCGCCATCGCCAGCCACGAGATTACCGCTCTGAACCATCTTGAGTGTGCCCTTGAGCATGATAAAGCTGGAAGCAGCCTTGATTCCCTTGCCACCAGCACTGGTCATGGTCATGTCGAGAGTACCGTCCTTGAGGGTTACCTCACCGGTGTTCTCCTCGTCTTCAACGATTTGGTCATTATCGTCGGTCTCATAGCTAACCTGGATACCGTCGTCGGCAACGTTCTTTATTGTTACCTTACCACCATTTTGCAGATAATACTGGTTGATGTTGAAACCATCGCCCTTAGAGCCCAGGATGTTGATCTCGCCTACGGTCTTCTTAACCTCGACATACTCCTTGCCCCAGAATGCGTGGCTTGAGTTACCGGTGATGTTAAGAATGCCGGCGCCCTTGAACTCGGTGTGTCCCTTAACGGCGAAGCAGCCCTTCTGCGAGCCACCGGTGCCGTCGGTGAGGGTGTTGGTAGTTCCCTCCACGAGTTCCACAGCTATGCGCTTGCCGTCGCGAATGTTGATGGCTGCGCTGTCGGGGTTGTTAAGAGTCAAGCCATTGAGTTGCACTGTAGCTTTAAATTCGCCGTCCTGATAGAACGAACCGTTGGTAGAGCTACCTGTGAGGGTATAAGTGATTTCCTCGGCTACGTTAGCATCTTGCAAAGCCACAACATGAGCGCCATTAACGCTGGCTGTCATGTTCTTGGCAATGTTACCAGCCACAATCACCTGTGCAGTGTTGCCATTGTAGGTCACGCTCACGGTGTTGTCGGCCACTGGAGTGTTGTCGACATAGATTTGGTCAACATCAGCAACATTGAAGGTTTTACCTTGAGCAGTGAACGAGGTGCCGTTGTTATAGGGCATTGCCTCCAGCTGCGAGGTGGTGAATGCCCACTTCACATCGCCGGTCACAACCCACATAGTTTGGTCGCCGTCGACAATCTCGCCAGCCTTGCTGCCCAAGAGGATGTTGTAAACAAATGTCACATCGCTCGAAGTGATTTCACTATCACCGTTTTGGTCTCCGTTAACAATAGCGCTGTCGTCATTGTTAAGCAGCCAGTTGTAGAGCGCAGTGATGTCGGCACTTGTCACCTCGCCGTCGCCATTAACGTCGCCAACAACACTTACTGGGCCTTCAGAGCCCAAGCCGAACATCATCTGCATGACATTAGTTAGATTGTTAGAACCAACTTGAGAGCCGCCATTTCTTGCAACAAGATTGCCGTTCTCAAATTTCAGAGTCAAATCGGTCGTGGGATAAGACTCTTCTGAACCAGAATTCAGTTTCACGTTTAGGTAAGGGTAAATAGTCGCTGACGCAACCAATACACCCACCGAAATTAGGATTGTCAGGATTGCTTTTTTCATAAGCAGTATTATAGTTTTTTGTTATGAATTATTCAAGAAAACTTACAAATATACTGGTAATCAAGCAACAAACCAATTTTTTTCAACCAAAGCCCTCTATTTTTAAACCAACGTGAGAAACTTCACCACATTTAAATGTGATGAATCTATGGTAAAACGAAAGGAGCTATTTTCAACGATTGCGCAGCATATCCAGGACCTGCTCAACAGGAATAGCATCCACATGACATCCACCCTGTCCTGTCATGCTCTCGGCCATGAAAAGAGAGTTCCAGAGAGCCTCGGCAGTCGCCTCGATGGTAGCTGCAAAGATTGGCGACATCTGACTGTTGGCAAGCACTGTGGTGTTGAGCATCTTAGCATTATCGTTGATGAGATTCTCGGGAGCCACCGAAAGCGCTATGACATAATCGCCACTTCCATTGCTTGCTATGCCTCCAGTCTTGGCCATTCCCATCATGGCACGTTTAGCCACACGCTCGAGGTTTCGGCTATCGAGCGGAGCATCGGTAATTACCACCATCATACATGAACCGTCCACATTCTCGGAACGACGCACATGTTCGATGAAGTCGTGACGCTGCAGCTTCTGTCCCACCTGCACACCGTCAATCTCGAGGATTCCTCCATAGTTGGTCTGTACCAGCACCCCTATAGTATAGCCACCCAGCGACTCGGGCAACACCCGCGAAGAGGTGCCAATGCCGCCTTTGAACCCGAAGCATATTGTTCCTGTACCGGCACCCACGTTGCCCTGCTCTACCGGTCCGCCATGTGCGGCATTGATGGCGTCAATGACCATTTGCGGAGTGACATACATTTGTTGAATGGCGTTGAGCCTACCATCGTTGGTCTCTCCCACCACGGCATTGACCGATTTCACATTTTCACATCCCGGCTGCATGAGAGTGTAACGAACGGCACCCTCGATTCCCGCAGCCACACTCAGAGTATTGGTCAATATAATAGGTGTCTCAATATTGCCAAGCTCTTGCACCTGAGTCATTCCAGCGAGCTTTCCAAATCCGTTGCCCACATAGATAGCTGCCGGCACCTTGTTCCTGAATATGTTGCCTTGATGCGGCACGATTGCTGTCACGCCAGTGCGAATGCTGTCGCCCACTATACACGTGACATGTCCCACTGTCACTCCAGCGACATCGGTAATGGCATTGTATTGCCCTGTCTCAAAAATCCCTGTTGGGAATCCCCACTGTCTCAATGTTTTGCGCTGCTGGGCATTGAGTACAAAGGAAGCACACAGAAGCAAGACAAGACTTAACAGTTGATATCTTTTCTTCATCGTGCAAGTCGGTTCTTGAGTCGAAGAATTCTCTCGCTCGACTCATGGATGCGCGAATATGGCACCTTGCCGCTTTTCACGAGGTCTACGATAATGTCCACCAGCTGGAAAGGACGGTCGGGCTCGAATCCAGTGTCAATGTTGTTACCCACAAGCAGGATGTCGGCACCTGCATTGATGGCGAGTGCTATAGCATCGGGGATACTGTACTGGCTCAAGATACCCTCCATGTACAAGTCGTCGGTAATCACCACACCATCGTAATGCAGGTTGTCGCGCAACAGTTCGGTGATAATTTTGCGAGAAAGAGTGGCAGGATAGTCAGGATCGAGACGACGGTTGTAGATGTGTGCGGTCATCACCATGTCAACCTTGTTCTGCGCGATAAGCTGCTCAAAAGGCACCAACTCTCTCGGAGCCCAGGTGCTGGTGACATCGACCATTCCCTCGTGCGAGTCGCCCAAAGCGCTGCCATGCCCAGGAAAATGCTTCACAGCACAGAGCACGCCATGCTTGTAGTGAGCATCGAGAAACCATCCTGCATTGCGTGTGATGACATCTACATCGGTCGAGAAACAGCGTTTGAAATGTCCCAAGTGCGGCCCGTCGTCACGGTGTATGTCAAGTACTGGAGCCAAATTGAGGTTCACGCCACATTCCTTCAACTCTTGCGCTATGCGCATACCGTAGTATAGCGTGGTGTCGCGGTTGTCCTGAGTGCCCAGGTACAGTGCGTTGACCGTGGGTTGGAACCCATATTTCGTCTTCAATCGGCACACCATGCCGCCTTCCTGATCGGCGGCGATGATGAGTGGTTCATCGGCATAATTCTGCAAGTCGGTTGTGAGCTTGATGAGCTGTCGTTTAGATGTGATGTTGCGTGTTCCCGCCTTGCGAGAGCCAGTAGTGAGGTCGACGTCAAAGAGCACGATGCTTCCCACATGAAGGTCACGCACATATCGTGCCGCATCGCTGTTGTCGTCGATTTTATCACCTCTGAACCCCACCATGAGCATTCTCGCCGCCTCACGCCTGAGCACTGAATCGCTGGGCAGCTCGTTCTGAGCCAACAAAGGAAAAAATGCCAGCATTGCAAGTACTGGCATAACAAGATATTTATTCATTTTATAATTTAGTTTCATCTAATTAAAGAAAAAGAAAAAGAAGGCTGCCGCCCACTCACGGCTCACGCCATCAACGCGCCCGATGCAGCTGTGATTAGAGTTCTCCACACGGCCATCGCTGCGCACGTAGCCAATGCAGCTGTGGTTGCTGTTCTCGATGCGACCGTCGCTGCGAATGTAGCCAATGCAGCTGTGATTGGAGTTCTCCACACGGCCGTCGCTGCGGATGTAGCCAATGCAGCTGTGGTTGGAGTTCTCCACACGGCCGTCGCTGCGAATGTAGCCAATGCAGCTGTGATTGG
>CAMVKS010000051.1 GCA_947167995.1 uncultured Prevotellaceae bacterium
GCAAGGAAGTTCCCAACTTCAAGCACATCGAGTTTGACCACGACAAGTTTGAGGTTGAGGCCACGGTGATGATACCCGTTCGCAACCGCATCCGCACCATCCGCGACGCCATCGACAGCGTTCTCAAGCAGAAGACCACCTTCAAGTTCAACCTCATGGTTGTGGACAACTTCTCGACCGACGGCACCCGCGAGGCTATCGCCGCCTATGACGATCCACGCCTGATTCACATCATCGCCGACTTCTACGACATGGGCATAGGCGGTTACTGGAACCTTGCCGCACATCATGAGAAGGCAGGCAAATTTGTCGTGCAACTCGACAGCGACGACATGTACAAGGACGAGAACACCTTGCAAACAATGGTCAACGCGTTCTACGAGCAGAACGTGGCAATGGTTGTGGGCACCTATCAGATGACCGACATCGACTGCAACCCCATTCCTCCAGGCGTCATCGACCACAAGGAGTGGACTCCCGAGAACGGCCGCAACAATGCCCTGCGCATCAACGGTCTGGGTGCTCCCCGCGCCTTCTACACTCCAGTGCTGCGCGACGTCATGCTCCCCAATGTGAGCTACGGCGAGGACTACGCTCTGGGTCTCAACATCTCACGCACCTACCAGATTGGTCGCGTGTATGAACCCGTCTACCTGTGCCGCCGCTGGGACGACAACAGCGATGCCAACGCCGATGTGGTGAAGATGAACAATAACAACACCTACAAGGACCGCATGCGCACCTGGGAACTCATGGCACGCATTGCGCTGAACAAGAAATAACATTTATTCCAAATGAAGAGCAACTACACTGGAGAAATCGACCATCTCTGGCAACGGCAGTTGACCGAGTGGGATGCCGTAATCAAGAATTATGGCAATTTATCCCATGTCACTACTCGCGTTCTTGAGTTGGGCGATTCTTCAATTGTGTTGCAGTATAATCCCGAGCGGTTGAGGTCGTCGGCAGCAAAAATCGACGAAGCTTCGCTCGAAGCTCGCCCCTGCTTCCTGTGCAATGACAATCAGCCCAAGGAGCAGGAAACCGTGATGTGGGAAGACCTCTACAAAATTCAAGTCAACCCCTACCCCATCTTCTCGCGCCATCTCACCATCTCGGCGTTGGAGCACTCGCCACAACGCTTAGACGGTCGCATCGCCGACATGATGAACCTGGCCGAGGATCTGCCAGGATATGTGGTGTTTTATAATGGTCCACACTGTGGTGCCTCGGCACCCGACCACATGCATTTCCAGGCAGGCCTGAGAGATGAACTGCCCATCTGCGAAGAACTCTTCACAGCAAACACAGCACTGTTCGATGCCAACAGTCAAGGCATTTTTGGTGTCATCACACAGCTTGGACGGCCAGTGTTCTACATCGAGACCATGAACATTGACTTTGGCGAACAGTGGTTCAACTCTCTGCTCAATGCGCTACCAGTGAAGAATGGCCACAGCGAGCCCATGGTCAACATCCTGTGCTGGCACAACAACGGAGCATGGTGCATCGCGGTGTTTCCACGACGCAAACATCGTCCTGCCTGCTATGGCACCGGTGAGGACCAGTTTGTGCTCAGTCCCGCCTCGGTCGACATGGGTGGGTTGTGGGCTGTGGCACGAGAAGAGGACTTCGACAACCTCACCCTGCATGACATAACCATCATCTACATGGACGTGTGTCTTTCGCCACAAGATGTAGAAGATGTTTCAACGAAATTAAGACAATATTACTTTTCAAAAAGATAACAAACTATGGCACAAGTTCCCCAAGTGAGAGTAGGTATCATGAATGAGCCTATGATAGAGTTTGAGCTCAACGGCGTATATCGTGTGAACGGCGAAAAGGTCACAGGAAACCAAGTGGCACGTTGCGTGGACGGGAAGGTGGAATGGAACGGAAAGCGTTACAGCGAGCTCCTGTTTGAGCCCATCAACGTAGATACCGACTCATTCACTCTCGAAAACGTGACGATTGGCGTCAGCTTCCATTGGAAACGCAAGGAGAACCAGACCTTTCGCGGTGCGCTGAAACTCATTGTCGAGAATGATAAGGTCACGACAATCAACATTCTCTCTATCGAGGAGTACTTGCTGAGCGTGATTTCGAGCGAAATGAGCGCAACGGCATCGCTTGAGCTGCTCAAAGCTCATGCTGTCATTTCACGGAGCTGGCTGTTGGCACAAATCAAGAAAGAGAACATAGAGGCAGCAACCGACCCTGGACTACATCAGGAGTTTGAGACCAGCAACGAAGACGAGGAAATCAAATGGTGGGACCGTGACGACCATGTGAACTTCGACGTGTGCGCCGACGACCACTGCCAGCGCTATCAAGGCATCACACGAGCCTCGACCGAGGCAGTGCGACAGGCCATCGAGGCCACATGGGGACAGGTGCTCATGTACGGCGGCGAGCTATGTGACGCTCGTTTCTCGAAGTCGTGCGGTGGCGTCTACGAGCAGTTTGAAAACTGCTGGCAAGACGACCACCATCCCTATCTTGTGGCACGACGTGACGATGACGACGAGATGAACTTCCCAGACCTCACCCGTGAAGACATCGCTGCCGACTGGATTCTGTCGTCGCCCCACGCACACTGCAATACTACCGACAAGGAAGTGCTCTCGCAGGTGCTCAACGACTACGACCAAGAGACCACCGACTTCTATCGCTGGCGCGTGGAATACACCCAAGAGGAACTCAGCCACATCATCAGGGAACGCACAGGCGATGACTATGGTCGCATCATCGACCTCGAGCCAGTGGCGCGAGGCACCAGCGGACGACTCTACAAGCTGCGCATCGTGGGAGAGAAGAAGACTAAGACCATTGGCAAGGAGCTCACCATTCGCTATGCTCTCTCGCCCACGTGTCTTTACAGTTCGGCTTTCATTGTAGAAAAAATCAATGAGAATGACGAACCATATCCCGAGAAATTTGTACTGAGAGGTGCCGGTTGGGGGCATGGCGTAGGCCTGTGCCAGATAGGTGCCGCCGTAATGGGCGCCAAGGGCTATGACTACCACCAAATATTGCTGCACTACTTCATTGACGCACAGATCAAGAGTATATACTAATTATTTATGCAATAACTTTAAAACAGAAAACTATGAGCGCATTAACAAAATTCAAACAATCGCCTTGGGCGTGGGTGCCAACCTTGTATTTTGCAGAAGGCATACCATACTTTATAGTAAACAACATCTCGGTGCTCATGCTCGCCAAGATGGGAGTTCCTAATGGCCAAATGGCACTGTTCACCAGTCTTTTATACTTGCCGTGGACTATCAAGCCTTTCTGGAGCCCGTTTGTCGACATTATCAAGACCAAGCGTTGGTGGGTAATCGCCATGCAGGTGCTCATGTCGGTGGCATTCATCCTGCTCACTCTGGCAATGCCTCATCCCGACCCAGCAACCATTGCAAGCGGTCAAACACCGATAAGCTTGTTCTACATCACCCTGATATTGTTCACCATCACCGCCTTTGCCTCGGCCACTCATGACATCGCCGCCGACGGTTTCTACATGCTTGCTCTCACTCAGAAGAACCAAGCGGCCTTTGTGGGCATTCGCAGCACATTCTATCGCCTGTCATCAATCTTTGGCCAGGGCGTGCTCGTCTACATTGCCGGACGCATCGAGACCAGCACTGGCGACATCCCCATGTCGTGGTTCTGGACAATGCTCGTGACTGCTGTTCTGTTCAGCGCAGTAACACTGTACCACACATTCTTTGTGCCCAAGCCTGCAGCCGACAAGGCTCACCTGTCGACCGAGACTGCGGACGGCATTAAGCAAAAGCCCACTGCAAAACAAATCTTCAGGGAGTTTGGACAGTCGTTTGCCACCTATTTCAAGAAACCAGGTCTGTGGCTCGCTATTGCTTTCATGCTACTTTATCGCCTGCCCGAGGCATTCCTGATTAAGATGTGTACTCCATTCCTTGTTGCTACAAAAGCCACTGGTGGACTGGGGCTCTCGACCGAAGGTGTGGGTATCGTTTATGGCACTATAGGCGTGTTGTTCCTCACCATTGGTGGCATCCTGGGTGGCATCTATGCATCTAAGGTTGGTCTAAAAAAATCCTTGTGGTGGATGGCTGCATGCATGACATTGCCATGCCTCACCTTCGTTTACCTTGCCATTTGGCAGCCAGCCAACCTTGTGTACATCAGCATCGCTGTTGCTATTGAGCAGTTTGGCTATGGCTTTGGTTTCACCGCCTACATGCTTTACATGATCTACTTCTCGGAAGGTGAATTCAAGACTTCACACTATGCAATTTGCACCGCCTTCATGGCATTGAGCATGATGATTCCTGGCATGTTTGCCGGTTACATTCAAGAGGCAATTGGCTACGTTAATTTCTTCTGGATGGTAATAGCATGCTGCGTTGCAACACTTATAGTGACCTTCCTCGTAGACCGCAAAATCGACCCCGACTACGGACATAAGTAAAATTTAACCACAGATTAAACAGAAATGAAACGACACATAATATTGATAGCATTGGCACTGGTGGCTATGGCTGCCAGTGCGGTGGTCAAACCTGGTGTTGAGGTGCTGCGCGACGGTGGCTTCAAGGAGTTGCAGGGCAAGCGAGTGGGACTGGTGACCAATCCCAGTGGCATCGACAACAACCTTAAATCGACTGTCGACATCCTCAACGAGGCTCCCGGCGTGAAGCTTGTGGCACTATTCGGTCCTGAACATGGCGTGCGTGGCAATGCCCATGCTGGCGACAAGGTGAGCGATGCTGTCGACCCAGCCACAGGAGTGAAGATGTATTCCCTCTATGGCAATACTCATGAGCCCACAGCCGAAATGCTGAAAGACATCGACGTGCTCATCTATGACATTCAAGACATTGGTTGCCGCAGCTACACATTCTATGCCACCATGGGAGTGTGCATGCAGGCGTGCGCTAAATATGACAAGGAATTTATGGTCCTTGACCGCCCCAACCCACTGGGTGGCAACAAGGTGGAAGGCAACCTCGTGGAGCCAGGATATTTCTCTTTTGTCAGCAAATATGCAATCCCCTACCTCTATGGTTTGACTCCCGGCGAACTTGCCATGTACCTGAATGAAGAAGGCATCATCGCTTCCGAGTCCAAGACCGGCAAGAAATGTAATCTCACCGTCATCCCCTTGGAAGGCTGGACACGCGACATGAAATTCCGCGACACCGGCATGCCCTGGGTACTGCCCTCGCCACAGATTCCCGCTCCTGAGAACGCATTCTTCTACCCCGTGAGCGGCATCCTGGGCGAGTTGTATATTTTCAACACCGGCATTGGCTACACACTGCCATTCGAGTGCTTTGCCGCCTCGTGGATTGATGCCGAGGCTCTCGCCAAGAACATGAACGCGTTGAACCTGCCCGGCATGCACTTCCGCCCCATCAACTACAAGCCGTTCTTCGCGCTTAGCGTAGCAGTTGACAAGTCGCTTCAAGAGGTGCATGGCGTGCAGATTTATATCACCGACTTTGACAAGGCCAACCTCGTACTCACCCAGTTCTATTTCCTGCAAGTGATTCACGAGATGTACCCCAAGAGACAACTCTTTGAGCAGAACACGAGCCGATATGCTATGTTTGACAAGGTGTGCGGCACCAAAGAGATTCGCGAGCGCTTCTGCCGTCGTTACAAAGTGGAAGACATCGTCGACTACTTCAACAAAGATGCCGAGGCGTTCAAAGCCAAGTCGAGCAAATACTATCTTTATCAATAATATATAGGAAATATAGGACTTCTATAAGATATAGTTAAAATGGACGCGAGCCACAAGACCTATCTCAAACGCATCAAGGAATTCATCCCTAACGAGCGCATCTACACCGATGACCTGCGCTGCCTGGCGTGGGGCACCGATGCAGGCTTCTACCGTAACATCCCGCAAGTGGTGGTGCGCTCGAAAGATGAACGAGAGGTGTCGAGGTTGCTCGCTATCGCCAATGAGATGCAGCTGCCGGTGACCTTCCGCGCCGCAGGCACCAGCCTGAGCGGACAGACCAACACCGACTCCATCCTCATCGTTGCAGGCAAGAATTGGGAGAGCTATGAGGTAGCACCCGATGCCAGCTACATCAAGCTGCAGCCAGGACTGGTGGGCAGTGAGGTCGACAAGATTCTCGCCCGCCACAACCGCGCTTTCACCCCCGACCCTGCCAGCAAAAACTCGGCTATGGTGGGTGGCATCGTCATCAACAACGCCAGCGGCATGAGCTGCGGCACCCATGCCAACAGCGACCGCATGATGCTCTCGATGCGCATAGTCCTTGCCGACGGAACTGTGCTCGACACCGGCGACGAGTCAAGTCGCGATGCGTTCAGGCAGTCGCACCCAAGCTTCATCAAGCGCATTGAGGAAATTCGCGACCGTGTAATGGCCGATGAAGAGCTTGTTGAACGCATTCGCCGCAAGTATTCCATCAAGAATGTGACAGGCTTGAACATCTCGCCATTTGTGATGTATAGCGACCCGTTTGACATCATAACACACTTGATTGTGGGTAGCGAGGGCACTTTGGCCTTTGCCAGCGAGTTCACAATGAAGACGGGGCACCTCTACCCCTGCCGCGCCAGCGCAATGCTCTATTTCCAAGACATGCGCGAGTCGTGCGAAGCAGTGGTGGCGATGAAGAAAGGTCCTGTGCACTGCGCCGAGATACTCGACAAGAAATCACTTGCCAGCGTCGACGACAACACTGGCGAAAACCTTACCGCAGTACTTATACAGACCTTTGCCGACAGTAAAGAAGAACTGCAGATCAACATCAGCAAGATAATGGCGATTCTCGAGCCGTTCCACCTCTATGTACCTGCTGCTTTCACCGACGACCCAAAAGTCTATGGCAAATATTGGGCGATACGCTCTGGCATCTTCCCCAGCGTGGGCGGCACCCGTCCCCTGGGCACTACAGTGCTAATCGAGGACGTGGCGTTCCATATCGAGGACCTACCACAAGCCACTGTCGACCTTGCCCAGATGCTTGAAGACTATGGCTACGACGACAGCTGCATCTACGGTCACGCCCTCGAGGGCAACTATCACTTCATCATCTCACAATCGTTTGACACCCAGGAAGAAATCGAGCGTTACGAGAACTTGATGCGCGCCGTTGTGGAGCTGGTAATCGACAAGTATGACGGCTCACTCAAGGCCGAGCACGGCACCGGCCGCAACATGGCGCCATTTGTCAAGAAAGAATGGGGCGAGAAGGCCTACCAAGTGATGCTCGACGTGAAGCAACTCTTTGACCCCAAGGGCATCCTCAATCCTGGCGTTATCTTCAACGACGACCCAGAGTGCTTCATCAAGAACCTCAAACCCATGCCGTTGACTAACGACAACGTGAACAAGTGCATCGAGTGCGGATTCTGCGAGGTGAACTGCGTGAGCAGCGGGCTCACCCTATCGTCGCGCCAGCGCATCATCGTCCAGCGCGAAATTTCAAGATTAAAAGAAACAGGCGAAAACCCCGAGCGGTTGAAACGCCTTGAGAAACAATATAAATACTATGGCGAAGCCACCTGCGCTGCCGATGGGCTGTGCTCAACATCATGTCCCATGGGCATCAATGTGGGCGAACTCACTCACGACCTGCGCGCTCAGCACAACGGCAAGGGCACTATGGCTCACGGCATTGGCGGCTATGTATCACGCCATTTTGCAATGACCAAGGGCAGCCTCAAGTCACTGCTCTATGTCGCCAGTGCAGCACAATCGGTGCTGGGCGACAGCGGTGTGAAAGTTGTGGGCAAGGCCATGCACGCCATGGGAGCGCCACTGTGGACCCCATCCACTCCCAAGCCCCACAAGATGAAACCTTTACCACAGCAAGCAAGCGACAAGAAGGTTGTTTACTTCCCCAGCTGCCTCAACCAAGCGTTGGGTCGCGCCAAGCACGGTGTGGAGGTTGACTTGGTCGATAAAGTAGTGGCATTCCTCAACAAGGCGGGATGGGAAGTCGTCTATCCCGAAGGCATGAGCAACCTGTGCTGCGGCATGATTTGGAACAGCAAGGGAATGCCCGACATAGCACAACAGAAGACCAACGAGCTCGAGCAGGCGCTGCTCAAGGCAAGCGATGGCGGCAAGCTGCCCATCGTGTGCGACCAGAGCCCCTGCCTGCATCACATGCTCGAGCGCATGAAACAGATCAAGCCAATGGAGCTCATGGAATTTGTGCACGACCATGTGGCTCAAGACCTGGAGTTCACACCCACTGCCGAGCCCATCGCCCTGCACCTCACCTGCTCGTCAAGGCTCATGAAGATTGACAGCAAGATACTCGACCTCGCCAAGCGATGCTCCACCACAGTGCTGGTTCCCGAGGGAGTGGGCTGCTGCGGTTTTGCCGGCGACAAAGGATTCACACATCCCGAGCTCAATGCCTATGCTCTGCGCAAGTTGCGCCCACAAATCGAGAAGGCAGGCATCAAGCGTGGCTTCAGCAACAGCCGCACTTGCGAGATAGGTCTCACGACCAACAGCGGCATCCCCTATCAGTCGCTCATCTACCTCATTGACGAGGTGACAAAAAAGAAATAACTATTATATTTAGATTTATCTGAAAGAAAAAATGGCAAAAGACTCAAAACGACTCCTCTCGCTCGACATCCTGCGAGGCATCACGATAGCCGGAATGCTACTTGTCAACAATCCCGGCACCTGGAGCCACATATATGCTCCACTTGAACATGCCGAGTGGACAGGGCTCACCCCCACCGACCTGGTGTTCCCATTCTTCATGTTTGTGATGGGTGTGTCGATGTTTTTCTCGCTGCGCAAGTTCAACTTCAAGCTATCGGGTAGCCTGATGCTCAAGATTTGCCGCCGCACCGTCATCCTCTTCCTCATTGGGTGGATGGTGCAATGGTTTGGAATGTGGCTGAGAGGGCTTTACGACCCCGAGTCGCACTTCTTTGTGAAGATGTTTGGCAACCTGCGCATCCTGGGCGTGTTCCAGCGCTTGGCACTTGTCTATTTCTTTGGCTCGATGATTGCCGTCTTGTTCAAGAGCAAGTTCATCCCCTGGATAATAGGACTTATTCTTGTTGTGTATGCCTTTATCTTGGGCTTTGGCAACGGCTATGAGTTCTCGCTCGACAACATCCTCTCACGCATCGACTGCGCCGTGCTTGGTGAAGACCACATGTATCACGAGGAGGCATTCGGCCAGAAACTCGCCCTCGACCCCGAGGGCATCCTCAGCACCCTTCCATGCATTGCCCATGTGCTCATCGGGTTCATGATGGGCAAGTGCATCAACACCGTGCACAACAACCGCGACCGCATTGTCGAGATTGCGGTGTGGGGAGCGCTCATGCTACTCGTGGGATGGCTGCTGCAATATGGCATTCCATGCAGCAAGAAAGCCTGGACATCGAGCTATGTGCTCATCACATGTGGCATGGCGTCGTGCATCCTGGCAATGCTCATCTATGCCATCGACATCAAGGGGCACAACCGCTGGTGCCGCTTCTTCCAGGCATTCGGCATCAACCCGCTGTTCTGCTACCTGGTGGGCACAGTGCTGTCGATAGTGTTTGGCACGGTGCGCTTTGGTGTTGATGCCGCAGGCGACCCCACCACCCTCCACACTCTCATCCACAACGGCTGGAGTGCCGTCACCACCACTCCCGAGGCGGCTTCATGCCTCTATGCCATCACCTTCGTGTTCATCACTTGGTGCTTTGGCTACTTTCTTTACAAGAAAAAAATATATATCAAAATTTAAAAATACTGAACTATGATTTTAATTGCTGACTGCGGATCAACCAAGATTGACTGGTGTCTGCTTAACGGAACAAAGAAAGTCGCACAAATCTTCACCACTGGCATGAACGCACTGCTCATGACCGAGGAGGAGATGGCCGAATGCATCATGACCGAGCTCATGCCCAACCTTCAAGGCTATGAGGTGACTGAGATTTACTACTATGGTGCCGGCATCATCAGCGATGAGATTAAAAACCAGGTGGTGAACGCTCTCAAGCGCAACATGCCACACGTCGAGAAAATAGAAGTCGACAGCGACCTCCTGGCCGCCGCTCGCGCTCTGTGCCAGCGCGAACCAGGCATCGCCTGCATCCTCGGCACCGGTAGCAACAGCTGCTACTACGACGGCGAGAAGGTGGTCGACAACGTGTCGCCACTGGGTTATATCCTGGGTGATGAGGGCAGTGGCGCTGTGCTTGGCAAGTTGCTCGTGGGCGATGTGCTCAAGAAGCAGCTGCCAGAGCATCTGTGCGAGAAGTTCCTCAAGGAGTACAACCTCGACCGCAACACTATTATCGACCGCGTCTATCGCAAGCCTGCCGCCAACCGCTTCCTGGCGCAGTTTGCTCCCTTCCTTGAGCACAACATCAACGAGCCGTCAATTCGCGCGCTCGTGCTGCGCTCATTCACCGACTTCTTCGTTCGCAACGTGGCCAGCTACCCCAATTACAAGGAGCTGCCATGCAACTTTGTGGGTTCTATCGCCTTGCTTCAGAAAGACGTTCTTCACGAGGCTGCAAGCAAGCTTGGTATCACCATTGGCAACATTATTCAAGCTCCAATGGAAGGCCTCATCAAGTACCACTCTAACTATAGTATATAGTACACATAGCCAATTAAAAAACTAAAACTTATAACTTTACACTTAATAAGTTATGGCATTTATCAAAATTAGCGAACAGGCATCTCTCTATGACGACTTAGAGAAGAAGAGCGTACATGAGCTGTTGACTGAGATCAACCAAGAAGACCACAAGGTCGCCGACGCTGTACAGAAGGCTATTCCACACATCGAGAAACTCGTCACTGAGATAGTGAAGAGAATGAAACGAGGAGGACGCATCTTCTACATGGGAGCCGGCACCAGCGGCCGACTTGGTGTGCTCGATGCCAGCGAGATACCCCCCACCTTTGGCATGGATTCAGGGTGGGTTATTGGGTTGATTGCTGGAGGAGACTATGCCTTGCGCAACGCCGTGGAAAATGCCGAGGACGATGAGGCTCAAGGATGGAAAGACTTGCTTGAGCACAACATCACCAGCAACGACACCGTGATTGGCATTGCCGCCAGTGGCACCACACCCTATGTGATTGGTGCCCTGCGCGATGCACGCGCCCACGGATGCCTCACCGCCGCCATCACCAGCAACCCCGACGCACCCGTGAGCCAAGCTGCCGAAATCCCCATCGAGATGATTGTTGGGCCAGAGTATGTCACTGGCAGCAGCCGCATGAAGAGCGGCACCGGCCAAAAGATGATATGCAACATGATCTCGACCAGCGTGATGATTCAAATGGGACGCGTCAAGGGCAACAAGATGGTGAACATGCAGCTCACCAACCAGAAGCTTGTGGACCGCGGCACACGCATGGTGGTCGACGAGCTTGGACTCAGCTACGACGAAGCAAAACGCCTGCTGCTGCTTCACGGCAGCGTGAAGAACGCGTGCGACGCCTACCGCGGCTTTCCAGAATAACATTACTTTTCTCCACAATAAAACTACAACTATTATGAAACGCTTTTTGATACTTTTAATTGGTGCTATAGCTGCGATAACAGCACTGCAGGCTCAACCACCAGCACGCACCGCCAATCAGGACAAATACTACGTGCGCCGTGCCACCCACTTTGATGACCTGCCAGTGTATCGCAACGACATCATCATGCTTGGCAACAGCCTCACCGACGGTGCCGAGTGGAACGAACTGCTGCGCAACCCGCATGTGAAAAACCGTGGCATCATTGGCGATATCATCCAAGGTCTCTACGAGCGCATGGACCCCATCCTCAAGGGTAAACCCAAGAAGATTTTCATCCTAAGCGGAGTCAACGACGTGTCGCACGGTGTAGATGGCGACAGCATAGGGCGGGTGATGGAAAAACTCATCCTGCTCATCAAAGAACGCTCACCACGCACAAAAATCTATCTGCAATCGATGTTGCCATTCAACACCGATGTGCAGATGTGGAAGCTGCTTGAAGGGCGCGAGCAGGTGGTTATCGACGGAAACCGGGCAATGGAAGAAGTGGCTAAACGGCAGCATGTCACATGGATCAACCTCTACCCTCTCTTTGCCGACGAGAACGGCAAGCTGCGCGCCGAACTCACCAACGACGGCCTGCACTTGCTTGGCCCAGGTTACCTGATTTGGCGCGACGCCATCTGGAAATATACCCGATAGCTTTTCATAAAAAAACTAAATGTTAATGGCACAATCTGTATACTTTACGGAATGTGCTGTTAATCTATTATTCAACTCGTTTCGTTGATTTTTTTTGTGAGATTCTTCATTATTAACCTATCTTTGTGCCATATTTTAAGAGTAAATACACATAAGTAACTAAACCTAACTTATCATTTTAGATGACAAATAACAAATTTATTGCCATCTTCGTGCTTTGCATGAACGTGGCTTTTAATATTAATGCAGCCCCTCTCACACTTGAGCAAGCGAAACAAGAAGCCGAACAATTTGTGCTCAAGAACAAGAATGAGCAGCTAAAACTCAATGTGGCAAAGCGCGCAAGCAAGAGACTTAATGCCACAAGCGGCGATGCCGCATTCTATGTGTTCAACATTGGCGACAATCAGGGCTTTGTCATCGTCTCGGGCGATGACCGCACATGCCCCATCTTGGGCTACAGCGACACAGGCTACTACGACGAGGCAAAAATGCCAAGCAACATGAAGGCATGGCTCGACGACTATGCCCTGCAAATCTCGAAACTCGACCTGGTAGAGCCATCGATGCTCAAGAGTGCCCTTGCCGCGCCCCGCGCCACCACCACAGTCGACACCCGCAACTCTATCGCACCGCTGATTACCACCAAGTGGAACCAGGCAGAGCCCTATTGGGACAAATGCCCCCTTGTTACCAACGAAGACGGTGAGAAAGAGCAGTCCTACACAGGCTGTGTGGCAACCTCGATGGCCCAAATCATGAATTACCACAAGTGGCCGACACAGAGCACACAAGTCATTCCAAGCTATCAGTTTGGTTATGGAACAGGCAATATGGGCGAATACATCACTCAAAACACCGAAGAGTTGCCCATAACCACCTTTGACTGGGAGCACATGAAGGACAGTTACAACGGCAGCGAAGATGATGTTTATAAAGATGCCGTTGCCACCCTCATGCTCTATGCGGGCCATGCCGCTCACATGACCTATGCTCTTACTGCATCGGGAACCAGCGACCCCTACATTCCTAAAGCATTCAACAACTACTTCGACTACAATGCCAAGCTCGTTTATCGCAGCGACTACGACCAGCAAGCTTGGGAAGACTTGGTTTACCAAGAACTGGTTGCCGGTCGCCCCATGGTCTACAACGGACGCGCCGGCAGCGGTGGTGGGCACTCGTTTGTGTGCGACGGCTATGAGTATGGCGACTACTACCACATCAACTGGGGCTGGGGAGGCCTGGGCGACGGGTACTTCCAGCTCGAAATCCTCAATCCTCATGCCGCAGGCATTGGTGCATCAACCAGCGCCGAAGGCTACAACATGGACCAAACCGCCATCATAGGCATCACTCCTGGCTACACCGGTCAAGGCGATGACGTGAACCATGTGCTCACAGTATATGACATGTATTACTCAAGCACTAACACAATTCTTTATCGTGACGACAACAATTATTTTAAATTCAACAAAACTTATTATCCTGCCGTTGCCGCCGAAGACCATATTGATGATGGGACTAAATATTACAGAGGCATAGCACTCTATGACAGCAACAACAATTTTGTCGAATTAATAGCTGCAACATCCTATGCTTCAAGCTATAATTCTGTTACCGACAAATGGCCTGGAGGAGGCACGTCAACAACCTATAGCTTTGGCAAGAATCTTTCAAATGGTACTTACAAAATTGTTCCTATTTGCAAAGCTGAAGGCACCAACGACTGGATTCCAATGCTCGAAAGCGACCGCTACTACTTGTTGATGACTGTAAATGGCACCTATGCCACTCTTGTTCAACACCCAATAGTCAACCTTGCAGCCACTAAATATGAGTTTGTGGGTGACCACAAGGTAGGTTCAGGCGAGCAATGCAATGTTACTATTCAAAACAATAGCGACGACCGCTTCAATGGCAAGCTCTATCTCTTTGTCGACAATGAGCAGATTGACGAGTATGGCGAATACACCACTGTGGTTGAGGCCGAAATCTCAGCCCACAGTTCCAAGGTTATAACATTCAATTTCACTCCTCAAAATGCAGGCACTAAGACTGCTCGCATCTCTCTTAAGGACAACTCATGGTCTTCTTCATCGGTAATCTCAGGCACAGGCAGTGTGACGATTGAAGGCGCTGCCGAGACTGTGCCTATGGACCTCTCGGTTGTGATCGAGGCCGAGAATGCTGTTGATGGCGTTATCTACGACACGCACGCTCGCTTCAAAGTGCTGCTCACCAACAATGCTGCCGGTGAGTTCAACCGCTATGTGCTTGCTCCGCTCTTCATTGTCAACAAGGACGAGCAGGGTAACGTTTCGGGCGGCACTATGGTAGAATACCAGCAAACCACACTCAACCTGCAGCCTGGCGAGACACGCACGCTCTACTACGATTTCAGCAATCTTGCCTATGGTTCTACCTATGCCCTGAACATGTATGGCCGCAACGAGAATGAGCAAACGGTCAACTTGGTTGAAAAAGGGCACTCGGTTTACTACGACGTGCGTCGCGGTCTCGTCACATGGGATGGTAGCAGTCTGGTGGGCGAGAGTGGCCCTGCCAGCGGCAATATCACCATTCCGAGCAACGCTCTTGCTGCTCGCCTCGAGGGGCTCGACATCACAAGCGTGACCCCAAGCGGCAATCCCAATACCATCTATTTCATTGGCGAGAACGAGAGTGTTCCTGCTGGTCTTGATGGACTCAACATCGTTAAGGGTTCTACTGCTGCATCCATCTCTCTGACCGACGGTTACGGCTACTTCACTCCACTGAGCTTCACCGCTCAGAGCATCAGCTACGAGCGCACTTTCGGAAAGGCCCGCCAGAACGGCGTTGCCGAGAACTGGAGCACCATAGTGCTGCCATTCACCCCTGCCACCTGCTCAGCAAGCAACGGCCTGTGGATTGAACGCTTCGCTCAAGAAAAAGATAATGTGGTAACATTTAAGGAAGTTGAGAACATCGAGGCCAACGTGCCTTACATCATCTCTATCGACAAGGCTGCAGGCCTCACCGGCACACCCATCACCTGGAGCGCCAGCAATGTGCTGCTCAAGGCCGAGCCCATTGCCTACACCAGTGGTGAGCAGTATCTCATGGCTGGCACTTACGTTGCCCAGTCGCTCGAGAACATCTATGCCGTCATTGGAGCTGGCTCTCTTGCCCGCTGGTCGGGCAACAGCCAGAGCGTGGCACCTTTCCGTGCCTATTTCAAGGAGCTTGACAAGATGACCACTCATCCCGACATTCCACTCCCTGGCGAGGCTACTGCCAGCGAGGTCGAGGAAATCACCCTCGCCCAATTGGTTGCAACAGGTGTTGTGAACAACGAATACCGCATCAGCAACACTCTCACCGTGGGCTACATCAGCAGCGACGGCAAGACCATCTACGCCAAGGACGACAACGAGTATGCACTCAAAGATCAAGTTCCATTTGTTCCTACCGCTCAGCAAGTCTCGAGCAAGAAGCTCTTTGACGATGTGAGCGAGTTTGACCAGAGCAACTGGATTGCCATCAACCTGCCAGAGGCAGTGGATGACCCCGACTATTACATCAACAAGACAATCACCAGAGTGGAGGGCACGCTCAACGATGTCCTCAATCCCGAGATTACTGTCAATGCCATGCCCAGCTTCGGCAATACGGCATCAGCCAGCTTCACCCCCAACCTGATGTGCATCGCCAACTTCTATGACGAGAACACCTGGTTTGTTGTTCCTCCCAAGCCCAACGAGTATGTGAAAGTGCGCTGGGCAGTTTACAGCGACGGGAAGTTCTACATGCCCAAGAGCGAGAACGGAGTGAACACCGAGCGCCTCAATGGTGTGGTGAACATCAGCGAGTTGTACACTGGCAACTATCAGTTCATTGGCAAGTGCGCCTACGAGTTCGACGCCATCGTCAAGGCCATCAAGCCCAGGACTGCAAGTGTGATGAATGCACCATCGGCAGGCTACACCGAGGTCAACGTGCAAGATGGCGTTCCAAGCACCTACTATGAGATTATCCCTGTCAACATCAAGGATGTGCCCACCGCCATCGACATCATCAATGCCGAGCGCCCTGTCGACAACATCTACTACAATCTCATGGGACAGCCAGTGGCCAACCCCACCCCTGGCATCTACATCAAGAACGGCCGCAAGGTAATCGTGAGATAACACTCTTGAAAATATCTTCAAGAAGAGACAACGGAGCATCACTCACTCTGTTGTCTCTTTTTTGGGTTTTAAAAATCGTTTTTCTTGCACATCTCGAGAAGTGTTACTATTTTTGCAACAGTCAAAAACAACTATATAATACTATTACAACAATGTCTAAAAAAATTACCGAAAAAGTGACATGGGTGGGTAAAGTTGACTGGGAACTCACTCACTTTCATGGCGACGAACTCTCGACCTTCAAAGGCTCAAGTTATAACTCCTATCTCATCAAGGACAAGAAGACTGTGCTCATCGACACCGTGTGGGGACCCTACGACCGTGAATTTGTGGCTCGCCTCAAGGAGGTTGTCGACCTCAAGACCATCGACGCAGTGATCATGCAGCACAACGAGAGCGACCACAGCGGCGCTCTGCCCGAGCTCATGCGTGAGATTCCCGATGTGCCCATCTACTGCACCGCCAAGGGCAAGGCGATAATCCAGGGCCACTACCATCAGGACTGGAACTTCGTGACCGTGAAGACCGGCGACAAGCTGGAACTGGGCGATTCTACCCTCACCTTCATCGAGGCTCCCATGCTGCACTGGCCCGACACCATGTTCACCTACATGGACGGCGAGAACATCCTGTTCTCTAACGACGGCTTCGGTCAGCACTATGCCACCGAGTCGCTCTATGACGACCGTGTTGACATGGCCGAGATGCTCTATGAGGCAAAGAAATACTATACCAACATCCTCGCTCCATTCAGCATGATGGTGACACGCAAGCTCAAAGAAATCCTTGACATGAACTTGCCACTGAACATGGTTTGCCCAAGCCATGGTGTGATTTGGCGCAAGAACATCAATCTTATTATCGAGAAATATCAGCAGTGGGCTGCCAACTATCAGGAGAACAAGATAACAATCGTGTATGACACCATGTGGAACAGCACCCGCATCATGGCGCAGGAGATTGCACGTGGCATCCAAGAAGCTGACCCTGAGGTTGAGGTGAAGATCTACAATGCCGCTCATGAAGACAAGAACGACGTGTTGACCGAGATTTTTGCATCGAAGGCTGTTCTCGTGGGCTCGCCCACCATCAACAATGGCCTGGCTCACGCCGTTGCCGGCCTGCTCGAGATGGCCAAGGGCATGAAGCTCAAGAACAAAAAGGCCGCCGCCTTCGGAAGCTACGGATGGAGCGGTGAGGGCATTAAGCTGCTCAGCGGTCTGCTCAGCGGTTGCGGCTTCGAGCTCATCAACGACGGACTGCGCATCCAGTGGGTTCCCGACCAGGCTGCAATCGAGCAATGCCGAGCCTACGGCCGCGAGCTCGCCAAGGCTCTGTAATAACTAATTGATCCAGTATAGATTGCTGAAACCACGGAGTGGCAACTTTGTGAGAAGAAAACCTGCTACTTGGGGAATTTATACATCCACAACTCGTTGTCATGGAATTACTGGGAAATTTGGAATCGCTGGAATTATAGGAATTATAGGAATCATAGGAATTATAGGAATTATAGGAATTATAGGAATTATAGGAATAATAGGAATAATAGTCCTGACGGAACTTTACTTTCTTCATTTTAATCCTGTTTTTGGTTTACTACTTTGTGAACTCATTTCAGGATAGGGAAAACTGCGACAAGCTTGTCGCAGTTTTACTATTTTATACAAGGCGCTTGCCTTGCAATACATTGACAACTGACTTGCGGTACTTGACAACGCCTACGTTACTGACACTAAAAGGTTTATTTGAGTTTGAAGTCGTCGGGGTGGGCTTTGGTGAGTTCCTGGAAGTCGAGTAGTGTGGTCATGACTTGGTCGAAGTCGTCGGTGAGGGTGAGGTTTAGGTTCTTGTATTTTCCTATTTCCGACATCTGTTGCAGCAAGGGATAGAGAGGGACTTCCTCTTTCCAGAACTTGGATCCGAGAAAAATCATGGGGCTGGAGAACCCGAACGAGAGGTAATGGTTCTGCACCGCATCCTGGAAAATCTCTTGAATGGTACCGGCACTGCCTGGGGTGTAGATGACTCCCCCAAAGGGTAATGTGAGGATGAAGTTCTCGCGGATGCTGTTGTCGAAGAACTTGGCAATGTGGGTGGCGAAGGGTGTTGTGGGCTCGTGCCCGTAGAGCCATGTGGGAAGGCCAAGGCTCTGGTATTTCTCTTGCGGATACTTTTTCCTGACTTCGTCATCGCATACCCCAAAATTCATCAGTGAATAGTTTTGC
>CAMVKS010000052.1 GCA_947167995.1 uncultured Prevotellaceae bacterium
CGATGTAGAAGAAATGTTTCTCACCAAAGTCCTGCATCTTCGAGGTGTCCCACTGACTGCTGACAAAGAGCGAGGCTGCAAATAGGTCGGGATGAGTGATGTTGAAATAGAACGACATCATGCCACCCATCGACTGGCCTGTTGTGTATAGACGATTAGTATCGACATTATATTCCTTGCAAACAGACTGTAGTAGGCGGATGGTCATCTCCACTTCATCTGTTGTACTCCAATCGTCCTGCACCGCCCATTCCGTGTATTGCGGTACAAGTACGAACGACGGATGCAACTGCTGGTCACGGTCTGAGGCAAATTCCAAAGCTCCATATCCCTGAGTGAGCGGGGCAGTCACGTCCTTGCCCACGGTACTTGCATCGGCCATGAACAGCACCAACGGGTAGCTTGCATTGCCATCATAACCTTCAGGAACAAGCAGATTATAGGCCATCGTTTTACCTGTCTTGGCATCCTCAAAGGTGAATTGTTTGAACTTCTTCAACGTCTCGTTCTTCAAGGCTACAAACGTGCTGTCTGAATCCTTGTTGACACTCATGCCGCCACCCATGCGCGGCCCTCTTTCTACGCCCTTCTTTTGGGCACAGGCTGTCAGGCACATTACTCCTACTGCCAATAAAAACATTACTTTCTTCATATTATCTTGGAGTGTTTCGAGTCGCGGCTCTGGTCTCTGCCAAGACCTTTTTAATGATTCAACAAATTCCGATTTATCGTTCTAATGATGCCGCAAAGTTAGGCATTTTTTCCGCTACCTGCGCTTATTTTTGGGGCATTTGTTATTTATCAATCTTTGATAATTAATGTTTTGATTTAGTCGGGGGCAACTGGAATATGTCCGCAGTGACAGATCATATTCTACTCAATTCACGCTTATAGGGATTTGATATCTCCAGAACTTTCAGGCATCAGGTAGCGTGTGCCTGTGTCTTTGCTGATCTGTTCACGGAACTGCTGGTCATAGCCAGGTGTTGTGTAACGTCCTGGAACGACGACACCATTATCAGAAGGCTTCATAATCTGGTCATTATGCTTCACGACAATGAGGCGGAAAAGTTTTTCCCAACGCTGCATCATCAGGGCAGTGTAGGCAGCACTCTTGCCTGTAAGGTAGGTGACGCGCTCACGCTTGGTGAGATGCTCAATATCTCTCAAAACCTGCGCCTGATCGGCAGCGTAGAAGTCCTCCAACTCCTGCTGCGCCTCACGCAGGTCGCCTATCATGACACTGTAGCGCGGATAGATCATGTTGGCCACCACATTATTTACCCAGAAAGCACTGTGTTCGCTGAACTCGTTACTCACATTGTTTTCACGTCGGAATGCTTCGGGCACGTCATTCACGCAGCAATACACAGGCACGTAGGCTATCATGTTGGCATCGTCGCAGTTAAAATACATGATACCTCCCACCTCATCGGGCAGCCAGTTGCGCAGTTGTGATACCAGCGTGAAACCCGACTGCGGTGTGCCGATAGCACGCTCACGGAAATAGTTCTTTCCTTTGACTTCCCAATTCATAGGCAGCGGGCGGTAAGGTGAACTCCAAGGTCCCGCACTCATGTCAGCGGTCATGTCAAGCGGAGTGCCCTCATAGTGGTCGCGCATGTCATTCATGATGTCACGTACCGATAACTTCCTGTCGGGCTTGATGTAGAGCGGCAGATGGTCGCAAACGTCATGCTGGCCGTTGATGTAGGGCAGATATTTGTCCATCTCGGAATGGTCGTAGTGGTGACGGAAAAAACTCCACACACGCGCATCGGCATATCGCACTGCTGAGAAAGAGATAGGACAATAGGCATCGCGGAAACTGAAGTCAGCATCCTTGCCGCTAAAATAGCCTTTCTCACGTGCAAAGGAAATCACGTCCTTTGAATACAAGCAGTTCTTGGGATCATTCAACGGGAACTGTTGTATACGGGAAAGGTTGGCATGAGCGCAAATGCAGTCGTCAGGTATGCGAACGGCTACCCACACGGCACCTTTCACCCCAGGGCCCTTGCCTATAATCTCGAGAATCCAAGCCTCGTTTTTGTCACACACTGTGATAGTCTCTCCTGTGCTGCAGTAACCATACATCTGCACGAGGTCGGTCATGATGGTGATGGCCTCACGTGCCGTAGCGGCACGCTCCAGTCCTAGATGCATCATGGTGAAATAGTCGAGCAAACCTTCGGAGTTCTGCAACTCCAGGCGACCATCAAATGTGGTTTCCACGATGCTTACCTGTTTTTCGTTAATAAAGCCTATGACATCATAGGTGTATTCCACTTGGGGAATATAGCCCCTCACGGCTCCCATACCCCATTCACGGACGGCTATCTTCTCGTCTTTCTCATGCCTGCCACCTGGCGAGCGTGACAGTGAGCCTGCGAAACCGTAGCCATCACAATTGTATGTACAAATCACGGAGCCATCTACAGAGGCTGCCTTACCAACGATAAGGTTGGTACATGCCCATGACGGAGTGACTGTCAGCACCAACGTCGTCACGAGTGAGAAGAGAAATCGTATTGTTGTCATATTACACAAATTTCCATTTGTTGATTTTTATATCGAAGGCAAAGGTAGGTATTATTTCTTTAATATGAAGTAATAAAAACTCGTGGACTATTATTTCCCACTATCTCACCTATAGGGCAAACAGGTCGTCCATAGTCACCTCATTTTGTATAATATTATAGTTACTGTTATGTACTACACCATACGTTGTAATCATGACAAGGTGAAGAGTGCGTTTGTCTTTTGACAATTCTTGGTATGCAACAAGTTTATTATGCAGGTCATTTGCATAATCTTTGTCTATAGTAAATAAGTTAACGGAATGCTTCATTTCGCAGATGTCAGTAAAACCGTCTGCACGCTGCATCACCAAGTCTATTTGTGCTCCTCGTCGCTTGTCGGTTCCACGAGCAGTCCATGAACACACGTTTGTCTGAACACCAGCGATGCCAAGGGCAGCTTTAATCTGAGGTATGTGCTGGAGACATACACGCTCAAAAGCAAACCCTCTCCATGTGTTATGTGCTGTGGATATGAAAGTGTTTGACCAATAATGCTCATCGCTATATGCATTTTTCTTGATGCAGAGATAATGGAAAAGAGTGTAATTATCAATCAATTGATATAATGCATTAGTCTCTGCAGTATCGGCTGAAGTAAAGCGGCGAATGAACCCGCTCTCCTCCAGTTCCTCCAGTATGGTGGAAAAAGTGCCGCCATCAGATAATTTGCTTTCGTTCAATATTTCTTCCCTTGTCATGCCAGACTTCCTGCCATTGCATAAACACTCTATGACCTTGAGGTAATTCGCTGGACGCTTGAAAAGAGTGGAATAAAGAGCCTCAAACTCATCTCGTAATTGTGCCGTCTCAGAAAAAAACAATTGATCAACATTCTGTGCTGCACTCAACCCTTTATTAAGGAAACTCCAATAGTAGGGGATGCCACCAAGAATCATGTATAGTTCCAAGATATCTTTCCTACCCAAAGCAAGGTTGGCGCCCTTTGCAAAGAGTTCACACTCACGAAGAGTAAATGGCGCGAGCTTAATTCGATTGGTAAGTCTTCCACGAAGACCGCCCTTGTCTTTTAGGAGTTTCTTGCTAATCCATGATGTGGCACTACCGCAAACTATCAGCACGATGTCTTTCTCTCGACGTGCTGTTGCCCATCCATTCCAGAAGTTTTCCAAGGCGCCAATCAAATTTCCTTTGGGCGTATCCATCCAAGGAAGTTCATCGATAAAAAGAACCTTTTTTCCTACTGGAGCATTACTGATGAGTTTTTTTAGCAGTTCGAAGGCATCTATCCATGTTTTTGGTATTGCACACGTCATACCAGCCGCCACCAGAGAGTTCCGAAATGCAGTCAATTGTTGTTTTAGCGTACCTTTGGCCACTCCAGTATGCTGGAAGCAGAACTGGTAATTAAAAGTCTCACGGATGAGATATGTTTTGCCTACACGTCGTCTTCCATAGACAGCACAAAATTGAGACTCTTCTTTTTCAAGGAGACTCAGCAATTCACGTCGTTCTTTTTCGCGTCCTATTATCATAGAATATGGTCTTTATTATTTTCGATGCAAAGATAGTAAATAAAATTCTATAACCAGCGGAAAAATGTAATTTTTATCATATTCCCGCTGAAAATACCACAAAAAAGTGTCTATAATTAGCGGAAATGCATGCTTTTTATCAAGTTTCCGCTGAAAATAGCATAAAAATATTCTATAACCAGCGGAAGCGAATAATCAAGAGGTTGTAAAAATGCGCTCGATACGGTTGCGGCAGCAAGATGACCTGTAATGGCAGCAGCAATTGTGGAGCATGCGATAACAACAAATCAATCCAACAAGTGGATGTTCAAGAATAATCACTGAAAAATAAATGCGGCTGACCAACCTGATAAAAGGTTAACCAACCGCTTGATGTTTATTGCTTTGTGTTCTAAAGTAGCTCGATAGCTTGTTTGCCTGTGAGGTGCTCGATATCGAAGCGCAGTAGTTCCATGTGGGCGAGGCCTTTCTCGAGTTCGTGAGTGAGGCCTGCTTCATCGCCTGGATTGTATTTGCGGCCTAAGAGCTTTGCTCCTTCAAGTTTCTCGTCAGGAGAGGAGACAATTGTTATTCGTCCGAAGACTATAACGCTGCGGAAGTAGGTCGTATACTCCTCACCATGAATCTCGTCTTTGACAATGACGCAAAACGATGCCTTGTCTTGGGCTTTGATCGCATCAATCTTGTGACCACTTTTAGCACTGTGGAAATATATGACTCCATCGGCATAGACGAAGCTCAAGGGCACAGCATAGGGATAGTCTCCATCACCAAGCACAGCCAGCGTGCCAGATGTGGCATTTCTCAATATTTCTTCGCAGTCCTCAGTTGTGAGCTGCTGGCGCACTCGGCGCATTGGTCTGAATTCCATAGTCACATTTTCTTTCGCTGCCAATGTAAATATATTATTAGTTGTTCTGGTTAATTAAATTCACGACCACCTTTACCATCACGTCTTTTTCCTCTGTTCTGCTCTCGGCAATCATTAGCGTGAGAGCCACGAGGGTATTGTCGGCTATGCGCTTTGAGCCGTCTTTATTGTAAAGGATGCCATTATTGTTTAGGAACCACAGGAACAAAGTGGCTGCTATGCGCTTGTTGCCATCGCTGAATGAATGGTTCTTGGTCACGAGATACAGTAACATGGCAGCCTTCTCTTCGACGCTTGGATAGAGTTCTTCGCCGCCAAACGTCTGATATATCTGACCAATACTACTATGGAATGAGTCGTCTTTCTCGTTTCCAAAGAGAGTGCTTCCACCAAACTTCTCTCGCAGGGCATCAATCTCTCTCATGGCGTTCTCGTAGGTAGCATGAAAATGTTCTTCCTGTGTGGTCTTCTCAATCGTTAAGCGCTGGTAGTCATAGTTATCAAGCGTGTCGAGAGCGTAGGTATAATCAGTAACCACATCAAACAGTGCCTGGCTTTCGTCGGTTGACAATAACGGTTGGCTCTGGATAGTACGTCCGAGCATTCCCACCAGTTGCCTCAGCTCACCCAGTTGCTCATGACGCAGTTGCTCATTTATGGCATATCCTTTTATAAGATAGTCTTTGAGCACATTTCGCGCCCATATTCGGAAAGCGGCACCTCGCTTGCTCTTAACACGATAGCCAACCGAGATAATGACATCAAGACTATAAATCCTCGTTGGTCTGTATTTGTAAATAGTATTATGCAAAAAATGCATATTACTTTTATCATCTAATTCTCCCTCTTTAAAAACGTTTGAAATATGTCGGGCTATAACAGATTGATCTTTCTGAAACAACTCAGCCATTTGTGCTTGGGTGAGCCAAACTGTTTCATTCTCCATGCGGACATCAATTCGGGTATGGCCATCCTCGGTTTGATATATTATGATCTTATTTTCTTCCATAATCGACTTTTATAATTGCAAAATTAGTTAAAATTGAAAATCAAGCAAAACAATCACACAGATAATACTTGATTTTGGTAATAATAAAAAAACAAAAAAATAGCCGCTAGTGCAACTATTAACGTTACACTTGCGACTACTATCACGATATAGTTTCCACACATTTCATGAGTACCATATCAATTAACCATCATGCTATTAGCATGGTGAGAATTTGTTCTATCTCGGCGCTGTTTTCAGGGAATAGGCGCTGGAGTTTTGGGCGGTAAAAGTCAAAGGTCATTCCGCCCTGAGTTGGGGAACACCACGACATGTCGATGGTGTTGGTGGCGATGAACGATTTAGCTTCACTGACAATGCTCATGGGATTCATGAAGTTGTTAAGCTTTTCGTCAACGAACCTGATGAGGTCGATCATTCCTTTACCACCAGAATTGAGCTGCTTAGGCTTAGTGTCATCCACATCTTGCGCTTCAACAGCCTTTACTTCGATAGCCTGCTGTTTCCATGTAGTTTGAGGCACCCCATTAGGTGGGCATGCCATTGGAGCTACTTGTGGACCATAGAACTGCTGAAAAGGCAAAACTTGAGGCTGAGGAGGCATGACAGGTTGTGGTGGAATTGTGCCTAAACCAGGCTGCGAGTATGGCGACACCATGTATCCATGATTCATGTTCACGGCGCTGCCAATCATTTGCAATCGGAATTGCGGATCGGTAGCGTTAAACTGCGCCATCATCGCTGGGTTTCCCTTTGACTTGTCGTAATGCATAACAGTCTTGGGATTCCTTTGTCCTGTGTACTTGCCAATCTTCTCGTATGTCCATCCACGAAGAGCCAGCACTGTCACAAATGTACGCCGACCAGTGTGACTGGTAACACATTTCCATCGGTCAACCTTTACAGTGGTGGGCTTATCGTGACCAGCATAATGGTAAACTTTAAGTTCTTGACCTGAAATCCCAGCGTCCCGAGCTATTTGCTTGATGTTGTGGTTGATTTTGTCTTTCGTAGCATGATCATCCTTTCCTAAACTTGGAACCGTGAAGTCATATTTCTGAAGAATCTTAAGTGCCACATCAAAGATTAGATCAAAGACTATAAGTTCACTGGTCTTCTTACTCAAAAGCTTCACGATGTAAACACCATTTACTTGCTCAATACAATCGTCAAGTTTCACCGTGTCGCTAATGCGCTGCCCAGTTACACACTCGAGCACGAACACATCTTTAATCAGTTCATCATCTTCATTATCACACTTATGATGATATAGCATCATTACCTCCTCATCGGTCAGAGCTATGTCATCGTCAGATGCTTTGTTTTTCAACGAGATATAACTGATTCTTTGAGCTTCCTCATACTTGAGTTCACCAAGATCAACCGCAGCAGCTCGCACCAAGCTGCAATTGAACTTCAAGAAATCGTTCAAAGTTGCCACCTGATAGAGACCACCGCCATTATGCCACGTGTAATTATTCAGCATCCATCGGCCCATCTCTATGAACAACTCAGTGTCAATTTGGCTAAACGACGTAATTTTCGGCTTACGCGCATCAAGGAAGGCACCAAACGCTTTTATAGCGCGGCCATAGTTTACTTTTGTGCTAAAGGAAATATCTTTCCTGTCACGCACATACCGTTTGATTCTCGTGATCAAATCGAGTTGATCTTCTACCGGTTTTACCGGTTTTCTACACTGTTTACTTTCCATCAAATATAAGAATTTGGACAGTGTGGAGACGAGTTTTTCTGGTTTTACTTTTTCGGTCTCTACATAGGTGCAAAAACTCTTGTAAGCATCCTTGTAATCTCCAATTACTGAGTTGACCATCAGATTGTTAGTCCTTGTCTTTTCATTGTAACTTTTCTTGATTATTGCTTGCTGTGAGTATGGATCCCAACAACGAGTCTCAATTCTCACCCCAAGCGAACGTTTAATTTGCACACCATTTACACGGCAAAAGAAGTAAATCGGGGCACCTGTAACTGAAGCGTCACCAAGAAAGAAACGGCATGATTTTGAAATAGTTGCATCCTTGTCTTTCATAAAATGCTACTGTTTTGAAGTTAAAAATAAAATTGTAACAAACTGGTAGCAAAGAAGGCTAAAATGCACAAAAAAACGAACTGAGTGGTTGTTGATACTCAGCTCGTTAGGTCTTGTCAGTTTTTGATTTGTGGAGTATAGCAGACTCGAACTGCTCACCTCAACACTGCCAGTGTTGCGCTCTACCGGATGAGCTAATACCCCGTTTTTTTCAAATTGCGACTGCAAATTTACTATCATAATTTATATCTTGCAAGTTTTTTGAGATTTTTTTTCAAAGAGGATTAAAAACTTCTCAAAAAATCAGCTATTTGCTATGCATTGTGTGGTTTATATTTCTGGCATAGTTTTTGCAACTATCGAAAGTAGTGTTTTTAATTTCTATTTTTATTTATGATACTTACAACAACCCCACAGATTGATGGTTACCCAATTCGCGAATATAAGGGCGTGGTGACCGGTGAGACTATTATTGGAGCAAATGTGTTTAAAGATTTCATGGCAGGCATCCGCGACATCGTTGGAGGTCGCTCGGCAAGCTATGAGAAGGTGCTGCGCGAGGCCAAGGACACATCGATGATGGAAATGATGGAGCGTGCCCAACAAATGGGTGCTAATGCCATAGTGGGCATCGACATTGACTATGAGACTATTGGTGGTTCGGGTTCCATGCTCATGGTTGCCACCAGTGGTACTGCCGTTGTGATTTAAGGCTCCATCAAGCTGGCTCATTCAAAATCTGATTCAAAAATCTCTTTGAATTGAGCCGGTTTCAATCCCCACTTGGGATGAAGCAGCAGCTGTGGCGGTGCCGTTGAGACCATGCGCTCAATAATGATGTGTTTTGGTATCCTACCGATGATTCGGCGGCACAGGTCGGCATACTCTTGTGGCGTCCAGTCAACCACCTCCACATCTCCCCTACTCCATTCATGTGCCAACCTTGTACCTTTGATGACTTGAAGTTGATGAAACTTGACTGTTGCCAATGGCAATTTTCCTATTTCATCGACGGTGGTCATCATGTCGTTCTCGTCTTCACCTGGCAAGCCAAGGATGAGATGCGCTCCCACAACGAGTCCACGTTGTGCCAATTGCTTAATAGCATCTTGAGCACATTGCCATGAATGACAACGATTTATGAGTTTGAGAGTACGGTCGTGAGATGATTCTACTCCAATCTCCACTATTACCCTGTGGTCATTGTTGATATCTTCTAAAAGGTCGAGCACCTCATTACCGATGCAATCGGGACGCGTAGATACTACCAATCCCACAACATCAGGAACCGAGAGGGCCTCGTCATAGAGCAACCGCAGCTTGTCGACTGGCGCATAGGTTCCAGTAAAACTTTGAAAATAAGCCAAATATTTCGTGTCGGCATATTTCCCTCGATAGAAATGCTTGGCGTCAAGCAATTGTTGTGTCACGCTCGAAGAACAGCGGCCAAAAGCAGGTGTAAACGAAGCGTTGTTGCAATAGGTGCACCCTCCTATTCCAAGAGTGCCGTCCCGATTTGGGCATGTAAAGCCAGCATTGACATTGAGTTTCTGAACTCTTGTGCCAAAAAGATGCTTTAGAAAGTTGCTATATTCTTGCCTTTCGGTCACAACCTCGCCGCCCTGTTAATCAACACATTATCAAGGACAATAATAGCCGCCATGGCCTCCACCACCGGCACCGCACGCTCCACAACGCAAGCATCATGCCTGCCTCGAGGATTGATAGTCACCTTGTTTCCATGGCTGTCGATGCCTTCCACTGGCTGCATGAGAGTTGCCACTGGCTTGAAGGCCACTTTGAAGCAGATGTCATTGCCATTGCTGATGCCCCCCTGCAGGCCTCCTGAATTGTTGGTAGCCGTTGAGATTTTCCCATCCTTCACTACGAACTTGTCAAGCACCTCGCTGCCACGGTGATTCACAAAGTCAAACCCTAAGCCAATTTCAAAACCCTTGGCTGCCGGGATGCTCATCATCGCCTCGGCAAGCTGTGAGGATAGTTTGCCAAAAACCGGTTCGCCAATTCCTGCCGGTACGCCTTTCACTACACAAGACACCATGCCCCCCGCGGTATCGCCTTGCGGGATTTCGGTCACAGCAACCGACGACTGCGCATTAATTGTAATTCCAAGTTGCGACAAAGTCTGCTTGGCAAGTGCCCCAGCAACCACACGTGCAGCGGTCTCACGCGCCGAGGCCCGCCCACCACCACGATGGTCGCGGATTCCATACTTAGCCTGATAGGTGAAGTCGGCATGCGACGGTCGATATACATTCTTGAGGTGGTCATAGTCCTCTGGACGCTGATCACGGTTGCGAATGATGAATCCGATGGGCGTTCCAATGGTGATGCCGTCGAAGATGCCCGAGAGGAATTCCACCTCGTCGTCCTCGTTGCGGCTGGAAGCCATTGCCCCGTGTCCTGGGCGACGCCGCGACATTTCGTGCCTTAACAGCTCCATGTCGATTTTCACTCCTGCCGGCATACCGTCAATCACTCCGCCCACAGCAGGTCCATGCGATTCACCAAACGAGGTGAGGCTGAAAATGTTTCCTATGCGATTCTTGTGTGCCATGATTAGATATTAGATTGAATCATCCTTTATTAAGTCGCACACTGTGGCGTGAGCAACGTCGACAAGCGCCTGCGGAGCGATTTTAAACTGCAGTCCACGCATGCCGGCGCTCACGTAGATGTGGTCAAACGACATGCATGTCTCATGAATAAATGTTGGGAATGGTTTCTTCATACCTATGGGCGAGCAGCCACCACGTATGTAGCCAGTGGTAGCGAGCAAGTCTTTCATGGGTATGAGGTCCACCTTCTTGTTGCCACTGAGTTTGGCAGCTTTTTTCAGGTCTACCTCATGGTCACCCGGGACAACGCATACAAAGTGCTTGGTTTTCTCCCCGAAAAGCACTAACGTCTTGAAAACTTGATTGATGTCTTCGCCGATTGTGGCAGCAAGATGCCCTGCCGAGAGGTCGCTCTCATCAACCTCATAAGGCACTAATTCGTATGGCACTTTTGCCCTATCGAGTAGTCGTGCGGCGTTAGTTTTCTGTATTTTTTTCATATCGCAAAGGTAGTAAATAGTTTTCAGTTTACAGTTATCAGTTATTAGTTTTTTTACTACCTTCAGGATACTAAGGTTTGTTCTTGCCGTTGAGCCAGTTAATCGCCTCTTCGAGCAAACCGATGACAAAAGTATCGTCGGTGCACTTTTGACATTCCTTCAAACTCCTGATGCACAGCTTCTTCTCACTGGCGGTAATAACACCGTTGGCTTGTTTGCACAGTTGCAGCAATTCGGTAGCATAGACCGAGCCTTTATTGGGCGAATCTTTAACCTTTTCCTTGAATTTGTTGCAGTACATAGCAAACGTTGTGAGCCATGTGGTGTTGTCGTTATAACTTTCGTCGCTTGAGTATACCTGAAAGCTAAAACCATTTCCGAACATGTCTCTTAGCCCCTCAAGCTGCTGGGGGAGACTTTGCAACAACTCATTGTTTCTCAAGCCATTGACATCTATAAGGCTATCCACATTCAGAGTAAATCCCCCATTCCGGCTATAAATCACTGTGCCTTTGCGACTACCTTCATTACCGACGAGATCATCGGGCTTTTTTCCATATATCTTGAAAATCTTGCCCAAGTAATTGCTATTGTCGTCTTGCTTCCATTCGACGGCAAAGCTGGTGCGAAAGTCGCTCTGCTGCTTGTCTTTGAAGCACACTACCATGAAATTCATATCGCTATCGGCACCAATCAGCTCAAAATCGTTCTTCCCCGTACCATAGGCAATAGCATAGGTCACCCCCTTGCTCCCTGCCTTGCCGGCAGCACTGTGGTAGGCGTTCTCGCTCTCTTGCGACATAGCTCTTGTCAATTCATGGATAAGGTTGCCACTGGAGCTTGGAATACAGAACTCCTTTACAACACAGGCTCCGATTAAATCTCCTGAGCCCGGATCGCGATACTCGATACTCTTGTTCATTGTTATGAAACCATCATCTATGGCATGAGCAACTTGGTTATAAACCTCATCCACGTGGTCTTGCGCTGCGCACCCGAAGATGGAAAGTACAGCTATTACTGCAGCCATCAGGATTGTGACAAATAAATTTTTCATATTGTTAATGTTATTATTTGAATACTACTTGAATGAATTGCGGATTCTCGTTCTGTCGTGCCTGCTGCACTTGATGCGCTCTCACACGACTGTTATATTGCTCGTCAAGAATCTCCTGGCGCTCTTGCTTGGCTATATACTTGTCGGCCATGAGCTCTTGCTGTGCTTTCTCCATTTCACCCCTTTCACGCTCTACTTCAATGCTGTCGAGGTTGGGATTTCGTTTTGCGGCGACCTGGCGATTATGACTCTTTTCCCTTGAGACTTTGCGCTCATTATTTGCCATGATAGGAGAAGCTTCGGGCACGGCAACGATGTCGCAACTTTCTGAGTTGGTTTTCTTCTCTATTTTAGCTTGAGGTGCCGCCGGTTTCAGGGCAGGCGCAGTGCGGTGCAGACGTGGCGCAAACACAACAGCAAGAGCTACCACTGCCGCCGCTGCCGCAGTCGCCCACAGCGGGCGTGACATCTTGCGCTTGGCCCTACTTTTCTCGATGGGCATTCCTGCGTCGAAATAAGCGAACATCTCTTTATAGTCTTTCCACTCATCGGGGACCGATGTCAAGAGGGCAAAAAACTCTCTCAATTCACGCTCCTGCTCAAGCGTGGTCTCACCCTTCATGAACAGTTCGAGCAAAGATTCTATGTGCCGATTGTGTTTATTCATCCTTTGTTTCTTTTCTTTATCTCTTCAAGTAATCTGATACGGGCTCGGGACAGCAGACTCCGTGCAGTACTGCTTTCAATGCCAAGTAGACTTGCAATCTTGTCGTAACTCATACCTTCCACCTGGCGCATGTGAAGCACTGTATATTGTGTGCTTGGCAATTTCTCTATGGCTTTATTAAGCCACGCAACTTCTTGTGAACTAACGAGAGATTCGTCGGGGGCGATAAAAGTTGACTGTAACTTTTCGGTATCTACCTTCATGATGGAGACACTGTGGTTGAGACGATAATAATTCACCATCTCATGCCGTGCCATTACAGTCACAAGCCCGTCGAGTGAGCGGTAGCGATGAAGGGTGTCATGCATCTGCCATAATCGCAACAGCACGTCTTGCGCCACATCGTCGGCCTGCATGGAGTCGGCGCCACACGACAAGCATGTGGCAACAATCTTCTCACGCAGCACAGCAGCCCTTTTTTCGAACTCTCTCTCATCCATTACACAATAAAGACGCAAAAACATCTATTTTGCGTCTTAAGTTAACTTTTTTTAAATAAGGATGAGGGTAACTACCACTAAATCTTTGTTTAGTTCTTTTTCTCAAGTTTGAGTAGGAACTGCTTCTTGTCAACTCCACTGGAATATCCTCCTAAGGAGCCGTCACTGTTTATCACCCGATGGCAAGGGATGATTATGGGCACGTGGTTAGCACCGTTGGCCTGCGCTACGGCCCTCACCGCTTTTTCGTTACCCGCAAGCTTGGCTTCCTCCTTATAGGAAATCGTGGTGCCGAATGGTATGCCACGCAGCACATTCCAAACCTTGCGCTGAAATTCTGTTCCCTGAAGGTGCAGCGGCAGTGAGAAGTCGCGACGGCTGCCGTCGAAATACTCATTTAATTGACGTGCGCAATTCTTCAACAGCGGAGTGGCGTTGTTGCTCACTTGCAACTTCAACGCCGAGGCTATAGAAGAGAAATCGTCGCCATCAAACAAGACCGCCACAATTCCCTCCACAGTTGCCGCGATGCGCAATTTGCCCATAACAGTATCTATCTCAATCCAGTTAAGCATGCCTTGGTTCACAGGTTCAATTCCTAACGCCTGAGCTTTATCCATCATGAAACCATAGGCCTGGGCATAATCGTTCCCTATCACCCCATCGAGAATAGCGTCTTTGATAGCATCTTTGATGTCGCCCACAGGTTTAGAGGGAGCAAGCCCGAAGGTCTCCATTATCTCCTCGCCATCGACTGGAGGCTGGAAGTTGCGCACACGGTCTTTCTCCTCGATGTCGATGAGCTTCTGTTTCACAAGCTCGTAGTTCTCGCGGAAACGCTTCACCTTCTCCTGGTTCTTGCTTGTGATATCGGCGCGGCACAGTATCATCAGGTCGTCGACGTCGTCGCCAGCTTCAAAGAGCATGCGGCGCACAGCCGAATCGGTGACTTCCTCCTCGACAAGGGCTATGGGCCGCATGTGCAGTCCCACGAGTTTCTTCACATATTTCATGTGCTCGTTAAGTGGCAAGCGCATCTTGGCAAAGATGCGAGGCACCATCTTCTCGCCCACGAAGTTGTGGTTGTGAAAGGTCCATCCCTGCTTGTTGTCCCAGTGCTTGGTTGCAGGCTTGCCAATGTCGTGGAACAAGGCAGCCCACCTGAGCCACTCGTTGTCGCTCTCCGAGGCCACATTGTCGAGCACCTGCATCGTGTGCAGGAAGTTGTCTTTATGTCCGCGGCCATTCACGGTTTCCACGCCCTTCAAGTTGGCAAGTTCGGGACAGATGAGAGGCAGCAATCCGCTCTTGTCGAGCAGGTAGAATCCTCGTGAAGGTTTTGGTGAACGCATTATCTTCATCAATTCGTCGGCGATGCGTTCACGGGTGATTATCTTTATGCGGCCTGCGTTGCGCCTTATAGCAGCAAAAGTGTCCTCTTCAATCTCAAATCCAAGCTGTGTGGCAAATCTCACGGCACGCATCATGCGCAGCGGGTCGTCGCTGAAGGTGATATCGGGGTTTCGCGGAGTGCGTATCAAGCGCCGCTTCATGTCTTCGATGCCATTGAACGGGTCGAGCACCTTGCCCCAGCTGTCGTGATTGACACTGATAGCCATCGCATTGATGGTAAAGTCGCGTCGCAGCTGGTCATCATGTAATGTACCGTCTTCCACAATGGGATTGCGGCTACTGCGCATGTAGGACTCGCGTCGTGCACCCACAAACTCCAACTCCACACCCATCGCTTTGACCTGTGCGGTGCCATAGGTCTTGAACACAGCCAAATGTGATTTCTTGCGACCTATCTTCCGAGCCACATTCTCGGCCACTTCAATGCCACTTCCCACAGTCACAAAATCTATGTCTTTAGACTTGCGCTCAAGGAAAATGTCACGCACGTAGCCACCCACCACATAGCACTCGCGTCGCATATCGTCGGCAACCTCACCCACGAGTTTGAACACTGGGTGAGACAGATGTTGTAATATGTTTTCTTTGTTAGTGTTCATTCACTTAACACTTACTATAGTGCTTACAATACTTTTTAATACCACATTCGAGGCAATTGGGTTTTATCGCCTTGCACACATATCGGCCGTGCAACAACAGCCAGTGATGGGCATTGTATCTATCTTCGGGGGCAATGTGACGTGTGAGGGCTTTCTCCACTTCGAGCGGTGTCTTTCCACAGGCCAAACCCGTGCGATTCGACACACGGAACACATGAGTATCGACAGCTATAGCAGCCTTGTGGAAAACCACTCCCATTATCACGTTGGCGGTCTTGCGTCCCACACCTGGCAACTTTGTCAGCTCTTCCATAGTGCTTGGCACCTCGCCGTTGAACTCATCGACGAGCATTGCTGCCATGGCTTGCAAGTGGCGAGCCTTGTTGTTGGGATAGGAAACACTGCCAATGTACTTCAACAGGTCCTCGTGTGTCGCACCTGCCATGGCTTGCGCCGACGGGTAGGCCTTAAAGAGCGCAGGAGTAACCATGTTCACGCGCTTGTCGGTGCACTGTGCCGAGAGAATCACTGCCACCAGGGTTTCAAAAGGGTTGTTGAAATGCAGCTCGGTGGTGGGATTGGGGTTTGCTTTCTTGAAATATTCAATGATAGCCTCGTAGCGTTCTTTGATTGTCATAAATGCCCTTTTTTTGTATAGAAGGGGAGCTGTGCCTGTGCAACTCCCCTCTTACATTAATATCTTGTATAACTCAACAATTAGTGAGTGTGCTCAAACTCCCTGAGGAAACGCACATCGTTCTCACTGAACATGCGCAGGTCCTTGACCATATATTTGAGATTGGTGATGCGTTCAACACCCACACCAAAGGCATAGCCAGTGTAAATCTTGCTGTCGATTCCGCAAAGCTCAAGCACGTTGGGGTCTACCATGCCACAGCCCAGGATTTCCACCCAGCCAGTGTGCTTGCAGAAGCCACAACCCTCACCGCCACACAACATGCACGAGACGTCCATCTCGGCACTGGGCTCGGTGAATGGGAAATAGCTGGGTCGCAGACGTATCTTTGTGTCAGGACCGAACAACTCCTTGGCGAAATACAACAACACCTGCTTGAGGTCGGCAAACGACACGTTCTTGTCGATGTAAAGACCTTCTATCTGGTGGAAGAAGCAGTGGGCGCGTGCTGTGATGGCCTCATTGCGGTAGACACGTCCCGGGCAGATGATGCGAATGGGAGGCTGAGTGCTCTTCATCACGCGCGACTGAACCGAGCTGGTGTGGCTGCGTAGCACGATGTTGCGTGTCACGTCGCCACTCTTGTCCTCATTGATGAAGAAAGTGTCTTGCATGTCACGAGCGGGATGATCGGCGGCAAAGTTGAGCGAAGTGAACACGTGAAGGTCATCTTCGACCTCTGGACCGTCGGCAAGGGTGAAGCCCAATCGCGAGAATATGTCGATAATCTCTTTTCGCACGGTAGAGATGGGATGGCGTGTGCCTATCTCACCAGGGAATGCCGGGCGAGTGACGTCAATCTTGCCTGCCTTCGACTCATTCTCCTTAAAGCCGTCTTTCAACGAGTTGATTTTATCGGTAGCAAGCGTCTTAAGTTCATTAAGACGCTGACCAAACTCACGCTTTTGTTCGTTAGGGACATTACGGAACTCATTGAACAAAGCGGTAATCTCGCCTTTCTTGCTCAGGTACTTAATTCGCAAAGCTTCCAGAGCCTCGCTGTTTTCGGCTTTCAGCTCGTTGATTTGGGCTTTCAGAGCCTCAATTTTCTCTAATAGCATATCGTGTTATATTGAATAGTTCATGAAAAATCATGCAAAGGTACGAATTTTCTATTAAAAATCAAAGAGTATCAATATCATCGTCAAAAAAATCATTCTCCACATCCATTTGCTTTGGTTTGTTTTCTTGCTTTGCAGAGTGCTGTGGCACCATTCCCGAGTAAATGTGCAAGGTCTTGCTCTGCTTGTTGAAATGGTTTTGTTGCGGAGACCATTCACCTCGTGTCACGGTGGGGGCAAGCATTATCTGTTTCTTTCCATAACGATTGTTGATAGCGTCTACAGCAGTCATCAATTTGCTGTGGCGAGCCTCTTTCTCGGCATTGAAGATGTTGAGCTGGAGATCTTCGGCCAATTTTATGTCCGAGACGAGGACTCCTGCCTTGCGATAAAAGAAACCTTCCCTGAAAATGCTGTTGAAGGCCATGAGAGCATGATGTGCAATCTCGATTGTCGACGACGTGTGCGACTCCATTCTCACGGTGCATGAGTTATAATAGAACGGCAAGTCTTGACGGAAGCGGTCGCCACGCAGATAGACCGTCACTGTGAGAGCCGCCTGCCGCTCACGACGCAACTGTGTGGCACATGACTGGGCAAAGGTCAGCACAGCATCGCTTATCTCGCCCTTTTTGCTCAGGACGTGGCCGAAAGTGCGGGAATTCATTATCGACTTGTGGGCTATCGTGACGGGATTAATACTCACACAATCGTCGCCTTGCAGCTCACGCTGGGTGCGCACGAGATTGATGTTGCCTATCTTCTGAAGATAGGACCGCGGGAGCCGAACAAACTCGCTTGCATAATGAATGCCACTTGACCTTAACTTGGCATTAAGTCGCCTTCCAATTCCCCAGATGTCGTCGACAGGGAATTGTGACAAGACGGCATCAATCGCTGGTTGCTCACACAGCCCTTGCACGCGGTCTACACAAGATGGGTCTTTCTTGGCCACATGGCTTGCAATCTTGGCGAGGGTGCGGGTGGGAGCAAAACCAATGCTCACTGGCACTCCCACACATTTGAAAATCTTCTTCACCACCGCTGCGAGCAACTCATGGTTTTTAGCGGCATCACTGTAAGGGAGCTTGAAAAACGCCTCGTCGACCGAGTAAACCTCAAGGTCAATGGCCACTTCACCTAAGATTCTCATGATGCGATTGGAGATATCCTGGTATAAAACATGACGAGCCGAGAGCATCACCACGCCCGAGGGGTTGGTGTAGTTCTTGATTTGGAAAGCTGGGCACCCCATGGGAATGCCCAAGGCTTTGGCCTCGTTGCTGCGTGAGATGGCGCATCCGTCGTTGTTGGAGAGAACAACCACGGCCTTGCCATTGAGCGCGGGATTGAACACTCGCTCACACGACACAAAGAAATTGTTGCAATCGGCTAAGGCATACATTTAGTAAGTGTTAAGTTTTAAGTAATAAGTTTTAAATGCATCCTGAATTCTGCATCTTTATTGATGCGTTATTTTTCTTAAACTATTATATAAGTTT
>CAMVKS010000053.1 GCA_947167995.1 uncultured Prevotellaceae bacterium
ATTTATAGTGAGAAATCTGACATACAATTAACTTTGTTATTTATTAGTCACACGCTGTCAAGACTCTCACTATAAATACTGCATTATAAAGGCGGCTTCCAAAATGTTGGGGCCGCCTTTTGTTTTTTTAGTCTGCTCACGCAGGAAAAATGCGAATAAGCGAGACAAAGCTGAGCTTGCTCAAAGACTTGCGAGCGTGAGCATTTTATCAAAAAATGCGATTTAGCGAGTCAAAGCTGAGCTTGCTCAAAGACTTGCGAGCGTGAGCATTTTATCCAAAAATAAATAATCTGGCGTAAGCCAGCTTTTCGACATCGATAGATGCAACTTTATGAGATTAACAAAGCATCCGCGCGCAGCCCCAATTGTGCATTGGAGTGGCAAAACAACAGTTGTTTTGTTTGTTATTCAGTTGTTCTTGTTGTTTGATAAAACTGTGTCAAGCGAGAAACTGTAGGGACAAGGCGCGCCTTGTCCGCCCAAGTGAGTCAGGTGATTCCACTGATTCCATGTTTCAAAATTCCGGTGCAAGCAGGCCCTTATGCAAACTTATGTTCTTATGTCTAAAATACCAACATCAATGCAATTTTCATTAAAATTTCATTCAACCTTCAGCTCGGGGAGATTCAAAAGCATAAGTCGTGCGAAGCACGGTGTGCGGTCCCGAAGGGATTTGAACTTGACCCAATTTTAAGCGCAGCGCGTCCCAACTCAAAAACTGATAATTAAATGATAATTCACGGACAATTCACGGTAATTTGTGTAAGAAAACACCAAAATCAATTGTCTTTAATATCCAAAAGCCGAAAGGCTTGACACGAATATTTTGTCATTAATTGTCTTAACAAAAACACTCTCCCCTCTCCCTCTCCTCTCACCTCTCACCTCTCACCTTTATAAAACCGTGACAACATTTCATTGATAGTACAATTTGTCACTAATATGCCCTGTGGCATTTATTTTGCATATATCATGGCAGCGAAATAACAATAACAAAACATATAAATACTATGGCAAAAGGTTCAATTGGGGTAACTACCAACAACATTTTCCCCGTTATTAAAAAATTTCTTTACAGCGACCACGAGATTTTCTTGCGCGAGCTGATTTCTAACGCAGTCGATGCGACTCAAAAACTGAAAACCCTCGCCGCAGCAGGCGATTTCAAAGGCGAAACCGATGGTCTGAAAGTAAGTGTAGCCATCAACAAAGAAGCTGGCACTCTAACCGTGAGCGACCACGGCATTGGCATGACCGAGCAGGATGTGGACAAATACATCAACCAAATCGCCTTCTCGGGTGCCGAGGACTTCCTCAACAAGTATAAAGACAATGCCAACGCTATCATTGGCCACTTCGGCCTTGGTTTCTACTCGGCATTCATGGTAGCCAAGAAGGTGGAGATTCGCACACTCTCCTGGGAAGAAGGCGCCAAGCCAGTCCTTTGGAGTTGCGATGGCTCGCCCGAGTATGAGATGAGCGAGTGCGAGAAAGCCGAGCGAGGCACCGACATTGTGCTCTACATCGATGACGATGAGAAGGAGTTCCTTGAGCAGTCGCGCATCAACACCTTGCTCAACAAATATTGCAAATTCATGCCAGTTCCTGTAATATTTGGCAAAGAACAAGAGTGGAAAGACGGCAAGTATGTCGATACCGACAAGGACAAGGTCATCAACAACATCGAGCCGCTGTGGTCTCGCAAGCCCACCGACCTCAAGGATGAGGATTACATTAAATTCTACCACGCAATCCAGCCAGCTCAAGACGATCCTCTCTTCTGGATACACCTTAATGTGGACTTCCCGTTCACCCTCACCGGAATCCTCTATTTCCCAAAGATCAAGAATAATCTCGACATACGCAAGGACCGCATACAACTCTATTGCAACCAGGTGTTTGTTACCGACAGCGTTGAAGGTGTTGTGCCTGAGTTCATGATGCTGCTCCAGGGTGTTATCGACAGCCCCGACATCCCATTGAATGTGTCACGCTCCTACCTGCAGGCCGACCGCAACGTGAAGAAGATTTCGTCTTATATCACCAAGAAGGTGGCAAGCCGCCTTGAGGAGATTGCCAAGAACGACGCTAAAGCATTTGAGGAGAAGTGGAACGATATCAAGATTTTCATTGAGTATGGCATGCTCAGCGACGAGAAGTTCAAGGAAGCAGCCGCAAAGTTCGCCTTGCTGCAGAACACCGACGGCAAGTTCTTTAAGCTTGACGAGTATAAGGAACTCATCAAAGGAAACCAAACCGATAAGGACGACAACCTCATCTATCTCTACGCTACCGACAAGACTGCACAATACACCTACATCAAGGCAGCCCAAGACAAGGGTTATGACGTGCTGCTCATGGACGGCCAGCTCGACATTCCATTCGTGGGACTGCTGGAGCAGATGAACGAGAAATCACGCTTCGTGCGTGTCGACAGCGACGTTGTCGACAACCTGGTGCGCAAAGAGGATGCTAAAGACGCCGAGCTCACCACCGAGGAACGTGAAATCGCCTCAACCCTATTCAAGTCACAGATTCCCGCTATCGAGAAGAGTGAATTTATGGTAACCTATGCAGCTATGTCTCCCGATGCCCAACCTGTAGTCATCACTCAAAGTGAGTACATGCGACGCATGAAAGATATGGCGGTGTTCCAACCAGGAATGAGCTTCTATGGCGAGTTCCCCGATGCTTATAATTTCACGCTCAACACCAGCCATCCTGTCATCAAGAGAGTTGTTGACCAAGCAGTAGCTGCAGTGAAAGATGAGCTCAAGCCCATCGACGATGAGCTCGCTGCAACCAATGCTGTCATCAAGGCCATTCGCGACCTCGACAAGGACAACAAGGGTGTGCCCGAGGATAAAAAGGACGACCTCAAGAAAAATGAGGACAAAGCTCAGGCACTGCGCGACAAGAAGGAAGAAATCATCACCAATTATGCCAAGGGCCAAGACACCGTAAAGCAACTCATAGATATTGCTCTACTGGGCAACGGCCTGCTCAAGGGCGAGGCTCTGAACGAGTTCCTGAGACGCTCGGTAGACCTATTGTAAAATACTTGAGCTCAGAGACAACAACTCTGAGCTCATTTTTTTGCTATCACTAAAAAAATAAGTAACTGGAAAACAGGTTTTATCAGTTACTTATTTCATTCTCTATCATCTCCACTTCAATTTTGAATTTCTTCTCGATTGATAGTCGCTGCTCTATCTGCTTGCATGCGTGAAGCACAGTGGCGTGATCGCGATAGAGTTTCTGCCCAATATTGGTCGATGACATCTGAGTGTTCTTTTTGGTCAAGTACATGACCAGTTGTCGAGCATCGCTGATTTCTCGTTTTCGTGACTTGCCATATAGCAGATCCATGTCGATATTATAGAACCGCGTGACCGTCTCGGCAATTAGCTCAAACGACATCTGCTTCTTGTTGACATTTACCGTATTGCCAACAACCGACTTGGCAAGCTCAAGATTTATCTCCTGATTAAGCATCGTCGCGTGAGCAAGCAACGCCACAACAATACCCTCAAGATCCCGCACACTCTCGGTCACATTCTGTGCGATGAAATCGATGACATCATCGCCAAGCTCAAGACCATCTTGCGAGGCTTTCATCTTAAGCACACCACGGCGGAGCTCATAGTCAGGCTTATAAAGCTCGACTGTCATACCCCATTTGAAACGAGAGATGAGCCTGGGCACCATACCGTCCATATCGGATGGGCGGCAATCGCTCGACATAATCAGCTGCTTCTGATTTTGATGCAGGTGGTTGAAGATGTGGAAGAAGGCGTTTTGGGTGCCTTGTTTTCCTGCCAACTCCTGGATGTCATCAAGAATAAGCACATCGATGCTCTGATAGAAACTGATAAAGTCGTTGACTTTATTTTTCTTTACCGCTGTTGTGTATTGAAGCTCAAAGATGCGCGAGGTGGTGTAAAGAACCCTTGTGCGAGGTCTCAACTCTTTAATCTTGATACCTATTGCCTGAATGAGGTGAGTCTTGCCAACACCTGTGGGTCCAAAAACAAACATGGGATTGAATGTTTTGCAATTAGGATCTTCGGCAATGGCCTTACCAACACTCACTGCAAGCTTATTGCTCATGCTGCCGCAATAGTTCTCGAAGGTGTAACGTGGGTTGAGCTGCGGGTCAATATCATCAAGCTCTTCGGTGTCGAAAGGATTGGGCAACTGCTGCATCTGCCTCTGCACTCGGCTATTGATCTTGCTGCTCGAGTTGTCGTGCTCCAGTGTAACCGATGTGCCAGGAGTGTCTTCTATTATATTATAGGTGTAGAAAAGTTTTACATCATTTCCATAGACACGCCTTAATGTAGCACTGAATAGTCCAAAGTAATCTTCCTCAATGCGCTGAACATAGTATTGTGAAGGAAGCTTCAGGGTGAGCTTGTTGTCTTCAAACCCAACGGCAACAATGGGCTCGAACAAGGCAGTAAACTGCTCGTTCTCCAGATTGTCCCGAAGGATTTCAAGACACTTTTTCCACAACAATATGTTCTGTTCTTGATTCATTTAACTTCAGTTACCCATGGTATAAGGGCTCGTTTTAGTATTACAAATTTCGTGTGATATTTTCAAAAAAAAAAATAGAAAAAAATTTGCTTTTTAAAAAGTTTTATAACAATACTGTAAATCAGCAAGTTAAGAATGCTCCCATCATACGCTTTCACACAAGCGTTGCACCCTTCTATTTTTCAACCATTTAAAGCATAACCACTCAACAAAACTCCCCAAAAAACACAAAAGCGGGTCCATGCTATGATGCTTAATTATGTGACTTTTGCCCACAAAAAAAATAAATCAAAAAAATCCTTATTTGGAATGATTACAAATAAGGATTCAGCATATCTCCTACTGTTTTTAGAACACTTTTATAGTAATGTACCTTTTTGGGTTGGCTCTAATGTCATTCAAAAGAGAATCTAAACTCATTACAGCTCCGTTGGCATTGTCATAAAGCTGGCGGTCATTGAGCATGAGACCCAACGTGGAGTTACGGTCATTCATTTTACTGTTCAACTCAGCAGTGAGCTGCTTCAGGTTAGCCAACGTAGCATTCAAGTCATTGATAGTGGTTTGAAGTTGATCAGTTGGCAATTCATTAACCTTGGTGTTGAGGGTTTTGCTCAATGTCTGGACATTGTTCATTGTTCCATCAATCTTTGTTTCGATACCGCTGAATCCATTGATTACTCCAGGCACGCTGCCATTCAGGCTATTAGAGAGCTGCGAGAGATTGTTCATGAGCACTGTCAAATCTTGCGCGCTGCTGTTTATCTTCGAAACGATATCATCAAATTGCGACACCGAGCTGCCTAAGGCCGGATTGGAGACAAGAGTGTTGACATTGTTCAATATATCATTCACCTTGGGCATGATGTTGTTAACCTGAGGCATCAGCTCACCGGTAACCTTATCCATGATGCCATAATTCACCGCACTTGGTATCTCATCACCCACTTTGTGATAGGCTTTGTTGTCGGCAAGAGTCAAGACCAATGATGGTGAGCCAAGCAATTCGCTTGACATCGAAACCGACGAGCCCATAGGAATCTTGAGCTTCTCGTCAAGGCTCATCTTGACTATAATCTCATTAGTATTATAGTCATAGTTTATCTCTTTGACAAGCCCCACCTGGTAACCGTTGACTGTAACTGGCGACGACACATTGAGGCCATTCACTTGCTCAAACTTTGTCGTATAATAGTTGGCAGGCTCAAAAAGATTGACACCCTTCAAGAACTCAATACCCCAATAAAGCAACGCCAATCCCAAAATCACCACTAAGGCTATTATTGTATTTTTACTAAAAATCGATTTCATTATAAACAAGAATTATTAATCTCACATATAGATATAACGTGCAAAGATACAAAAAATTTGATTATCAACCATCGCACATTTATAAAAATGCACCGTAATCATGTTTTTCGACCCACATTCCTTATCAAAGGCTTTAGGCCTGAGGCGTCGCACCTCAAGCCTAAAGCTCTAAAAAAATGCGATTATTATTTGCCCCCAACAATATCGTCGATTGTGGCAACAGTGTGCCCATCGCGATGAAGGAAGAGATTCAAAATGTCTCTTACCGACTTCTCCTCCTCAACCTGCTCATCGATATACTTACCAACGAAGTTAGACGAGGCGCGGTCTTTCAATTCATCGGCCACATCGGCCAGCTCATTGATTTTCTCGGTAACCCATTGCTCATGCGCCAATGTCTGTTCAAACACATCTTTTGGATCTTTAAAAGTTGCTTTGGGCTTGTCGATGGCATCTACTGTGACCTCTCCACCACGATCCAGGACAAAGTTTGCCATGTCGAGAGCATGCTCTTTCTCTTCGTCACTCTGTTTAAACATCCAGTGTGCAAAACCTTTCCATCCCTCTTTTCTGAGCCAGAAGGCCATGTTGAGATAAAGATTAGACGAATAAAGTTCGGCTGTGATTTGCGCATTAAAAGCGTCTTGCATTTTTTTGCTGATGTTCATTGCTTTGTTTTTTTATTAATATGAATATGTTGATTTATAAAAACGATTCAATTCCACGCATCTAAGTCTTTTTCTATCTCAGGCATCGTAGATCCCTTGAAAACCGGGCTTTTACTGCCATTACGTTTCTGAGTGCGGTAATCATTAAGGAGCTTAAAGGCATACTTGCCCAGGAGGACTATCGCCACAAGGTTGCACAATGTGAGAATCGCCATGAACACTTCTCCTAATGTCCACACGGCATCGATGCTTGCAATAGCTCCAATCATCACCATCACACCGGCCGAGAGAACCCTAAACACTTGCAGCACCCATTTCTTGCGGCTGAGAAACATGATATTAGCCTCACCATAGTAATAGTTGCCAATGATGCTGCTGAATGCGAAGAACAATATTGCGATAGCGACAAAGATTTGTCCCACCGAGCCAATTTGCGACTCCAGAGCCTTTTGCGTCAAAGCTATTCCCTTGATCTCGCTTCCGCCACCATAAAAACCACTGATTAAAATGATGAAAGCCGTGCATGAGCACACCAGCAGAGTATCGGTAAACACTCCCAGAGACTGTATCAAGCCCTGTTTTACAGGATGTGATACTGATGCGGTTGCTGCGACATTGGGTGCAGAACCCTCACCCGCCTCGTTGCTGAAAAGTCCGCGTTTAATACCATTGCTGATAGCCGCTCCCATCAAGCCTCCAGCTACTGGACCGTAGCCAAATGCGCTCTTCACGATTATAGCCAGCATGTCGGGAATCTTCTCATAATTCATCGACAGGACCACTATCGCCAAGATAAGGTATCCTATAGCCATTACCGGAACTATCACACTGCTGAACTTGGCAATGCGATGAATGCCTCCAAACACTATCACCAGCGCCAAAGCGCTGAGGAGAACACCTACAACTATAGGGCTTATATTAAAAGCTTCATGCAAAGCATCGGCAATGGTGTTGCTCTGTATAGAGTTATAGGACAAGCCAAAAGTGAGAACCAGCAACACGGCAAAAAGTGATGCCATCCAACGACTGTGAAGACCATGCAGAATATAATAGGCAGGACCTCCAATAAAAGATTTCTCGGAACGTCGCTTAAACAGCTGCGCCAATGTTGACTCGACAAAAGCTGTGGCTGCACCAATGAGGGCGATCACCCACATCCAGAATACCGCGCCAGGTCCACCAATGGCTATCGCCCCCGCAACACCAGCAAGGTTGCCTGTACCCACCCGTGTCGCCACCGAGACGGCAAAGGCCTGAAACGACGACACATGATGCTTCTCCCTGTCTTTAGGCGAGGCTTCAACGAGCAGACGCAGCATCTCGCGAATCATCCTGAATTGCACAAATCGGGTGCGTATCGTGAAATATATTCCACAAAGCACAAGCACAATAATTATACTGTGCCAATGCCAGTCCCACAAGAATTCTTTCACGAGTTCAAGATGACTGTTGAGCCATCCTTCCTTTGATAAGAAGTCGATAACTTGGTCAAACATGGTTTGTCTTAATGAGATAAATACTTGTCGTACAAGCCCCTATACTCCGGCAGTTTTTTAACTTTCTCAATCCACTTGTTGAACTTCTCGCACAAGTCTCGATCGCCTTTACGCAAAGTGAGCGACTGGAACTGAGAAAAGCTTATTGCAGTAGAGATGTCGACATTGGGATGAGACTGAACCATCTTTCGAGCTATCGACTCATTGATAACCGCATATTTGATGTCTCCGGTCGAGACCATCATGAACAGCTGCTCGGGGCCGTAAATCGAGTCGCTCACCACATGTATCGTGTCGCCTATCTCACGTGCCAAACTAAGGATGCGCTCGCGCATTGGCGAGCCGTTAACTATATTCACCGTGTCGCCTGCTAAGTCGAGCTGCGACTGAATGACCACACCCTCGGTGTTGCGCTGAACAAGAACCTGCTTGTCTAAATACAGTGCCGACGTGAAGAGATAAAGCTTGCGATTCTCGCGTGTGACGGGATACTGAGCAGCCATCACATCATAGACACCCTTGTCCAAGCCTTCCAATGCCTTTTTCAAGCTGACCACAGGATGAAACCTCATGGGCACACCGCAACTGTCGGAGAGCAGTTTGAGGAATTCATAGTTGAATCCACCCAAGCTGTCGCCGTAGGCATAATAAGAAAGCGGAGAGTATTCTATAGCCACATCAAGCGTGTCGCCACCACTGATGTGATGCGAATTGACCGACATTGCCCGCCCCCCGTTTCCTCGGCTGCAATACTTGAGCGAGACCATGAGTCCAATCACCACAAGAAGCAGGACAGAATAGAGCACTAACTGCCACTTCTTCACCTGAGAGAGTTTCTTGAACATTGTATTCATTTTCTGGATTTTAGTTTACAAAATCTACCGATACACCAAACTGGAAGCGTCCTGGATTCAAGGGGTAATGAGGTGTCGAGAAGTAATTGACTCCGCCAAAGAGCCCCTTGTTGACATGGCTATACATCACATAAAACCGCGCCTTCTTGAGCTTGAAGTTAGCATAAACATCGGCAAAAGCGAAATTGCCGCATTTGAGCTCACGCTGGTTGTAGAAAACCATCGTTGCGGGATTGTAGGCAGGAGCATAATACTTGGTGTAGTAGTTGCAGTCCACACCCACCTGAACATCCAGCACCTTGGCAACCTTGAATTTCAAATATATGTTGCTGAAAAGCGCAAAGTTGGGCAACGGCAGCACCTCATCATTGGAGGTGGTTTGATAGGTAATTTCATTGTCCCAATTGAAAATTCCAAAGCCAAGATGATTGCTCAACGTAGCACTCAGCACATGAACAGCGCTGCCACACTGCTCGGGCAAAGCTTGATTGTTGAAGTAAATGAAATGATTCAAAGTCTCATATCCTGCTTCAAGTTTTGTGTCAATCCACGGCAGTTCGAGTGAGCCCCCCACCCTGAAACGCTGCTCCTTAGAGAAATTGTTGTCCCAGGCAAAATGGTTGGACAAGAAATGTTTCATCAGATAAGGAGCGTCAAGGTTCTTGAAATAGCCAAAGGCCCTGAGACGCACTGTGTCGCCGAAGAGCTTGAAACGGGTGGTAATATCACCTTCCACATTGATGTCGCCAGCCACATCGCCAAGGACACCAAACTGAGCCGTTGCCGAATAGGTCAAGATAGCACCACGCTGCTTAGTGAGTTGGCCTCCAACCCAGAACAACTGCTGCGACTTCGAGGCATCGACAGCCACCGGTAAGGGGGTGAGCCCCTCGGCAAGTGACGAACCAGTCACAGTGTCAATAACCTGGTAATACTTGCGCATCTCATGGGTAGCGTAAACCGCAAATCCAAACTTGGCATACTTGTTAAATCCCTCGAGCAACGACACACCTAAGGTGTTTCTGAACCGCCAGTATCTTGTCCTTTCGTCGGTGCCGGCAATGTTGAGATAGCTGTTTTCAAAGAATCTTTGGTCCTCGTTGGCATTGTTATTAAGAAATGAGTGCTTCACCGACTTGAAATTGGAAGTCCAGATGAAGCGAGTGACAGGGATATAGGTGCGACCAATAATGGTGTCGGTGATAGAATCACGTTCATAACGATAATGCCCCACATTGTAGCTCTGATTCAAATAAAGCTCAACACCTGCCAACTTGTTTTGGGCAGCTGTCAGATTGGTGGGTATGCTCTTATTATCGACCTTAGTCTCACCTCCCTGAACACTGGCAGGATCGGTTATATACTGGTCATCGGTGATACCACCATTCTCCTTGCCTTGGAAGTTGTAACTGTTAAAGAACGTCTGCAACTCATAGCGGTCTCCAATGTAACTGCCAAAAAGGCTCCACCTGAAATTCTTGTCGGCTTGATAATTGTAAGAACCCTTGGAGTAGATATAGTCCATGGCGGCTCCCACCTGAATGGGCTTGCCCACATTGCCCGAGAAAAGCACCTTGGTGCGGTCTTGGTTGCTATATTTGTTGCCTCCAGTGGTGTGGGATATGAGCGTCATGGGAATGCGCGTGTTGAAAAAACGCTGGGTCTCAACACTTGGCAGCCAACTCTCAATGACATCTTCAAAGAAAAAGTCGCTGTGGGCCTTACGCTCAAAGAAAATCTGATTCTGCCCCGCGGCACCAAAGTTTCCTGTTGTTGCCCAAGCCTTGCTTTGATGTGAAGGTATCGATTCCTTGTGATAGTTCAGCAACAATGTGTCGATTGTAGACGGGTAATGAAGTCCCAACGGTTCACTTATCGACCATGCATAGCTGGGCTCTACTTTCACTTTTTTAGCGGCAGCGCCTTTGCCAGGGCCTCCGCTCAAAGCAGTTAATGTTTGAGCTTTGCCCACCAGTGGCAACAGCATTGTCAAGACTACAATCAGGCTATATTTTAATCTGTTTTTTCTCATTATCAAGATGCAAAGATAAGAACTTTAACTCAATTGCAGCACACATATTATATAATATTTATCACTTTTTAAATTATTGATATAATATTACATCAATTAATGGCACCAATGACATCTCCTGACTTCGTCATTGCGCCACCCAAAATTCGTCAGTGAATAGTTTTGCTATTCGTTGATGCCGTTTCATGGGCATTGTCTTTGTGAATGTCTTGCCACTTTCAGACAGACGGAAGACGATAGTGGTGACTGTTTTTGCCATGTTGAGGACTTTGTCAACGCTCATTCCGATGTTGGCGGCCTTTAACCGTCTCTCCAGTTCCTTGTATACCTTGAGGGCCACGAAGCATATGCAGACGTGCGCCTCGATGCGCCTGCGTGTGAAGTGGAACATGGGACGTATCTCGATTTTCGACTTGGCTATGCGGAAGGCGCACTCCACGTTCCACAGATTGTGGTAGGCGGCGAATACATCCTCGTGAGGTATGTCGGTGTTTGTCAGATAGCCCTTGAGTCCGTCCCAGGCGGCGTCTTGGGCAATCCGCTCGCGGTTAATCACCACGGCAGTTTCACCGCTCATGTCGAGAAACTTGTTGTATCCACGCTTGTTGATGCTCTCTTTTGTCAAGTGACCACGTTTGTAGAGCTTCTCCAGCCGCCTGACGCCCTTCTTTCGGTTGTATGCGTCTTTCCTGGCGCGGTCGTCGGTGTAGCCAACCAGCAGCCTTCGGCCTCCGCCTTTGTCTATCTCATGCATCTTTCCGTTGACCTTGGGAAGTGAGAGTATGCGCCTCTTGATTTCCTCGCTCTCGCCCCTGATGCGCGCCCCTATGATATATTTGTAGCCCAACTGCTCAAGTTCGGCGATGTTTGCGGCGGTCATAAGCCCCGAGTCGGCCACTACGATGAAGTCCTCAAGGTCGTACTTGCGCACAAACTCATCTATCACCGGAAGCATCGTGTGCCCTTCGTACTTGTTGCCCTCATGAATGCAGTAGGCCAGCGGGTAGCCTCCCAGGCTCACCAGCAGCCCCAGAATGATCTGAGGGTTGCTGTGGCGGCCCTCCTTCGAGAATCCAGTCCTGCGCAGGTCGTCCTCACGGTCGGTCTCGAAGTAGAGTGTGGTCACGTCATAGAAAACAACTCCTATGTGTCCGCCGAGCACCTCCATGGTGTGATGCACGCTTATATCCTGCACAATGTCCTTGTACCTGTCATTGAGCTTGTCAAGATATCGGTAAATCTTCGACAGATCCACGTCCTCATCAAAATGGTTCTTCAGGTACTCCACCGTGGCGGCCTTGCTGGCAGGACAGCTCAATCGGCTGTGCACAAGCTGGCGGAACACCTTGTCGTCGATGGCGTTGAACCCAACCAGGTCGAACACACGGTCAAGAATCAGCTCGCAGCCGTTGAGAAGAACGTTCTCTATGCTCGAGACCACACGCTCCACCTCCCGCCGCTCACGTTCCCTGGCGGCCTCAGCGCGGCAATCGAAGTCAAATGTGGGATGAAGCCGCTCCTGGTAATCCGCAATCCACTGACGGCCGCGTGCCATCAGATCCTCAACCTGGCCCTCGTCCTTTGCGATGCCGATAGTTTCTATTTCTCTGTATTAGCCACTGCTCTTGTCAACCACGACGACACTTATAGTGCCTGACTTGTTACGTTTCGTTCTGATATACATAGTTAAAAAACCTTTTGCGCCACCCAAATCTGGGTGGCGCAAAATTACAACAAATTGTTTGATAGACAATTACAAATTAACACTTTTCTTTCTCAAAAAAAGTGACGAAGTCAGGTTATATAATATTTATCACTTTTTAAATTATTGATATAATATTACATCAATTAATGGCACCAATGACATCTTCATGACATTATGACAGCACAATCAACTTATACACTATTCTTGGCATTTTGTCCTTTAATCTAAGCATTTCATCACAAAAGGACAGTAATATTTTGATATCGCAAGCCTTTTTCATAACTTTGAACCATCAAAATAATATTAACCATCAAAAATTTACTGATATGAAAATCTTAAGAGACTCAATTTTTATTGCTGTTACTATTGCACTGCTTATGTCTATGCTAACTTTTAGCACTTCATGTATCAACAAAAAACAAAAAGATACCGCCGACAGCATTATTGCCAATATGGTGAAAGTGGACGGCGGAACATTCATGATGGGCACCAACGAATACAAATATGACTACCAGCAAGACCAGAGCCCTGCACACCAGGTCACTGTAAAGACTTTCTACATCTGCAAATATGAGGTAACTCAACAAGAGTGGGAAGCTATTATGGGCAAGAACCCAAGCGACTACAAAGACAATGGACCCAAATGTCCCGTTGAATCGGTATCATGGCTCGACTGCCAGGAGTTTATCAGAAGATTGAACGAACTCACCGGGAAGAAATTCCGACTGCCGACAGAGGCCGAATGGGAGTTTGCGGCAAGAGGTGGCAACAAAACCCATGGGTACATCTATTCGGGAAGTGAGGACCCCTATCAAGTGGGACGCATCTACACTCAAGGTGAAGGCCCACAGCAAGTGGGATTGCTCAATCCTAACGAACTCGGACTTTATGACATGAGCGGCAATATCAACGAGTTCTGTGCCGATGCCTATGCGCCTTACAATGCCGAGCCACAAACCAATCCATTGCAGAACGACAACAACTCGGTCTATCGTGTAGCACGTGGAGGTGGTTTCTGCAACGCGCGTCGCAACTGTACTGTCACCGCACGACTACAAGTAGCAAAACAAGAATGTTACAATGGTGTGGGGCTTAGACTCGTAATGGAAGCTGAATAAATTATAAATCGCACATCTCTCCTTCAACTTGTTTAAAGAATCAAAAAATATGGCTTTTTTGTCATTAAATTAGTTAAAAAAATCATTGTTTGGTACCGTTTTTGCAATTATTCAAACTGACAATACGTTTAGATAGCAAAAGTTAAATTTTAACTATTGGACCATTAAAAAGAATACATTTTTAACAGATAGAATTATGACAAACTTTAGAAAAAACGCATTAATGCTGGTTGCTGCTTCGGTACTTGGATCGGCAGCCACTCTCCTGGCCACTTCGGGAGTGCAAACTATCAAGGACATCTACGTTCAGTCATCAGGCGACAGTACTCAAGTACAGGGCATTGGCTCTGCAAAAGGTCACCAAGTGTCTACGGGTAGATATGGCAATGGGCTGGACTTCACCAGAGCAGCCGAGAGCACTATCAACTCGGTAGTGAGCATCAAGTCTTATGCCACACCTCGCCAACAGTATTACGGCAACGATTTCGACCCATTCGAGTTCTTCTTTGGTCCAGGCTTTGGCGGTCAAGGCGGCTCACAAAGAAAGCCATCAGAAAAATCTGAACCACAAGCCATGGGCTCAGGTTCGGGCGTGATTATCAGTGAAGACGGATACATTGTCACTAACAATCACGTTATTGATGGAGCCGAGAAACTTGAGGTGACACTCAACGACAACAGGAAGTTCACAGCTCGCGTGATTGGCACCGACCCCAACACCGACATCGCCCTGCTCAAGATTCCAGCAACGAAACTCAAACCCATCGTCTTCGGCAATAGCGATGAAGTCAAGGTGGGCGAATGGGTTCTTGCAGTGGGCAACCCCTTCGGACTCAACTCATCGGTGACCGCAGGTATCGTGAGCGCCAAAGCTCGTGGTATCAACAAAGGCAGAACAGTGGGTGTAGAGTCGTTCATCCAACACGATGCCGCAGTAAATCCCGGCAACAGTGGTGGTGCACTGGTTAATGTGGATGGAGAACTCATTGGCATCAACACCATGATTTATTCTCAAACCGGCAACTACGCTGGACACTCCTTTGCGATTCCTTCTACTGTGGTCAAGAAAATCATCACCGACATCAAGCAGTATGGAAGCGTGCAACGTGCAGTGCTCGGAATCTCGTTCACCGAGCTTAACGACGAGAGAGCAAAGGAAAACAACATCACAGCAACCACCGAGGGCGTATTCATCAATAAGGTGAACGACCGCAGTGCCGCCAAAGAGGCCGGCCTCAAAGAAGGCGACGTGATTGTAGGCATCAATGGTGTCACCATCAAGAACGGTGCTCAAATGCTTGAAGAGATGAGCAAGCTGCATCCTGGCGACAAGGTTACCATCAAGTTCTACCGTGACAACAAGCTCAAGTCGACCGAGGTAACCCTCAAGAACGATCAGGGTACCACCAAGATGAGCAGAGCCAGCGACTTCACATCACTCGGATGCACATTTGTGCCACTGACCGAGACCGAGAAAGAAGAGCTTGGTGTGAGCAACGGAGTGAAAGTCATGGGCGTCAAGAATGGAAAATTCAAAGATGCAGGCATCAAAGATGGATTCATCATCACCGACATCAACAACATTCGAGTGAACAACCAGGATGAAATCGAAGACATCTACAACGCCATCATGCGTGATGAAGAAAGCGACAAAGTAATGTTCATCACTGGTATCACCAGCACCGGCAAGAAAGTGTACCGTGCAGTAGACCTTGCCGACTTAGACGAATAGTATTATCACCAAAATCTAATTTAAAAATCACCAACAGGTGAGCAACAACAAGTGTGCTCACCTGTTGATTTATCTCCCCTACAACCCAAATCTCGACTAAATGCCATTTAGTTAACAACTTTTCATGCACAAATTTTATGATTATGACATTTTTCACTACTTTTGCACAAAAGTTATTCTCAACAAAAAAATATGACCGACACCAACAAGCAATATGACCAGGTGATAGAACAGTGCCGCAGGATGTTCGTCAGCAAAATGGGAGATTATGGACCCAACTGGAGAATCCTGAGGCCAGAAACGCTCACCGACCAGATTCTTATCAAGGCAAAACGAATACGCACTCTCGAAATCAACCAAGAATCAAAGGTGGGAGAAGGCATCTGGCCCGAATATGTGGGCATCATAAACTACGGCATTATAGCACTGATACAGCTCAAAATGGGATATGCCGACGAAGTTGACATGACGCGCGACGAGGCTCTGGCTTTATATGACAAATATATCGATGAAACCAAGACCTTGATGATTGCCAAGAACACCGACTACGGGGAGGCTTGGCGACTGATGCGCATTCAAAGCTATACCGACATGGTACTGTCGAAACTACAGCGCATCAAGGTCATCGAAGACCACGGAGGGAAAACACAAGTGAGCGAGGGCATCGATGCCAATATCCAAGACATGATCAACTACTCGGTTTTTGCTCTTATCAAGCACAACGAAGAAGAAGCTCAAAAAACTTACACCTGTTAGTCATGGCATCAACGTTAAAAGAAAAATACAACAGCCTGAAGACCAATCGCCTCAACAAAATCCTCGTGATTGTGCTGCGCATCGTTGTGGGTGCGACATTCATCTTCTCGGGATTTGTCAAGGTTATAGATGTGGCAGGCAGCGTCTACAAGTTCCAAGAATATATCGCCGCCCTGAATGTGCCTGTCCTGGCTGGCAGCGAGTTAGTTTTGGCTTTTGCCGTTTCAATCATCGAGCTGGTGCTTGGAGTGATGTTGCTCACAGGTTGCCTGAGGAGAACCACTCCCCTACTGTTGCTGCTGATGATGTGTGTAATGCTTCCTCTCACTTTTTTTCTTGCCACAACAGGAGCCGTGCCCGATTGTGGTTGCTTTGGCGATGCGGTGAAGCTCACCAACTGGCAGACGTTCTGGAAGAACGTGGCACTGACCGTTGCATTGCTCTACCTGCTGTTTTTCAACCGCTCGGTTCCTTGCGTCTACGGCCCTATAATCCAGTGGATTGTCATGGTGCTGACGTTCTTAGTTGGATTCCAAATTGCTTTCACTGGCTACAATATCCAGCCTCTCATCGACTTCAGGCCCTACAAGGTGGGGTCTCACATTGGTTCGCAGTTGAAACCTGTGGGTGAGGACGACTTTATCTTTATCTATGAGAAAGACGGGAAACAGCAAGAATTCAGTCTCGACAGTGTGCCCGACGAAGAAGATGGATGGACATTTATCGACCGAAAGAAAATCACTCCCGAGCTCAGTCCGGCACAGAAAGCAGAAATCAATGCTTTCACCGTTTTAGACAATGGCGTAGATGTCACCGAAGAAGTGCTCGACTCGACAGGACGCCAACTGCTGATTCTCATCCCCGACCTGCCCAAGGTGAACCGTGCCTACGCTTTCACACTTAACGACATCTCCAAAGCCTGCGCCGAGCAAGAAGTGACATTGAGCTGCATCACATCATCGTCAAGTGAGGATGTTGAGAAGTGGAACGACCTCACCCAGGCCGAGTACCCCTTCTATGGCGGCGACGACAGCGAGATAAAAATGCTGGCAAGAGGCAATCCAGCAGTGGTTTATGTCGAGAATGGTGTGATAAAATGGAAACGCACTTTCAGCTCGTTCCCGGCTCCAAAGCTAATTAGCGAGAAACCTAATTTCAAACCCACTCCATTGTCAAAAATCAGCGACGACTTCGACCCCAAGGCCAAATTGTGGGGCATATTGTGGCCCTATGTGCTGATAATGATAGCATTGTTGTTTGTCAACCGCATCTATCCTGTCATTAATTATATCACCAACAAGATAAAATCATCCAGAAATAAAGAGTAATCAATAATCACTCATTAATACAAACAGATAAATCACTTTTAAAGAAATGAGAAAAAACATTGTTGCAGGTAACTGGAAAATGAACACTACAGTTCCCGAAGGAGTAGAGCTTGCCAAAGCCGTTAACGATGCTGTAGCCAGCACCGACATCAAGTGTGACGTAATCGTGGGAGTGCCTTTCACTCACCTTACTGCGGTGAAGCAGGTCATCGACATCAACAAGGTGGGTCTTGCTGCCGAAAACTGCGCCGACCACAACAGCGGTGCCTACACCGGTGAAGTTTCGGCTCCAATGGTGGCTTCCACTGGTGCTAACTATGTTATTCTTGGACACAGCGAGCGTCGTGGTTACTACAACGAGACCAACGAGATGCTCAAGACCAAAGTGGATCTCGCTCTTGAGGCTGGCCTCAAAGTGATATTCTGCTGCGGCGAGAGTCTCGAGGAAAGAGAAGCTGGTAAACTCGAAGAGGTTATTGGTGCCGAAATCAGCGAGTCACTGTTCCATCTGGACGCCGAGCAATGGAAAAACATCGTCATTGCCTATGAACCCATCTGGGCCATTGGGACAGGCAAAACCGCCACAAGTGATCAAGCTCAAGAAGTGCACGCATTCATCAGGGCTCTGATAGCAAAACAGTTTGGCGAAGACCTGGCAGGCGACACCACCATCCTCTATGGAGGTAGCTGCAAGCCATCCAACGCTCAAGAACTCTTTGCAAAGCCCGACATTGACGGTGGACTCATTGGTGGAGCTTCGCTCAAATGCGACGATTTCATGGGTATTGTAACTGCATTCTAAAATAAGGCAACGCGGTCACTCAAAGTGAATTCTAATAGCAAGTGCGAAATTAGTCAAAATTATTGATATTTTTAAAG
>CAMVKS010000054.1 GCA_947167995.1 uncultured Prevotellaceae bacterium
GCCTTGCTGTTGTTGATCTCGATGGTAGCCTCGGTAGCCTCGATGCGATAGATCTTGATATCGGTGCGAGTGGGAGGTGTGTTGATACCATAGCTGTCGTAGATGAGCACGCCGCCAGGTTTCACCATCTTCTCAAACTTGTCGAGCGACTGCTGGTTGAGTACCACAGCAGTGTCGTACATGTTGAGGATGGGTGAGCTGATGCGCTCGTCGCTAACGATTACGGTAACGTTGGCAGTACCACCACGCTGCTCGGGTCCATAAGATGGCATCCAGGTTACTTCCTTGTCTTCCATCAATCCAGAGTAAGCGAGAATCTTACCCATTGAGAGGACACCCTGTCCTCCAAATCCTGCAATTACTATTTCTTCTTTCATGATTATTCTTTATTTTTTAAATCACCCAATGGGTACTTAGCAAACATGTTCTCTTGTAACCACTCGTTGGCTTTCACTGGAGTGAGTTTCCAACCAGTGTTGCAGGTGCTGACAACTTCAACAACCGAGCATCCCTTGCCGTCCATACTGTTTTGGAAGGCTTTCTTGAGAGCGGCTTTGGTCTTGCGCACTGCAGCGGGGCTGTAAACAGTTTGACGGGTTACGTAGCAAGTACCGTCGAGCTGAGCCAGCAGGTTGCTGATAGCCAGAGGATAGCCGTTAAGGTCGGCACGGCGTCCGTAAGGGCAAGTAGCGGTCTTTTGACCGAGCAGAGTAGTAGGCGCCATTTGTCCACCAGTCATACCATAGATAGCATTGTTGATGAAGATGATGACGATGTTCTCACCGCGGTTGGCAGCGTGGATAGTCTCGGCAGTACCAATAGCTGAGAGGTCACCATCGCCCTGATAGGTGAAGACGAGTTTGTCGGGCATGAGTCGCTTGGTAGCTGTAGCCATCGCTGGAGCGCGTCCGTGAGCGGCCTCAAGCCAGTCGATGTCGATGTAGTTGTAGGCAAATACGGCGCAACCTACAGGAGAAACGCCGATAGCCTTTTCTTGCAGTCCCATTTCTTCGATAACCTCGGCAACGAGTTTGTGCACAACACCATGGCTACAGCCAGGGCAGTAGTGCATGTGTGCATCGTTGAGAAGGCTCGGTTTCTTATAAACCCTGTTTTCGGGGCGGATTATATCGTTAAGTTCCATAATGGTCTTGTAATGATTAAAAAAGTTGATTATCCTAATTTGTTAACCAGTTTCTCTTTGAGTGCGTTGAGAATCTCGTCGGGAGCGGGAACGTTGCCACCCAGGCGGCAGAAGAGGTCAACTGGGTAGTTGCACTCGGTAGCGAGCTTGATGTCCTCGATCATTTGACCAGCGCTAAGCTCCACACTAAGGATGCCCTTAACGCCCTGAGCAGCTTTGCGGATAGCGTCAACTGGGAAAGGCCAGAGAGTGATGGGTCGAGCGATGCCGACCTTGATGCCTTCCTCGGCAGCGAGCTCCATAGCCTTGTGGCTGATGCGTGCCATACTACCAAAAGCAACGATGAGGTAGTCGCAGTCGTCGGTGTTGATCAACTCGCAACGTTGCTCGTTCTTCTCGATCTCGCGGTAAGTAGCTTGGAAGCGATGGTTGTTCTCCTCCATCTTGTCGTCGTCAAGCTCGAGCGAGGTGATGATGTTCTTGGGACGCATACCCTTGCGGCCGTTAACAGCCCATGGGCAGTTCTCACGAATCCATTCCTCGGTGTGACGTGGACGCTGCTCGGGGAGCACCACTTTCTCCATCATCTGGCCGATAACGCCATCGGCGAGAATCATAGATACTGCGCGATACTTGAAAGCCAAGTCCCAGCCAAGAGCCACGAAGTCAACCATCTCCTGAACCGAAGCAGGAGCGAGAGTAATCAAGCGGTAGTCGCCATGACCACCACCCTTAACAGCCTGGAAGTAGTCGGCCTGTGATGGGTGGATAGTACCCAGACCAGGGCCGCCACGCATTACGTTAATCACCAATGCGGGAACCTCGCTGGCTGCCATGTAACTCATACCTTCTTGCATCAAGCTGAAGCCTGGACTAGAGGTTGAAGTGAGTACTGTTTTGCCGCACGAAGCGCCAGCATACACCATGTTGATAGCAGCCACTTCACTCTCGGCTTGCAGAACTACCATACCAGTAGTCTCCCAAGGCATTTCTTCTTCAAGTTTCTCGAGAACCTCAGACTGCGGGGTAATAGGATAACCAAAATAACCGTCGGCACCATAGCGAATAGCAGCGACAGCGAGAGCCTCATTACCCTTCATTAATGTTACTTTATCGTTCATCGTTTCTACGGTTTTGTTTTTTTAAAGATTGATTACTTGTTTACTTCTCTACAACACGATATACCTCAATGCAAGCGTCGGGGCACACGAGCGCGCAGCTCGAGCATCCAATGCACTTGTCGGGATTTGCCATATAGGCATAATGGTAACCTCGGTTGTTTACTTCATTTTTCTTCAGGTCAAGCACGTCTTGCGGGCAGGCCACAACGCACAGGTTGCAACCCTTGCAGCGCTCGGTGTTGACCGTAACTGCTCCATTAATTTTTGCCATAATATTTTAAAGTGTTTTAGTTAAGTCTCGCAAAGGTACACAATTTCCTTGAAACTCAAACAATTTTTACCAAAGAATTTATTCACAATCAATGTGAGAACGTGTCATTCACATCACAGGTGAAAGAAAAAGCCGGCAAAGCACGCTCTTGCTCGCCTGGGGGGCAGCGGCCACTTGCCGCCTGTTCTTGCCCCCAGCCTCGCTGCGCGCGTGCTTTGCCGGCTTAATGGGTGAAGCGCGTGAGGAAGGGTACAAATTCTAAGAGCCACGCACCGCACGCACGCCCCGACCGCCACCGCGGTTGATCCAGTAGTAGTTCCAGGTCACGTAGCCCGAGCTGAAGAGCAATTCGTAGGCGCTGCCCGGAGCGCCGGCGTAGAGCGTGCGCGACCAATAGTTGCCGTACGATCCCAGGCCGTTGAGCCCGCCAGACCAGCGGTAGCCAGCCGCGGGAAAGAACAGCGACGCGCCGTTTTTCTTGCTCTTGAAAAGCCTGCCATCGACTCCGTTTATCGTGGTCCACTCACTGGTGCAGCTGTCAATCAACTCCTGAATCTGCGTCAATGACGGCATGCGCCACCCTGAGCCCCAGTTGGCGGTGGCGGCATCGTCCTCGAGGTCAAGCTCGGTCTTGTTGTCTACGAAGCCGTTATAGCCCAAATCGCTATCGGTGCAGTACTTGGTCAATTGGTCATAGTCACCATTGCACCACTTGTAGGTGTTCAAGTTATACACACTCTTGGGTGCGGTCTCGCCCCAGGCGAAGTAGTCACCGTAGTCCTCGGGGCTGTTGGCGCCCACGTTCATCGTGGCCCACAGCGTGCCGCTTGGCAGGCCCAGGTCCACATAATCATGGCCCTGCGCACGGCCAGTGATGGTGACTGTCGCAGTGGTTTTAGCCTTGGGCTTCGCCTTGCGGTGCACTCGCCTCTTGGCATCGGCAGTAGTGGCACAAGCCCCCACTAAAGCCAGTATCATCAAAAATGCAAAATATCTTTTCATGCTAAATTAGTTTATTCAAGTTTCTATTGTATTAAAAAAGGGATAAAGTGCTGTGCATCACTCCCCCTTCTATATAACAAATGGCTAACAGCCTGAATCTCAGCGGACCCCCTCTATTAGAGGGGGAGTTCACCGCTGAGATTCAATAACTTGATAATCCAATTTCACTTTAGAAACTCAAGTTAATTAACGTTCCTGGAAGTTGAGCTGCGACTGGTCGAGCAGCATCTTGAAACTTGGCTCAGAGCGCAAAGGAGCTATGTTGACATAGGGGTCTTCGTTGAACTTGATGTCAAAGAGACCGCCATAGCCATTGGCCAAACATGTTTCCAGATATTTGATGCCTTGTGCCTTGTTGCCCATGGCAGCTTGCAGTGCGGCAGCATAGTAGTAGGCTTCGCCACCAATGGCAGGGTAGAGCTTAATCATTTGCTCGGCCCAGGCATTGGCTTCGGTGTCATCACCCATTTCATGCAGCGCAAATCCCCTGAGTGAAGTGATGTCGTCATTGTCGAGTGTCAGCACTTTAGAGAAATCGGTTTGAGCCGCGGTCACATTCTTGAGATGATACTTGTTGAGCCATCCACGAAGCATGAGGGCATCGGCATTTGTTGGTTCATTCTCAATTGCTTTGCTCACAAAAGGCAGAGCTTCTTTATACTTCTTCTGTGCGATGAGAAGTCTTGCTTTTGCCATAAGGGTGGGTGTGTAGTTGGGGTTGAGCACAAGTGCCTGGTCGAGAGTATTCATCGCAGTGTTGTAATTGTTTCCCTTGCCTTGTCGCAACTCAATCATGCTGCGCAGGATGTAACCGTCGGGGTTGGTGGCATCGTTGGCGATGGCCTTGTTGGCATAGGTATAGGCCTGGTCATAGTCTCCGAGCTGGAACAGGCACATTGCCTCGTCGCTGTAGATGGTAGAATACTCCATGAGGTTGTTGTCGGTGATAGCCTTGAGGTCTTTCAGTGCCTGTCCATAGTGCTTGTAGTTGAGGGCAATAGCCGAGCGCACTCGGTAGAAAATGCCCACACGTGGATTTTCGTCGGTTGCACTCTTGAGCGAAGCCATTACATCGTCGTAGTGGTCGCTTGAGAGATCAACAAGTCGCTTGATAGACGCACCGTTGTCGTCGGTGACACTCATGGCAATGAGATAGGTGTCGCACGCGTCGCGATATTTACCCAGAATTTCCTGAACATAAGCACGGTTCATGTAGACCTGAGGCTCGGCGGGGAAGAGTGTGAGAGCCTGATTGGCCCATGCCATAGCATCTTCTTCCTTACCTTGCTTGGCTGCTACACATCCCAGGCAGAACATGGCATCATAGTTGCGTGATTGCTGCTGCAGGATGGTCTTGAACTGTGTTTCGGCCATTTCATAATCACCCTTGGCGTAGGCAATCTTTCCTTTCATGTCGACCCATGAGAGACTTGTGGGATTGATGGCGGCAGCTTTGTCGACATCGGCAAGTGCGGCATCAAAGTTGCTTTTGAGGTCATAGAGCTTGGCCCTGAGCAGATAGGCGTCAAACAGAAGCTCGGTCTCTTTAGAAGGAGCCAGCTGAATGGTGCGATTTACATCGCTGAGGGCCGCATCTATATTGTTGTTGTAGTAATGCTGGTTGGCACGCATGAAAAGAGTGTTGTAATCGTTGGGGTTCTGGGCAATATAATCGTCATAAACCTTCATCACCGCTGCCGAGATTTGGTCTTGGTTTTGCGCGGCAAGATTAAACATAGTGCTTGACGCAATTGCCAGAGTCAATAACACTAAAAATTTTCTTAATTTCATAATGTACAGTCTTTACTTAAACTTTTTGTTATTGTTTTGTGTTGTTATTCTAATTATTTATAGGGATTTATGGTTGGAAGAGTGTCTTGTTTTAAATAGAATTATGATTCAATGACAGTTTTAGCCGTGTGCATCATGGCAACGGCCATCATTGCAGCCGTCTCGGTGCGGAGGCGGCTCTTCCCGAGGGTTACCGGGATGAAGCCGGCATTTAATGCAGCTTCCACCTCATGCGGGTCGAAATCGCCCTCGGGACCAATCATCACCAAGGCATCCTTGTTGGGGTCATAGACCTGAGGAAGGCTCTTGCGCTCTTCTCGTGGCAATGATTCATCGCAGTAGGCAATGAATCGTTGACCAGAAAAGTCCTCATTGATGACATCCTTGATGGGTGTTAGCTCGTCAAGCTGTGGCAGCTGAGCCTTGAGCGACTGCTTCATGGCAGCAACGAGAATCTTGTGAAGTCGGTCGGTTTTGAGCACCTTGCGCTCACTGTGAGTGCACAAGAGTGGAGTTATGCGGTCGATTCCCATCTCGGTGCATTTCTCGGCCATCCATTCAATGCGGTCAAGGTTCTTGGTGGGTGCTACGGCAAGCTCAATCTTGGCTCCCCAGTGAGGCATGCATTCTTCTTGCGAAAGAATCTCCACCGCACAATGCTTGTTGTGAGCGATGGCAATGCGACATCGAAAGATTGTGCCGCATCCGTCTATCACCTCGATTTCATCGCCCTCGGCAAGCCTGAGCACACGCACGCAATGGCGCGACTCCTCCTCGGGAAGAGTGAGCGTTGTGGCTATGTCGGGGGCGAAGAATCGATGCATATCTTTAATTTAATACATAATGCACAATGCTTAATTCATAATGCACAATGCATAATGCTTGTCAAGTTAAGCTGTTTTGAGTTTTGCGGCCTCTTCCTTGCGTGGATCCTTGAAGATGAAGAAGAAGGAAACAGCAACCACAAGGGCATAGGCTGCAAAGATGTACCACGATGTTGCCCAACCAGTCATTACAGCACTTGGACCTGCTGCTACTACCGCCTCGTCATTGACAAAGTGGTCGACGATAGCTTGAGCGCTCAAAGTTCCGATTGTGGCACCAATACCATTGGTCATAACCATGAAGAGACCCTGTGCACTGCTGCGAATCGACTCGTCGGTCTGCTGGTCAACATAGAGAGCACCCGAAATGTTGAAGAAATCGAAAGCCACACCGTAAACCACACAAGAGAGTACAAAGAGAATCACGCCTGGCATACCGGGATTACCCATTCCGAAGAAGCCGAAACGGAACACCCATGCAATCATTGCTATGAGCATCACGTTTTTGATTCCGAAACGCTTCATACAGAACGGGATGAGCAAGATACACAATGTTTCACTGATTTGTGAAAGAGAAATCAGTGCATTGGCATGCTGAGCCGCAAAAGTGTCGGCATATTCCTTGATTCCCTCAAAGGCTGTGAGGAAGGGGTTGGCGAAGCCATTGGTGATCTGAAGCGAAACGCCAAGGAGCATCGAGAAGATGAAGAAAATCGCCATCTTCTTTTGCTTGAACAGCGTGAAGGCGCGAAGTCCGAAAACGTCGACAAGCGAGCTGCTCTCGGCATTCTTGTTGACTGGACACTTGGGCATGAACAGCGCATAAATGGCGAGAAGAATACTGAAACCACCCGACATGAAGAACTGCCCGTAGTTGTGCTGAAGTCCAGTGAAGTCTACTGTAAGCATAGCGCAGATAAAACCAATTGTGCCAAACACACGAATTGGGGGGAAGGCCTTGACGGTGTCCATGCCTGCCTTGGTCAACGCATTGAAAGCCACCGAGTTGGCAAGGCCAATTGTGGGCATAAAGAATGCTACACTGATGGTGTAAGGCAAGAAGAGAGGCCAGAACGATGGGTTATCGCCAGCCGACATGGCATAAGATCCTGCTATGAGCATGAATACACCAGCTATCACATGTGCAAGGCTGAGTACCTTCTGTGCCTGAATCCAACGGTCGGCAACAATGCCAAGAAGCGCTGGCATGAAAAGTGACACGATGCCTTGTACTGCATAGAACCATCCGATGTCGCCTGCAAGTCCATGTGTTGCAAGGTATCCACCCATACATGTCAGATAAGATCCCCAGACAGCGAACTCCAGGAAGTTCATGATAATCAACTTAACTTTAAGATTCATAATGATAATCGTTTTTTGTTGTTATTATAATATTTTTATTGTTCTGGTGTTTCTTGAACGGTCTTGTTTTCCTCGTCCGAGCTCTTCGACTGTTTTGCGAGTTTCTCGTTGATAGTCTTTTGTATGCTTGCTGCGAGCTCATATTTTTCGAGTTCCACTGCACGGTTGAGTCTCTTCTTCAGTTCCTCGACACTCAAGTCGTTGATTGAGCGTTTAGCTCTCTTGGTCTTTTCGTCATCTTTGAGAGTGAATCCTGTCTTGTCGAGCACCTCTTGGGTGGTGTAGATGGGAGCGTTGGTTCTCAAAGCCAAAGCCACTGCATCGCTGGTTCGCGAGTCGAGTTCTAAGTTGTGCTCGTTGTTGGAGAGTTTGAGTCTCGACATGAACACTCCCTCGCTGAACTTATAGATGAGAACCTCGTCAAGGCTGATGCCAAAAGCATGAAACAAGCTCAGCATGAGGTCGTGGGTGAGAGGTCTTGGAGGAATGATGTTTTCTAAACGTGAAAGAATGGACTGTGCTTCCGAAACACCCACCACAATGGGTATGCACAGTTCGCCTTGATGCTGCTTGAGCAATAGTGCGTAGGCATCTTGCTGAATCTGGCTGTAAGTGATGCCCATAACGTCCATTTCTATCTTGTTGTCGTTCATTGTATACTTTGGAAAATTTATTTTTAACTTAAAGAGTTATCACTCCACTGCCGTAGCACAGGTGCTGCTGCTTGTCGTAGATGACAGCAAACTGTCCAGGGGCAATGCCTTGGATGTCTTCCTCGCTTTTTATAATCCACTGATTGGCATCGAGCTGCATGAGTCGTCCCTTTGCGAAATGAGGCGTGTGCCTGTTCTTGAAAGTTATCTCGTGAGAGCCGTCAACACCTTGCCAGGGATTGCCGCTGATGAAGTGCATCTCGTCGAGGTGAATTTCACGTCCATACTGCTTGCTGGTGCCATAACCATTGCTCACATAGATGGCGTTGTCCTGGACGTTCTTCTTGACCACATACCATGGACCACCACTAAGTCCCAACCCCTTGCGCTGCCCTATGGTGTGGAACCAGTATCCGTTGTGCTCACCCAGTTTGCGGCCAGTCTCGATTTCGATGATTGGGCCACGCTTGACGCCCAGGTGGCGGCGAATGAAGTCGTTGTAGTTGATTTGTCCCAAGAAGCAAATTCCCTGGCTGTCTTTGCGGTTGGCGTTGGGGAGTTTCACTTCTTGTGCAATCTCTCTCACACGAGCCTTTGGCATGGAGCCAATGGGAAAGATGAGGTGCTTCAATTGTTCATAGGTTATCTGCGCGAGGAAGTCGGTTTGGTCCTTTACAGGGTCGACAGCCGTGGCGAGATATTTGGTGCCGTTGATTTCACAAGTGGTGGCATAGTGTCCTGTTGCAGTGAGATCAAAATCTTTGCCCCATCTTTGCTCGAAATACCCGAACTTGATCATGCGGTTGCACATCATGTCGGGGTTTGGTGTGAGTCCAGCCTTGACGGTGCGCAGAGCATACTCCATGACGTTGTCCCAGTATTCCTCGTGTAGCGATACCACCTCCAGTGGCAGTCCATATCGGTGAGCGATGAGGTTGCACATCTCGATGTCTTCCTCGGCGCTGCAGTCGCCCTCGTCGTTGTCCATGCCAATGCGAATGTAGAACAACTGTAAGTCGTGCTGGGCCTGCTCTACAAGCTCATGCACAACTACTGCACTGTCGACTCCGCCTGATATGAGAACTGCTATGCTCATTATTTGTTTTGTTTCTGAGTTTTTAGTTTTTTGCTATCACGCTTTCTCGAGGACTTCGCTCTCTTCATCGTCTTTCTCGCTGATGGTGTGGATGGCGAAGAGGTAATCGAGTGAAATCTTTCCTGGTCCTGCGAGCAACATATAGGCAAAGATTCCTAAGAACATGATGGGGTAGCCAGGCTCAAAGATAAACATCTGTCCAGCTGTCGAAGCGCTGCTTGACGACATCATCGCAATCTCGGCATAAATCATGATGCCAATAGAAGGGATGAGTGTCAGTCGAGTGAAAAGCCCCAGGATGATGAATACTGCGCAAACAATCTCCACCACAACAATGGTTACTAAAGTTGACTCACTGGCACTGCCCATTGACGACTGGGCAAAATCGCCAAGGTGAGTCATCTGTCTTACTCCCATTTGCAGGAACATAATACCTGTGAACAACCTCAGGAACAGTCGTGATAGGTTGCTGTAGGTGTGTGCTGCATTCAGCATCAGGAAGGATTTAATCCATTTGGGAAGGTTTATCATGTCGCGAATTGTGTTATTAAATAAATTTGTTACATCGTTCAAAAAAAAGCACTGTCGTTATCTAACAAAGACGTTTTTTATAAAATCGACAGTCTTGTTCTTGGCGATTATGTTAAAGTTCTCATCAAGAAGGAAGATGCTGGGCATAATGCGCAGGTCGAGTTTGTCTTGAACCTCTTTGCTTGCTCCAACTATCCATGTCTGGGAATAGGTTTGAGAGTCCTTGTCCCAGTTTTTTGGGGTGTCGCCAAGTATTATGTTGATGACTTCGATTTCTCCCGCCTCCACCTTTTGGTTGAATGCGATATCGGTGCTGAGTCTCATTCTTTCGATAGAGCTGCCGCTCTCGTTGTCGCTGAAGATGACCACATACATGCTGGCGGTCGATTTCACGTCTTGCAGATGCTTGCGTGCACCGGTAATTGATGTGAATTCGAAATTGTAGAGTGGGTTGCCAAGCTTGCTGTTCTGTATTCGCTTGCTTATGTCGATGTAGCGGTTTCGTTTTTCTTTATTCATCCAGCTGGCATCGGCTGCACTTTGCAAGAACGTGAGATAGAGGTCGTCGATGAAGTCGGAGTCAAAAAATAGCAGATATTCGGCCAGAGACATGAGCTTCAAGAAATTGTCATGGTTGGCTTGAGATTTGAACATGAGATTTCGCACCGAAGCAAGAGCCACATTGACATTGGCGCCTGCTTTCATGATGTCAAAATAGGTGATCATGGCTTCCATGAGCAGGCTATCGTTCTGTTCCTCAAACGGCTTGGAGAAGTCGCATTTGTCCCAGAAATGCTGCACGCTGTAATTGCATCGGGTTTCTATGTTGGTGCAAGTGTCGGGTGCGATAGGATACTCAAACAGAGTTGCCTGCGCTGTGGCGTTACTTGCTGAGAATAAGCTTATTACAAGCAATAAAGCACTTAAAAAACTTTTCATTTCAAATATCTGTAAAACTAAATGTATAATTCGACATGCTAAGGTAGTGCAAAAAACACAACGAGCAAAAAATATTGCATTAAAAAATACTTAACGGCGGGAAAATTTATTAACAAGAGTTTGATGAGGCGTTGAGATGGTTGTTCAAATAGGGAAGAGTGCGCTTATAATAGACTTCTTTTTGGTGGAATAAACGAGGGTGGGAGAGTGGTGAAAAAAGGTGTTTGATAATGTAAAAAAAGACCTCCCTAAAGAAGATACTTTGGGAGGTCTTTGAGCCACGAACGGGACTCGAACCCGTGACCTACGCGTTACGAATGCGTTGCTCTACCGACTGAGCTATTGTGGCTGGTGCTTGAGTTGTGTCACAAGCTAATAAAGCGTTTGCTTACTATAGGTGAGTTTGACAATTGCATTGTCAAGATCAAGCATCGCAAGGCATGGTTTTGATATTGCCGGAGCAATTTTTGTGACCACCTGAGTCGAAGTGGTGGAGGGGTAATAGTAGCTGTAATAGCTGCTTGTGTTGTTGAAAACTGTCACATCGATGGGCATGATGATGAAGTTGATGTCTTCGTCGGTAACCTGTCCGCCCTTGTGGTTGATGATGTCGAGCACATAGTCTCTCAGGCCTGTAAAGGTGTAGCTTTTCTTAAGTTCATTATACTCGGCATAGAACGCATCCTTGTTGTTGGTGAGCGAGTCTTTCTCGAAGAATTGGTCACGATAGCTCTCCTTTACCATGAGCAGGTATTTTGGGGGTGCTATTTTGTATCTGTTTGGAATCTGCTCGGCCGGTATTTCCAACGAGAGGTAGTTGATGACTCCGAGCGCATCTTTGGTGTTTTCTCTGAACTTGTCGATGATGTTTTGGATGGGGAAGGAGGCCTTCACCTCATATCCTGCTGGACCCATTACAATGGTTTTTCCGTCGTCGATCAGCGACTCGATGAGTGGGTCGGGCTCGAGATTGATATTGTTGTTATAGATTACCTCGGGAGTGACTGCCATGTAGCTTTGTTGCCTTGCGGGGTAGATGGTGTCGTTGCCTGCATCGTTCTTCCCAAACTTGCGGTAGTAGGTGACAAACTCAATGTCATAGAAGTTCATCACATTGCCTTGTCCATAGCTGTTGGTTATATAAATGCCGGGGAAGAAGTCGGCAAAATTGCCTGGAGTGTCAAATACCGAGGGGTCGCTCTTGTACTCGTTGAAAATATCGCGAGCATAGTCTACCGATACAGGTACTCTGATTTCGTAATAGTAGCTTGTCGCACCCGTGCTTGAGGACGTATTTGTCTTTTTGATAGCCTCGCTTGCCGAATAGGTTATTGAGCCCATCAGGTCGCCCTTGCTATAGTAGGTTGAGGGGTCGAAATCTGAGAAGATGGGTATGGGGAGCTGGTGGTTGAGCTCGTAGATTTCCATTCGCATGGGGGCTAAGGAGTCGCCCGTGAAATCGCCTTCGGCAACGCGCATGGTGATAAAGCATGAGTCAATCCATTGTGCTCCACCATGAACACCGACGGTGTCGATTTTTGAGGTGGGCATGAACTGTGCTACCACATCACTGGTCATGGTTCCGAATCCGTCGGCGCAGATGTTGCCTAACAGCTGTGTGCTACTTCTTGAGCGCAGATGCTTGTTTCGGACCGAGACACCTGTTATGTCGAATGACGAATCTTCGATGATGGCCGAGCCAATGTCGGAAATCGATGGCCCAATGTTGTCGTCGATACATGAGTTGAATCCTATTGTCACAACGATTGTGGCGATTAAGGCCAATATGATTTTTTTCATAATCAATAATCTTTTTATGGTATCAAGATGTGCCTAATAAAACGGTTTTAAAGACTTGTTTTTATAGGCTTTGATAGAAGTCCATGCTTCGGTTCACCATCTCAGTGTTATCGCCTTCTTGATAGGCGAGGAATGGCAATTTGGAGTCTTCAACGAGCTTGAGCACCTCAGGGTCGATATTGGGACTGCACTGCATTACAGCGTCACAGTTGTCGATAGCCAGCTTCATGAGGTCGATGTAAGAGGCCTGCTTGTCAAAGATGGGCTTCAGGTCTTCGTCGGTGAAGCCATCGCACTTGAGCTTCTCGGCCATCTTCTCATTTAGAGGCTCAATCATTTTCTCGTCGTAGAGCGACATCACTACCTTTGCGTCGCGGTAGGATGGGTCGTCGCTGTAGAACTTCTTGATATAGAGAGGTGCAAGTGCTGTTATCCATCCGCTACACTGGATGATGCTTGGAATCCATCTTAATTTCTTGACAGTCTCCAGCACACCGCGCACATAGAAGATTGAGCGCTCGTCATTGTCCTCGGGGTGAGAGTCGATTTCCAGCTCCTTGGTTATGTTGGGGTTGAAATAGTCCTCATTGTAAATGAAATAGACTTGCAACCTTGCTGGTTGTAGCGTGGCAACCTTGATTACCAGAGGATGGTCGGTATCGTCGATAATCAGGTTCATTCCTGACAGCCTGATGACCTCATGCAACTGATTGCGTCGCTCATTGATGGAGCCATACTTAGGCATGAAGGTTCTCACCTCGATGCCTTTTTCCTGAACCCCCTGTGCCAGCATGCGGCTTGCTGTTGCCATCTCACTGTCGGGAAGATAGGGTGCTATCTCTTGAGAGATGAATAATACTTTATTGATATCCATTGTGAGTGTATAGTATTCTATAATTTAGATGCAAAGGTAGTAATTTTTCTCCTAATAAAGAAATTAATTACTAAATGGTCAATGTTTTTAACTTAATTTTAAATAGTTGTCGACATTCATTAGTCGGTTCCATATCCAAAGGTAAGATGAATTATCCTTCGAGCACAAGTCAAATTTTTCTGCCAGAAGCATTGCAATCATAAAAAATATTGTAATTTTGCAAAAGCAACGTATGTATAACCAATAAACCATTAGAATTATGAAAAGAATAACTATCGCATTGATGTGTGTGTTATTATCAGCTGGTGCAGCAATGGCACAGAAAAAATTTACTTTCGGTCCCAAAATTGGCGTTGACTTCACTCACTTCTGGGGAAAGACCACCGATAATATCAGAGGCACCTTCAACTATCAGGCAGGAGCATTCTTCGAGTATCGCTTCAACGACAAGTTCTCTATCGCTCCTGAGGTAGTATTTGCAGCTCAAGGGGCAAAAGAAGACATTTATACTTTTTATGTCGATGTCGAGATGGATGGTGAAGTTTTAGAAGGACTATCGGGACATCTTGAAAAAAACGGCTATACCGCCTACAACACCAACTACGTTAACGTGCCCGTGATGTTTAAGTATTATGTGATTCCATCTCTGAGTATCGACTTAGGTCCTCAATTAGGCATTAACGTTTATAGTAAAAGAAGCTACATAGATTGTGACTATCTGGAGGGGACCGAAGACTATAAAGATAATACCAAAACCGTTGATGTGGGTGCTGCCCTTGGCTTGACCTACAACATCACCGAGGACGTCTTTGTTCAGGGACGTTATACATTGGGTTTGACAAAAGCCTTTACCACTTTTGACGGCAAGAACGGCAATGCCCAAATCGCAATCGGCTACCGATTTTAAACCATTCACAGCAAGAAACAAAGCGCCCGGGCTCAATGCCCGGGCGCTAATTGTATGGATTTTGCTGAGATAGCAAGTATTATTTTCAGCTTTTAGAACTCGCAGTTGTTTGGAGTGCGTGGGAATGCGATGACGTCGCGAATGTTTGCCATGCCGGTCACAAAGAGCACCAGGCGCTCGAAACCAAGGCCGAAGCCGCTGTGTGGCACTGTACCAAACTTGCGTGTGTCGAGGTACCACCACATGTCCTTCATGGGGATACCAAGCTCGTTGATGCGGTTCATGAGCTTGTCGTAGTCGGCTTCACGCTCCGAGCCACCAATGATTTCGCCAATCTGCGGGAACAGCACGTCCATAGCACGCACGGTTTTGCCGTCGTCGTTCTGCTTCATGTAGAACGCCTTGATGTCCTTGGGATAGTCGGTAAGGATTACCGGACGCTTGAAGTGCTTCTCAACGAGGTAGCGCTCGTGCTCGCTCTGCAGGTCTACACCCCACTTAACTGGGAACTCGAACTTCTCGCCGCTTTCCTCAAGGATTTTGATACCCTCGGTGTAAGAGAGGCGAACAAATTCTTCCTTAAGAACGTGGTTGAGCCTGTCGATGAGGGTGTTGTCATACATCTTGTTCAAGAACTCGATATCGTCCTTGCAGTGGTCGAGAGCATACTGCACGCAGTACTTGATGAATTCCTCGGCAAGGTCCATATTGTCGTTGATGTCGTAGAACGCCATCTCGGGCTCAATCATCCAGAACTCGGCAAGGTGGCGAGGTGTGTTGCTGTTCTCGGCACGGAATGTGGGGCCAAAGGTGTAGATGGCTCCCAGCGATGTTGCTCCGAGCTCACCCTCGAGCTGACCGCTCACGGTGAGGCTTGTCATCTTGCCAAAGAAGTCCTTGCTGTAGTCGATTTTGCCATCCTCGGTGCGAGGCAGGTTGTCGAGGTCGAGAGTGGTTACCTGGAACATCTCGCCAGCACCCTCGGCATCACTTGAGGTGATGAGAGGAGTGTTGAGGTAGAAGAATCCCTTGTCGTTGAAGAACTTGTGAATGGCAAACGCCAAGTGATGGCGAATGCGGAACACGGCTCCAAAGGTGTTGGTGCGCATTCGCAGATGTGCTTTCTCACGCAGGAACTCGAGGGTGTGCCCTTTCTTCTGCATGGGATACTCCTCGGGGTCGGCAGTGCCATAGACCTCGATTTCCTGAGCTTGAACCTCATAGGCTTGTCCCTTGCCTTGAGAGGCCACGAGAGTGCCCACTACACAGAGGCTTGCACCTGTGGTGATGGGCTTGAGCTGCTCCTCATCAAAGGTCTCCAGATTGACTACAACTTGCAGGTTGTTGATGGTAGAGCCATCGTTGAGTGCCACAAATTGCACGTGCTTGTTGCCACGACGGCTTCTCACCCAACCTTTAACACACACTTGTTTGCCCTCGAGCTCGCCGCTGAAGGCGTCAACAATTTTAGTTCGTTTTAATGCCATAATATTTATTCACGTTGTGGCAGTGGGCCACAACGTGAGGTTTAGAGTTTAGAGTTTATAGTTCTCACTGTTAATCACTCAAATGAATTTTGCTTTAGGTAGTTAACCTCTTCCTGTGTGAGGTAGCGCCACTTGCCGCGGGCCAGGTTCTTCTTGGTCAAGCCGGCGAAGTAAACGCGGTCGAGCTTCACTACGTGATAGCCCAGTGCCTCGAAAATGCGGCGCACCACGCGGTTGCGGCCTGAGTGAATCTCGATACCTGCCTGCTTGCGGTCGGTGGGGCTTACATAGCTCACAGCATCGGCATGGATGGGGCCATCGTCAAGCTCTACGCCGTCGGCGATGTGCTGCATGTCATCCTCGCTGATGGGCTTATCGACCCAAACCTGATATATTTTCTTCTTCACATACTGTGGATGAGTGAGCTTAGAAGCCAGGTCGCCATCATTGGTGAGCAAGAGCACACCAGTGGTGTTGCGGTCGAGACGTCCCACGGGATAGATGCGCTCTTCGCAGGCTCCCTTCACGTAGTCCATAACGGTCTTGCGGCCGTTGGGGTCGTCGCTGGTGGTGACACAGTCTTTGGGCTTGTTGAGCAGCACGTAGCATTTTTTCTCGGCTACAACCACCTTGTCGTTGTATTCCACTACATCCTGTGGGGTGATCTTGATGCCAAGTTGGTCAACAACCTGACCATTCACTTTGATGACACCTCTTTGGATGAGTTCGTCGGCCTCACGACGCGAGCAGATGCCGGCGTTGGCCATGAACTTGTTGAGGCGCATGGTGGTGTTAGGGTCAACTATTGGCTCCTCATACTCAATGCGTTGTGGACGTGGTGTGAATCGCATCTGTGGGCGTGGGCCTTGTGTCTTGCGTCCGCCGGGATGCTGGTTGCGTTGGTTGCCATAGCCGCGTTGTTGGTAACCACCGCGCTGCTGGTAACCGCCTTGACGGTAACCACCCTGCTGACGGTTGTAACCGCCACGCTGCTGGTATCCACCCTGTTGAGGACGGTTGTAGGTGCGCTGCTGGTAGTTGCCTTCTTGCTGCTCACCTTCTCCCTGCTGGTAGCGAGGGTTGTATCCACCCTGCTGAGGACGGTTGTAGTTGCGCTGCTGGTAGTTTCCACGCTGCTGGTAGTTTCCACGTTGCTGGTAGCTTCCACGTTGTTGATATCCGCCACGTTGCTGATATCCGCCCTGATAGTTGCGATGCTGATAACCTCCCTGCTGAGGGCGATTGTAGTTGCGATGCTGATAACCGCCTTCCTGGTAGCCTTCGCCTGCGTTCTCTGGGACTTGTGTTTCACGATTGTAATCGGCGTTCTCTACTCTTGTAGTAGTCATTTCATTCTCGTCCATAGCGGGACGTCCCTCGCCAATGCGGGGTCTTTTAGGTTTTTTCTCTATGTTCTCATCCATAGCTGAGATTGATTCAAAAAAGGGTTAATAATGTTTTTATAGTTTTAAAAGTGACCTCTCGGTCACTATATTTCATTCGTTTGATAGTTCTTTTCAAAAAATGTACAATACAATTCTCGTAAACTTTGTGCAAAGATAATGCTTTTAATTTAATTTGAAACTATGAAAAATGTATTTTTCGTCATTCTTTTAATATTATTTAGTGTTTTAAGCCATTATTGATAGTGAAAATGCCCAAAATGGCGGGTCGGTTTATCAATGGCAACTTCTTTCACGCTGCAATGCGATTCGTTTTACCCAGGGGCCATTGTTGGTGCCATTATTCTCAAAACAACTAAATTCAGATGAAAGGGTGCATGCATTTTTTTGTGCATTTTTTCAGAAAAAACAAAGAAAAAAACGCTCAAATGCTTGCTGATTAGAAAAAATGTTGTACCTTTGCACCGCAATTTTGCGCAATTTTTTAAAAACTTACAAAATGTACTTAGATCAAGAGAAGAAAAAAGAGATCTTTGGCACCTACGGCAAAAGCAATACTGATACTGGCTCACCCGAAGCTCAGATAGCATTATTCTCATACCGTATTGCCCACTTGACCGAGCATTTGAAGGTCAACAAGAAAGATCATACGACTCAACGTGCACTTAAGATGCTTGTAG